>NZ_JBEYJD010000003.1:101001-291854 GCF_040636125.1 Streptomyces sp. NPDC006733 | reverse complement strand
CGCGTAGTGAGCCCCGCCGCCCCCCGCCGACCCGGTCGGCACGACCGTGCCCACCCCGGTCGCCGCGGCCCCGCTCTGGTACCGACCTGAGCGGGGCCGTCGGCGTGCGCGGACGGCTGGCCGGGCCCGGCCGGCCATGATCGGGCCGCTGGTAGCCTGCGATCATGGTTTCGTCCGGTATCCGCGCACTCGGCCGTTTCGCTCCCGCCGCACTGGCCGCCGTACTGCTGGCCGGATGTGCCAGCTCGGACGACGCGGACCCTCCGGCGCCGACCGGCGCCCCCACGGCCGTCCCGTCGACCGCGCCGTCCCCGGTCACCACCGGCGGGGCCGTCGCGCTGCCGCCCGCGCACGCCGGGTTCGACTACCAGATCGGCGGCGCCTATCCGCCGCCGGAAGGCGTCCGGGTCGTCGTCCGGGACCGGGAGGCCGCACCGGCGGCCGGGGTCTACACCATCTGCTACGTCAACGCCTTCCAGGCCCAGCCCGGCGCCGAGGGGGAGTGGGACGCCGATCTCCTGCTGCGGAGCGCCGACCGCTCGGTGGTCGTCGACCGGGACTGGAACGAGGCCCTGTTGGACCTGAGCACCGCCGACAAGCGGCAGCGGGTGGCCGCCAAGGTGGGCGGCTGGATCGACGGGTGCGCGGCCAAGGGCTTCCGGGCGATCGAGCCGGACAACTTCGACAGCTACACCCGCTCCCAGGGGCTGCTGACCGAGGACGACGCCCAGGCCTTCGTCCGGCTGCTCTCCGCGCACGCCCACGCACGGGGACTGGCCATCGGACAGAAGAACACCGCGGAGCTGGCCGCGGCGCGGGTGTCCAACGGCCTGGACTTCGCCGTCGCAGAGGAGTGCGGCGCACTCGACGAATGCGCCGAGTACACCGCGGCCTTCGGCAGCGAGGTGCTGGTGATCGAGTACACCGAACAGGGACTCGCCAAGGCGTGCGCCGGCTGGGGCGGCCGGCTGAGCGTCGTCCGGCGCGACCGGGACGTCACCGCCGCGGGCGGCGGCGGGTACCTGCGCCAGACCTGCTGACCGCCGGACCCGCCGAACGCCGGACCGCGCGCCGCGTCAGTGGCGCGAGTCGGTGTGCCGGTAGCCGAAGGGACCCGGCAGGTCGGCGGAGGTCGTCGTTCTGCCCGTGGTCGACCAGGTGCGGTGACTGCCCTTCTTGCCGACGGTCACGGAAAGGGACTTGCGGTTCACGTTGAGCCGGACGCCGGGGAAGATGTGGAACGACTTGCGGAAAGTGATGGGCATGTGGGCCTCCTCGATCGGTGATGAGCGTCGTCTGCCCCAAGTAGCCGCGTCCTACCGCCCTTTCGGCCAGGAATTCGCGCCCGGTCGGGTGGGGCCGGACCGGAGCGGACCGCGGGACGGCTACCGGCCCCCTTCGTGCCGCCGCAGCCGCTGCTCCAGCGACGCCCGCCGGGCCTGCTCGTCGCCCAGTTGCCGGCCCAGGACGATCGCCCGGTACTCCTCCTCGCGGGCCCACTGGTTGCCGGCCTCCGCGCGGCGTTCGTTCACCTGGCTCGACTCGTCCGACAGCGTCAGCCGGGCCGCCTTCACGCGGCTCAGTTCGGCCTCCAGTTGCCGGATCCGCCGGGTGAGGTGTTCGCGCTCGGATTCGAGCGCGTCGAGGCGGGCCTGCAATTCCTTCTTGTCCCCGCGCTCCGCCGCGAGTTCGGCCCGCAGTGCGCGGATCTGTTCGACGATCTTCGCTCGTTCCTCGTAGACGTCGTAGTACTCCTCGTGCGCCGCTTTCTCCCGCGCGCGATTCCTGGCTATCTTCTCCTGGATCTCCTCGTTGGCGGCCTCGAGTTCCAGCCGTGAGGCGGAAGGGCGTTGCCAGCCCGGTGTTTCCCGGGGCCCGCCGTCGAACGGCTCGACGGGCTCTCGATAGGCGGTTCCCGAACGCCGTTTCTCCGCATCCGCCGCGGCCCACAGTTGCTGGAATTTCTCCGGGTCGCCGCCGAGCACGCGGACGACTTCCAGGACCAACCGCAGCCGTGGCACGGTCTTTCCGTTGAGCAGGCTGCCGACGGCCGTGAAGCTGAGGAAGTGGTCGTGGCTCATGAGCTGGGAGATCTCGCGCAGCGTGAGGTCGTTCGCGCGCGAGAGCGCATACAGCTCCCGTCCCAGGCGTTCCCGGGCCGGGTAGTGCGGCGAGGAGTCCATGCGCTCAGTATCCTCAGCCGCTCCGTCCCGCACGCGGATTCCGCGTAGCGATGCGGTCGGGGTTGTATCGATCCGTAATGCGGCGGTCCGGTCCGTGGGCCTTCGGTCCGCTCTGTCGCGGCCCCCGCAACTCGCCTGGCCGGCCTGGTATTCCTGAGTTGTGGAGCCGTTGCCGGAACTCTTGGGGAGATCAGGAAATGCACTCGCTGCTGCAGGGAATTCTCACGCAACTGCCGACAGCGCTGATCGTCGGCGCTGTCGGACTGGCCGCGCGGAAAGCGGGGGACCGGGTCAGGAAGGAAGCCGCGCGGCCACGCCGAACATGGTCACCGACATGTGCAGCGCGCCCTCGTCGGCGGCGGAGGTGAGGTCGGCGTACAGCGTGTCCCGCTGCTGCTCGGAGATCAGCCCTTCGCGCAGCGCGGACGCGCCGAGCATGCGGACGAGCTGCCAGTTGACCGCGGAGTGGCTCTGGATCAGTGCCTGGGAGCCGACGTCCGTGATCTCGAGTCCCGCCGTGGCGAGGAGGCCGACGAGCTGCCGGCCGGCGTGCGGGTTCGCGGAGGCGGTCAGCGCGCGGCGCATCAGCGCGGCGACGACGTCGGGGTCGCCGGGGTACAACAGCGACGTCGCCCAGTCCGTGTCGAGCAGCACGACGCGCCCGCCCGGTCGCAGCACCCGCACGATCTCCCCGACCGCTTTCGCGGGCTCGGTCAGGTGCTGGAAGACCCGCTCGCACCACACCACGTCGGTGCCGGCGTCCGCGAGCGGCAGCGTCGCCGCGTCACCCGCGACGAACCGGGCGGTGCTGCCGGCCGCCGCGGCCCGCGCCTGCGCGGCCTCGCGCAGCCCGTCGTGCGGCTCGACCCCGACCGCCTCGCCGGCCGGCCCGACGGCCGCCGCGAGGACCTGGGTCTCCGACCCGGTGCCCGCGCCGACGTCCACCGCCCGCTCCCCGGGCCGCGCGGCCACCGCCGCATGGGCCCACTGCCGCAGCCTGCGCACGCCCTCGCTGTCGGCCTGCGCGTCCAGCGCGCCGATCAGCCGATCCGTGGGCGTGGCGCCGATGTTGGTCACATGGAACGCCGAGGTCGACCGGGAATCCGCCATCCCGCCATCGTAGGGGCCACCCCGCGCCGGCCTCCAGGAATCACCCCTTCCCGCCGAGGCGCACGGGAACCCCGCTCAGAGCGTCCCTGTCGACCTGTCGAGGGAGGCCGCGAAGGCGGCGAGCGCGGTGAAGTCGTCGGCGCGCAGGCCGATCCGCGGATTGACGTGGTGGAGCAGGGCGGGCGCACGGTGCCGGGCCGCCATGTGCGCGTGGTCCGCGGCGCCCTGCTCGTCGTCCACCCACGCGAACGGCCGCCCGGCGGCGTGTGCCAGCAGCGCGTCGGACTTCCAGTGGACGCCGTCCGGGCGCTCCCGCAGCAGGGCACTGCCGAAGTCCACGAACGGCAGCTCGGGCAGCCCCAGCACCGGTCCGATCCACCGGTTCGCCTCGCTCATCCAGGTGGTCGCCCAGCAGATGTCGAAGCCGAGGCCCAGCAGCGCGGGCCCGTGGCCGGGGTTGAGCCAGACCCGCAGCGGACGGCTGCGGGAGCGCAGCCCCGGGTCGCCGTCCCCGCGCGGGACGCGGAGGGTGGTGTAGCCCTCGGGGCGCTTCTCGGGTTTCGCCGCGTACGGATTCAGCGGCCCGTCGACGTCGAGGAACAGCAGGGGCCGGCTCATGGCGTGATCCTAGGCGCCCCGCGCCGCGCCGGGTCAGGTCGAGGGGGCGGCCTCGGTGGGGTGGGTGTCGGGGGCGGTTTCCGGTGTGGGGGGAGTGGTGCGTTCCACGGTGGCGGCGAAGCGGTCCAGCATGCTGCGGTGCCGGAGCATGATCGCGGCGTCCACGATCGTGTTGTGCAGCCGGGCGCCGGGGCCGCGCAGCGGGTGCTCGTCGACGACGACCAGCGAGTGGTCGCCCCAGGGGCGGATCTCGATGGCGATGCGCGCCGTGCCCAGGGGGCCCGCGAACGCCTCCAGCTCCAGGCGGGACTCGTGCTCGTTGACCCGGACCACGGTCCGGTTGTGGAGTTCGAGCGGGCCGAGCTTGACGGTGTAGGCGATGGACGAGCCCACCGCGGGCCAGTTCGCGTCGGCCTCGTGGGTGGTGTCCGTGCCCACGACCCACTGTGCGTAGGTGCTTCCGTCGCTGAGGACCGACCACACCGCGCGCGGAGGTCGTTTGATCAACACGTGTCGGACGGCCATCGAAGTGCCTTTCGGTTGCGGGGCTGGAGCGTCGGGGCGTCGGGGCGGGGTCAGCGCCCGCGCAGCTTCCTGGGCGCCGCCAGGGCGCGCTGCAGCCCGGACAGGCCCGGAGCCAGCAGGTGGCGGGTCAGGGGGCTCTGCGAGCGGAGGGCGGCGCGGGCGGCGTTGGCGCCGCAGGCACCGTGGACGCCGCCTCCGGGGTGGGCCGACGCCGACGCCAGGTAGAGCCCGGTGACGGGCGTCTCGGGGCGGCCGGTGCCGGGTGTGGGACGGAATACGGCCTGCTGGTGGATCGCGGCCGTGCCGCCGTTGAGGGCGCCGCCCACCAGGCTGGCGTTGAGCTGCTGCAGGTCCGGCGGGGCCAGGACGCGGCGGGCCCGGATGCGGTCGCGGAAGCCGGGGGCGAGCCGTTCGACCTCGCCCTCCACCCGGTCGGCCATCGTCTCGCTCTCGCCGGCGTCCCAGCGGCCGGTCAGGCCGGACCCGCCCGCGTCGCCGCGCACCGTGTGCGGCACGTGGGTGTAGGCCCACGCCGACTCGGTGCCCGCCGGCGAGCGGGTGGCGTCGGAGGTGGTCATCTGCCCGAGGAGGGCGAAGGGCCGGTCGGGGACCTGGCCGGTGGCCAGCTGGGCGCTGAACCGCGTCAGGTGGTCGACGCTCTCCGCCAGGTGCACCGTGCCCGCCCCGGCCGCCTCGGGTGCGGTCCAGGGGATCGGCCCGGACAGCGCCCAGTCCACCTTGAACGTGGCGTGGTCCCACTGGAAGCGCCGCATGTCGTCCCGCAGCCGCGGCGGCAGGTCGTCCCAGCCGACCAGGCCCCCGTAGAGCGCCGGTGCCGGGACGTCGGCCAGGACCGCGCGCAGGGCGCCGATCCGCTGTCCGTCCTCGGTCTCGACGCCCGTGGCCCGGCCGTCATGGACCTGTACGGCCCGCACGCGCGCCGAGCACCGCACCTCGCCGCCCTTGTCCGCCAGCCGCCGGACCAGCGCGTCCGTCAGGGCTCCGGCGCCGCCGACCGGCACCGGCCAGCCGAACTGCTGGCCCAGCATCGCCATCAGCCAGCCGAAGCCGGAGCTGACGGCGGACTCGGGGAAGAAGTCGGCGTGCAGGGCGCAACCGGCCAGCAGCAGCGGACCGCCCTGCCCGGAGAACTCCTCCTCGCCCAGCCGGCGCACCGGCAGGGCCAGCATGCGCAGCAGGCGCAGCCCGCCGGCGGCGCGCACCTTGGCCGCGAGCGCGAGCCCGGAGCGGACCGGCGGGAACGGTGCGAACAGGGACTGCAGGAGGTCCGGTCCCAACCGGTCCCACACCTCCACCAGGCGCAGATAGGCCTCGCCGTCCCCGGCCGCGAACGACTCCAGGCTCTTCGCGGTGCGCAGCCGGTCGCGGTCCAGCACCGCGCACTGCCCGTCGGCGAGCGGATGGGCCAGCACCTGCGGCGCGTGGCTCCAGGCCAGGCCCCAGCGCTCCAGTTCGAGCGCGATGACAGCGGGTGAGGCCGCGGCCAGCGGATGGAAGGAGCTGAAGATGTCGCTGACGTAGTCCGGATGCACGCCGCGGTCGCTGCGCACCGCTCCGCCGGGCACCGGCTGCTCCTCCAGGACCAGGACGTGCCAGCCGGCATCGGCCAGGACATTCGCGGCGACGAGCCCGTTGGGACCCGCACCGATGACCACTGCGTCGAACGACTCCGCCATGCGTGACTCCTTGCCGGGTCCTCGGAACTCCACCAGACCACAGGGACGGGTGCCCGGCACCGCCTGGTCCACGCGTCCCGGCGGGCGGACCGGCCGCTGGACGACCGTGGGTCCGCGGCCGGCGGGGGGCGCCGTGTTCCCCCGTCCGGGTGACGCGGCGAGCCCGGGGCGGGGCGGCCGGCAGGTCCCCGGGAAATCGTGCGAATGATCGATCCACTTCAGGGCATCCGCTGGTCAGGAGGTTGATAACCATGGGTCCGTTGCTTTTGGTGCTACTGCTCGCCCTGATTCTTTTCGGTGCCGGCTTCGCGTTGAAGATCCTCTGGTGGGTCGCTGTCGTGGTGCTGGTCGTCTGGCTGCTCGGCTTCGTGATGCGTGGTACGCATTCCGGGGGCCGGCACCGCTGGTACCGCTGGTAGGCACCGGCGCGCAGAGATGATCTTTGCCACTCCGCATGGGTCGGGCCCCGGCATTGCCGGGGCCCGACCCATGTGCGCGGGCCCCTCGGAACTCGGCGTAAACCTGCCCGAGCCGTCCACGCCAGCACGGCGCGGCTCACAGGACGCCCGGCGCCAGTAAAGTCACGGGTGGTGGCGCCGCGTCAGGGCGCCGGAGTATGGAGGATTTTTCCTGTGCTGATCGCTCAGCGTCCGTCGTTGACCGAAGAGGTCGTCGAGGTGTGGCGTTCACGGTTCGTGATCGAGCCGCTGGAGCCGGGATTCGGCTACACCCTGGGTAACTCGCTGCGTCGGGCGCTGTTGTCGTCGATCCCAGGTGCGGCTGTCACCAGTATTCGCATCGACGGCGTTCTGCACGAGTTCACCACCGTGCCGGGCGTCAAGGAGGACGTCACCGACCTCGTCCTGAACATCAAGCAGCTCGTGGTCTCCTCGGAGGAGGACGAGCCGGTGGTGATGCACCTGCGCAAGCAGGGGCCGGGCGTCGTCACCGCCGCCGACATCACGCCGCCGGCCGGGGTCACGGTGCACAACCCGGACCTGGTGCTGGCCACCTTGGACGGTCAGGGCAAGCTGGAGGTGGAGCTGACCGTCGAGCGCGGTCGCGGCTACGTCTCCGCCGTCCAGAACCAGCAGGGCCAGGAGATCGGCCGGATCCCGATCGACTCCATCTACAGCCCGGTGCTCAAGGCCACCTGCACGGTGGAGGCGACCCGTGTCGAGCAGCGCACCGACTTCGACAAGCTGATCGTCGACATCGAGACCAAGCAGGCGGTGCTGCCGCGCGACGCCCTGGCGTCGGCCGGCAAGACCCTGGTCGAGCTGTTCGGCCTGGCCAGCGAGCTCAACGTCGACGCCGAGGGCATCGACATGGGCCCGTCCCCGACGGTCGCCGCCCTGGCCGCCGATCTGGCGCTGCCGATCGAGGAGCTGGACCTCACGGTCCGGTCGTACAACTGCCTCAAGCGCGAGGGCGTCCACTCGGTGGGCGAGCTCACCGCGCGGTCCGAGGCGGACCTGCTCGACATCCGCAACTTCGGCGGCAAGTCGATCGTCGAGGTCAAGATGAAGCTGGCGGGCATGGGTCTGACCCTGCGGGACAGCCCGCCCGGATTCGACCCGGCCGCCGCCGTCGACGCCTTCAACGGCGACGACGACGGGAACACCGGCTACCAGGAGACCGAGCAGTACTGACGGGCGCTCCGGGTGGCCCCGCGGTGGGCCACCCGGGTGGGAAGCGGCCGCCGGCCTGCGACGGCTGCCCCGGCCGAGGAATGTCCGCCGCCGGGCCGGGCACCCGCACCCCATGACCATTCTGAGGAAATGCGCCCGGCCCCTGCTGGCCTCGTCCTTCATCGCCGGCGGCTACTCCGCGCTGCGGAACAGCGAGGCGCTGGCACCGGCCGCCGAGCCCGTCGTCCGGCGCATCACCGAGCAGGTTCCCTCGCTCGCGAAGAACCCGGAGCAGTTCGTACGGATCAACGCGGGCGTCCAGCTCGGCGCCGGCGTCCTGCTCTCGCTGGGACGGTTCCCCCGGCTCGCCTCCCTCGCGCTCGCCGCGACGCTGGTGCCCACGACCCTGGCCGAGCACGCGTACTGGACCGTCGAGGACCCGGAGGAGCGGTCCCGGCAGAAGATCTTCTTCTTCAAGAACGTCTCCCTGCTGGGCGGCCTGGCGATCGCCGCCGCCGACACCCACGGCAAGCCGTCGCTGGCCTACCGCTCGCAGAAGGCGGCCGGCCGCGGCCGGCGCAGCGCCCGGGCCGCCGCGGCCCGCTCCACCGACAACCTGCAGTCCGCGGCCCACTCGGTGCGCCAGCACCTGCCCCTGGGCTGACCGGCCGGCCGGACCGGTGTCCGGCCCGCCCCCGGTCCCCGGCCGGGCGCGTGCCGCCGGTCCGGTCCGCGGCGCCGCGCGGTCCGCGCCTTCGTTCCCGTGATCACCGGGGCGGAAGCGCGGTACCTTCTGCGGCATGGATCCGCTCACGTTCGATTACGAAGACCTCCATCTGCGCGTGGACCGGGGGGTGTTCGAGTTCTTCGACCTGACCGCGGGCGAGCACACGTTCCGCGTCCCGCTGCGCCGGCTCGGCGCTCTGGTGCTGTACAAGAAGCCCGCCAAGCCCGGACAGGTGTTCTTCGGCACCGTCGGCGATCCGGACGTCGCACTGTACGGAACCGACCCGCGGGCGTTCCGGTTCTCCACCTCCCCCGTGGTGCGGGTGCCGGCCGGCGACGAGCCGCTGTTCCGCGCGTACTTCACCCAGGTGGCCACGCTCGCCGACCGGCGGGTGGCGTGACGTGGACGCCACGGTCTTCGAGTACGGCGACGTGCACCTGCGGGTCGATCACGGGATCTTCGAGCTGTTCCGGCGCAACCGCGTCATCGGCTCCTACCGGACCCCGCTGCACTGGGTGAAGGTACGCGCCGAGGCGCGCAAGGGCGGGGTGACCCGGCTGCACTTCGGCAACGTCGAGGAGCTCGACGCGCCGCTCTACGCCAGTACGACGAGCTCTCGCCACCTCCTGGCGACCGTCGAGATCAGCACCGCGGACGAGCCCCTCTACCGCGCGTTCTTCACCGGGCCGGCCCACCTCTGCGACCGCCCCATCGCCTCGTAGCGGCCGGACGGCGCTGAACGGGCGCCGGGCGAAGCCCGTACCTGACGACAGTTCCCCCCTTGCGCGTCGCGCAGTTGCGAAATGGAGGCCGCCGGTCATGGCGCTCACGCTGTACGTCGACCCCGTGCGCTGGAGGGCGCACCAGGACGGCGTGGCCCGGCAGTTCCCCGGGATCGTCCCGGTCGTCAGGGGCAACGGCTTCGGCTTCGGCCACGAGGCCCTGGCCGAGGAGGCCCGGCGGCTGGGCGCGGATGTCATCGCGGTCGGGACGACCTGGGAGGCAGCCCGGATGAAGGACGTGTACAGCGGAAAGGTGCTGGTCCTGTCCCCTCACTGGCGCGGCGAGGAGGCGCCCGCGCTGCCGGGACGGGTGATCCGGTCGGTGTCGTGCGCCGAGAGCCTGCGCGGCCTGCGGGGGACCCGGGTCGTCGTCGAGGTGACGGGCAGCATGCGGTCGCCGGGTGTCGGGGAACGGGACCTGCGGCTGCTGCGCGCCGGTATCGAGGACGTCCGCCTGGAGGGGTTCGCGATCCACCTGCCGCTGAACCGGGCCGGCGGGCTGGACGCCGTCGGGGAGGTCGCCGCGCGTGTCGAGCAGCTCCACGCGGCGGATCTGCCGGTGCGCACGATGTTCGTCAGCCACGTGGAGGCCGGCGAGCTCGAGCAGGTACAGAAGCGTTTCCCCCATACGCGCTTCCGGGCCCGGGTCGGCACCGACCTGTGGCTGGGCGACCCGGGCGCCACGCAGTTCCGCTCGGCGGTCCTGGAGGTCGCCCAGGTCGCGAAGGGCGAGCGCTTCGGCAACCGGCAGAGCCGGGCACCCTCCGACGGGTGCCTGATCGTCGTCGCCGGCGGCACCGCGCACGGGGTGGGCCTCGAAGCACCGAAGGACCTGCACGGGGTGGTGCCGCGGGCGAAGAACGCCGCCCGGCTCGGGCTGGCCACCACCAACCACCTCCTGTCGCCGTTCGTCTGGGCGGGCCGCCGGCGCTGGTTCGCCGAGCCGCCGCATCTGCAGGTGTCCGTCCTCTTCGTGCCGCAGGACGTGCCGGCGCCCGCGGTGGGCAGCGAACTGGCGGCGCGGCTGGGCCACACCGTGACCCGCCCGGACCGGGTCGTGGCCTGCTCGTCCGAGGCCTGGCCCACCGCCTCCGAGCGGGCCCACGACGTGGTCCGGACGATCCGCGCGGCCGGTACCGCACTCCCCGAGGGGGCGGTGCCGAGGCCGGGGTGACGGGACCGATGGGCCGAGCGGCGGTGGCGGTCAGTGGTCCCGGCCGGTGGCCGGGGGGCGGTCGCCGGTGGCCGTGAGGGCCTGCTCGGCGGCGGCGAGAGCCTGGGCGCGGTCGGCGGAGCGGCGCCACGCGCCGCGGGTGCGGAAGGGCAGGTCGCCGACGACGGTCACATCGTG
The DNA here is from genome assembly GCF_040636125.1 of Streptomyces sp. NPDC006733. Taxonomy (NCBI): domain Bacteria; kingdom Bacillati; phylum Actinomycetota; class Actinomycetes; order Kitasatosporales; family Streptomycetaceae; genus Streptomyces; species Streptomyces sp. NPDC006733. The sequence goes on along the minus strand of NZ_JBEYJD010000003.1, from coordinate 281,230 downwards.
TCCTGCCTCGATGAGCAGGGTCAGGGCGCGCTCCAGCATCGCCTTGGCCGCGGGATCCATGCCGGACACCCGCTCCAGGTCGAGGACGACCCCGCCCGGCGGGCCCGTCCGCCGCTGCTCCAGGGCGAACAGCACGCGTTCGGCCGCGGTGAAGTCCAGCCTGCCCTGGGCCGCGATCAGGGCGATCCGCCCGCCGCTGGTGGTCGTCGACCCCAGCACGGTCGGGGCCACCGGCGCGGCGTTGTGCATCATGTGCAGCCCGAAGCGCTCGGACAGCTCCCGCAGGGCCGCGACGCCCCGGACGGGATTGCCGACCGCGTCCAGCGGCGGGCTGTGGACGGCGATCCCGAAGCGGGCGGGGCTGACGGCGACCAGGCCCCCGGACACCCCGCTCTTGGCCGGCAGGCCCACCCGCAGCATCCAGCTCCCGGCCGCGTCGTACATGCCGCACATCGCCATCACCGACAGGACCTGGACCGCCACCGGCTCGGGGACGACGCGCTCGCCCGTCACGGGGTTCGTCCCGCCGTTCGCCAGCGTCGCGCCCATCACCGCCAGATCGGTCACGGTGGCCCGCACGGCGCACTGCCGGAAGTACACGTCGACCGCCTCGACCGGATCGCCCCGCAGGACGCCGGTGCCGCGCATCAGGTACGCCATGGCGCGGTTGCGGTCGCCGGTGGCGGCCTCGGAGCGGTAGACGTCCTCGTCCACGAACAGGGCGCGGCCGGCGAACCGTCCGAGGCACTCCAGGATCCGGGCGAACCGGTCTGCGGGCCCGGACGCCGGGACCAGGGCGGTGACCGCGATGGCCCCGGCGTTGATCATCGCGTTCGCGGGCCGGCCGGTCAGCGCGTCGAGGCTGATGGCGTTGTACGCCTCACCACTGGGCTCGGCTCCCACACTGCGGGCCACCTCGTCCGCGCCCAGCTCCGCCAGGACGAGGGCCAGCACGAAGGGCTTGGTCAGCGACTGGAGCGTGAACGACACGCCGCACCGGCCCGCGCGGTAGCCGTGGCCGTCCATGCTCATCAGGGCCAGCCCGAAGCAGTCCCGGTCGGCGAAGGCCAGCTGCGGGATGTAGTCGGCGACGCGGCCCTCGGACAGCGCCCCGTAGCGGCCGTGCAGCTCCGTCAGCGCCTCGGTGACGACGTCCACGCCGCCGCGGGAGGAGCTCACGGCCGTGCGGCGGGCGCGGGCCGGCGCCCGGACGGGCTGATCGTCGTGCGTCCCATGACGTCTCCTGCCGGCGGGACCTCCCATCCTTCCCGTCCCCGGCCTTCCTCGCAGCGCGGGGCGGTCCGCCCGGGGCACCGCACGGGGGCAGGGGGAGCAGGACAGCGGGCAGGAGCGGGCATGAAAAAAGCCTTCGGGCATGCGCGCGGGGCGCCTCCGAAGGCCTACAGGTTCGTTCGAGCAGCGGCTCCGCCGCGACCGCCGGGGCGGCCCGCGCGGTTCGTCGCCCCGGGAGGCCGCGGAGGACCCGCCCGCCGAATGCTCGGCGGGCGAGAGTCCACGATCCCGGTGGCGCACTACCGTGCAGGTGCGCGCACCCGCTGTGCGCGCTGGATCAGCCGCGCCGCAGGAACATCACAACCGCGATGATGATCACAATGACGACGACGGTACCGAGACCTATGTACATGCGAGTTTCCTCTTCCCCAGGATGAATGTCGGGTCGCGACCGCCTTGCCGGCCGCCGCGTTGCCCCTGCAGACCGGGTACCCCGCGTGCCCTGCTTAAACGTCCGACCGTCGCCGAGGGTCCGATTCATACCTCCGGGTGAGCGGAAGGGGCTTCGGGCCGCCCGCCGCCCGAATATGCCTAACGTGACGTGCACGGGGCGGGTCGCCGGCGCACTGCCGCGGCGTTTCATGCGGGGGGGGGTGCATGGTGCAGCACGCCGCGTCGCTCTGGCGGCGCCTGCAGTATCGGTTCGACAATCTCGTCTCGCGCAGCACCGCCGCGCTCATCGGCTGGCTCACCCTCGCTTGCCTGGGCGCGGTCGTCCCGGTGAGCGTGGTGCTGGTGTGGACCGACCGGCGGCCCCCGGCCACCTTCTCCGGCCGGCTCGCGGCGGTCTGGGTCAGCGTCGGGCAGACGCTGAAGATCGGCGGGGCGGTCGGGTCGCCCGTGTACGTGCTGGCGTCCATCCTGCTCGCGCTGGTCGCCCTGCTGTTCGTCTCGGCCCTGGTCAGTCTGATCACCACGGGGATCAACCAGCGCATCCTGGAGCTGCGCATGGGCCACTCCGCGGTGCTGGAGGCGCGGCACACCGTCGTGCTGGGCTGGTCCGATCCCATCTTCTCCGTGCTCGCGGAACTGGTCGCGGCCAACACCAACCAGCGCCGGTCGATCGTCACGGTGCTGGCCGCGAAGGACAAGGTGGAGATGGAGGAGGAGATCGGTGCCCGCCTCGGCGCCACCGGCACCACGTCCGTCGTCTGCCGCACCGGTCGCACCACCGATCCCGCCGTGCTCGCCCGGGTCAGTCCGCAGACCGCGAAAGCCATCCTGGTGCTGCCTCCCGACGGGGACGACGGCGACGCGCACGTCGTGAAGACCCTCCTGGCCCTCAACGCGCTCACCCCCGCGACCGGCGACGCGATCGTGGTCGCCGCGGTGCAGGACGCGCAGAACCACGTCACGGCCACGCTGGCCGCCGGCTCGCGCGGACGGGTCCTGGCCATCGACGACATCGTCGCCCGCCTGGTCGTGCAGACCGCCCGCCAGCCGGGACTGTCCCTGGTCTACGAGGAGCTGCTCGACTTCGCGGGGGACGAGTTCTACGCCGTGGCCGCCCCGCTCCTCGTCGGACGCACCTTCGGCGAGGCCCTGCTCGCCTTCTGCGACGCCTCGGTGGTCGGCCTGCTGCGGGCCGACGGCGTCGCCCTCAACCCGGACCCCGGCACCCGCATTACCGCGGGCGACCGGCTCGTCGTCATCGCCCGGGACGACGACACCGCCGTGGTGGCGGACGTGTCCTGCCACGTCGACGAGGCGGCCATCGTCACGGCAGCTCCCCGGCCGCCGGCCGCACAGCGGCTGCTGATGCTCGGCTGGAACCGCCGCGGGCCGCTGATCATCGACCAGCTCGCCCTCCACCGGACCGCAGCCCCGATCACCGTCGACGTCGTGGCGCTCGGCGACGGCCCGGCACAGGCCGGTGCCTCGGGCACGGCAGGCGCCGGGTGCCTTGCAGTGACGTTCCAGCGCGCGGACACCACCGATCCGCGTGTGCTGGAGGGGCTGGACGTGCTCGCGTACGACAGCGTCATCGTCGTCGGGGAGGCGGGACCGGCGCCCGCCTCCTCCTCCGGGGCTGTCCGGGCGGCGGACGCGGACGACAGGACGCTGGTCACGCTGCTGCACCTGCGGGCGATCGAGGAGGCCGCGCGCCGGGAGATACCGCTCACCACGGAGATGGCCGACGACCGCAACCGGCTGCTGGCGCCCGTGCGCGCGGGAGTCGACTTCATCGTCAGCGGTCGCCTCGTCAGCCTCCTGATGACGCAGATCTCGGAGAGCCCCTATCTGGCCGGACTCTTCGACGAGCTGTTCACCGCGCAGGGCGGCGAACTCCGGCTCAAGCCCGCGACCGACTACGTCCGGGCGGGGGAGGAGGTCACCTTCGCCACCGTCGTCGCCTCGGCACGGCGCCGCCGCGAGTGCGCCCTCGGCTACCGGTTGCGCGCTCGGGCCGCCGAGGGACCGGCGTACGGGGTGCGGATCAACCCCGACAAGCGGCACGTGGTGAGCTTCGCGGCGGGGGACTGGGTGATCGTGCTCGCGGAGCGCTGAGCACCCGCGCTGCCCGCCACCATTGGGGTGGTGGCGGGCAGCCTCCGGACGGCACCGCCGTGCGCCCGAAGGGGTCGCGGTCATGACACCGCGTTCAGGGGAGCAGGCAGTTGCCCAGGTCCCACCGGCCCTGGAAGCGGTCGCCCAGCCAGGCCACCACATCGCCGACGGCCTGCTGGTCGGCCAGCAGGTGGTCGCCGGGATAGGTCTTCCAGGTCGTGGTGATGCCGGCCCGGCAGTACGCGGCCCGGGTGGCGTCCTCGGTGGCGGCGGGGATGACCTCGTCCACCAGCCCCTTGTACTGCAGCACCGGGAAGCCGACCCGGTAGGTGGCCGAGGACCAGGACGGCCCGATGCCCACGCCCAGCTTCTGCGCGTCCAGCACCTGCCCCCAGGTCGTGCCGTCGGGTCCGGCCAGCGCGTACAGCTGCTCCAGCGAGTAGCCGTTGGTGGTGTAGCTCTCGATCCGCGCGCCGGGGAACCCGGCGATGGTGCCGACCAGGCACAGCGACTCCGCGCGGGCGACGGCGTCCTCCCCGGTGCCGTTGAGCAGTTCGGTGAAGGGCAGTTGGGGGTGGCTGGTGGCCATCCCGATCGCCGCGTCGGCGAGGAAGCCGGCGAAGGCGCCCCCGTTGAGGGCCGGTGCGACGACCTTCAGGTCGCCCGGCACCCCGCCCGAGGCGACGCCGACGACCTTGAGGCCGGGCGCGTAGCTCTGCGCGAGCTGGGCGGCCCACAGACTGGCGGCGCCCCCTTCGGAGTACCCCCACAGCCCCACGCCGGCCTTGGCCGACAGGCCGCTGCCGGGCACGGCGGGGGCGGCGCGCGCGATGTCCAGCAGGGCGTGGCCGGCGTCGGCCCCGGACACGTACGGGTGCACCTGCCCGTCGAGGTAGCCCGCGCCGTCCGTCGCGGCGACCGCGTAACCGGCTTTGAGCAGGGCGGCGAGGTTGTCGCCCTCGTACTCGTCCTGGTAGGCGCCCGCGAGTTGCTTGGAGAAGGCGCACTGCGGGCCCAGGCCCAGCGTGCCGGGGTTGAAGGCGACGATCGGCCGGGCGCCCGATCCCGTCCAGGCCTTCGTCGGGACGGCCACGGTGCCGGACACGGCGACCGGTGCGCCGGTGTTGTCGGTGGAGCTGTACTGCACCTTCCAGGCCGTCATCGGGATGTTGCCGGGTATCTGGGGCAGCGTGACGCGGCGGCACGCGACGACGGTGCCGGGGGTGGCCGGCACGGCTTCCGGCGGTGTGTAGATCTGGCCCTCGTCGGCGGAGCAGGTGGCCGCGGCCGGGGTGCCGCCGGCCGTCTCCGATCCCGCGGTGACGGCTCCCGCGGGCAGGGCGGGCAGAGACAGGGCGGCGCTGAGTACTGCGGTCGTGGCGCACAGGGCCAGGCGCCTCGTGGTCGTTCTCGCCATGGTGCGGTCCCTTCGCATGCATCGGGCTCGTGGAACGAACGCGGCGACGGTACGGAGGAGGCGGGTGGAGCGGGTAGTCCGCGAACTCACAGTCGCGGGGCCCGGGACTGTCCGTCCCGCACAAGGCGACCGCACCGCGGGCCGCCGCCGCTGCCGGGATCCGCAGCGCCCCGGGCGACCCGCGCGTGCCGTGCGGAGGGCGTCAACTCACCGGTGACCAGGGCCGCGTGGCGCACCACGGGGACCTGCGGGGCGCCTGCGGCGACGCGTCGGTGCGTGGTTCGGGGGTAGCCGGACGGCAGGCGGGTGCCGCATCCGCCGCCCTGGCGAAAGGTGAGCGCGGTGACGGCACAGCAGGGACAGAAGCCCAACATCTGGGACCGCTGGTGGATGACGGCCGCCATCGTGCTGGTCATCTGGGTCGGTATGCGGCTGGCTCTGAGAGGGCTCGACGCGTGGCCCAGCGCCGTCGCGGGCGGGGTGGTGACGTGCGCTGTGGTGACCTGGCAGCTGATACGGCGCCGACGGCGGGACGCGGCCGCGATCGGCACCGGGTCCGACACCGTGCCGACGCTGGAGCGCCGCATCATGAAGGAGGACCTGCCCGAGGATCCCGCCGAGCGCGAGGCCATGGGCCGGCTGGTGCGGCGGCGACTGGGGAAGATCCGGCGCAACCAGAAGTGGGCGCTGCCCATGATGGCGGTCTTCTGCTTCCTTCCGGCGGTGCTCTGGTTCCTGTCGGGTCGCAGTGCCGGCGGGGCCGTGGCCGCGGGCTTCGGCGTGGTCTTCTTCGGCTGGCTGGTGTGGATGAACCGCCGCGCCCTGAGCCGGCTGGCACGGATGGACGCGCGCATCGGCGAGGCCGGGCGCCGGTCCCCGGCGGTTCGCTGAGGACCTCCGGACGGAACGCGTCCGGCCGCGGTCAGCCGCGGGCGGGCAGGTGCGGCAGCACCCGGTCCGGCGTCAGCGGCAGCTCCCGCAGCCGGATCCCCGTCGCGTGGTGCAGGGCGTTGCCGATGGCGGCGGCCGTGCCGACGGTGCCGATCTCGCCGATGCCCTTGCTGCCCATGGGATTGAGGTGGGCGTCCTCCTCCTCGATCCAGTGCGCCTCGAGGGCGGGGACGTCCGCGCAGGCCGGCACGTGGTAAGAGGCCAGGTCGTTCTCGGCGAAGTCGCCGAAGAGCGGGTCCAGGGTGCTGCCCTCGGTCAGGGCCATCCCCAGCCCCATCGTCATCCCGCCGATGAACTGGGAGCGCGCGGTGCGCGGGTTGAGGATCCGGCCCGCCGCGAAGACCCCCAGCAGCCGCCGGACGCGCACTTCGCCCGAGGTGGTGTCGACCTGGACCTCGGCGAAGTGCGCGCCGAAGGCGTGCCGCGCGTACGGGGGTTCGGACTCCGTCTCCTGCTCGGTGTCCGCGCGGACGGTCACCCCGGCCGCCGGCAGGTCCCCGCTCATCCCCCGCAGGGTGTCGACGAGCGAGCGGCAGGCCTTGTGGACCGCCCACCCCCAGGAGGCCGTGCCGGACGAGCCGCCGGCCAGCGGGGCGTCGGGCAGGTCGCTGCTGCCCACCTCGATGGTGACCGCTTCGAGCGGCGCCTCCAGCGCGGCGGCGGCGATCTGGGCGAGGACGGTGCGGGCGCCGGTGCCGATGTCGGTGGCGTTGACGCGGATCCGGTAGGAGCCGTCGGGCGCCGCGTGGGCGGTGCTGCTGCTCGCCGACACCAGGACCGGGTACGTGGCGGAGGCGACGCCCGTGCCGAGCAGCAGGTCGCCCTCGCGGCGGACGCCGGGTCGCGGGTCGCGCCGCGCCCAGCCGAAGCGGACCGCCCCCTCCTGCAGGCACGCGACGAGACCGCGGCTGCTGAAGGGGTGTCCGCTGCCGGGATCGACGGACGGCTCGTTGCGCAGCCGCAGTTCGACGGGGTCCACGCCCGCGGCGAGGGCGAGTTCGTCCATCGCCGACTCCAGGGCGTACATGCCCGGGGTCTCGCCCGGCCCCCGCATCCAGGAGGGTGACGGCACGTCCAGGGCGGTCACCCGGTGGCTGGTCCTGCTGTTGGGGGAGGTGTACATGAGGCGGGCGGGGACGCCGGCCTGCTCCACGAACTCCTTGACGGTGGAGGTCTGAGTGATCACGTCGTGCGCGAGGGCGGTGATCACGCCGTCGGGGCCGGCGCCGAGCCGGACGCGCTGCACGGTCGGGGCCCGGTGCCCCACCACGGAGGGCAGCTGGTTCCGCGGCAGGGAGAGCTTGACGGGCCGGCCGGTGTGCAGGGCGGCCATCGTGGCGAGCACCACCTGGGGGCGGGGCGTGCCCTTGGAGCCGAAGCCCCCTCCCACGTGCTCGGAGTGCACGGTGATCTTGTCGGCGTCGAGGGAGAACATCGCGGCCAGGGTGTCGCGCACGGTGGTCGAACCCTGGCTCGAGTCGTGCACGGTCAGCTTCCCGTCGTGCCAGTGCGCGGTGGACGCGTGCGGTTCCATGGGGTGGTTGTGCAGCGCGCTCATCGTGTAGGTCGCGTCGACGCGGACCGGGGCCGCGCCGAACGACGCGTCGAAGTCGCCGCGTTCGGTGGTGGCCGGTTCACCGCCGTTGGCCGTCTCCGGGGTGTACAGGCCCTGGTGGTCCGTGGTGAGCACGACGTCGTGCGGGGTGGTGGAGTACTCGACGCGTACCGCCTCGGCCGCCTCGCGGGCGCCTTCGATGGTCTCCGCGACGGCCAGGGCGACGTACCAGCCGCGGTGCGGGACATGGGCGTCCTGCAGGACCGCCAGGATCGCGTCGTCCGGCTTCTCGACGCGCGGCGCGCTCTCGTGGGTGAGGACGGCCAGCACCCCGGGCAGCGCCAGCGCCTCCGCGGTGTGGACGGCGACGACGCTGCCGTGGGCGACCGTCGCGGGGACCGGCCAGGCGTAGGCGCAGCCCGGCGGCGTGTGCTCGGCCGCGTACCGCGCGGCGCCGATGACCTTGTCGCGGCCCTCGCGGCGCACCGCGGGCGTGCCCAGCGGCGGGGTCGAGTGGCTCATGGTCGGCTCCTCATGTCCTCGGGCGGGGCTCACGGGCGGGTGCGGGGGCGACGGCTCACGGGCGGGCGGCGAGCTCGGCCAGCAGGCTCACCGTGAGGTTGCGGGCCAGGGGCACCTTGAAGCCGTTGTCGCGCAGCGGCCGGGCGGCGGCGAGTTCGGCGTCGGCGGCCCGGGCGAAGGTCTCCGTCGTGGCGGGTGCCCCGCGCAGCACCTCCTCGGCCGCTCTCGCGCGCCACGGCTTGTGGGCCAGACCGCCGAAGGCGAGGGCCGCCCCGGCGATCGTGCCGTCCCGGACGTCGAGCACCGCGGCGATCGAGACGAGCGCGAAGGCGTACGAGGCACGGTCGCGGACCTTGCGGTAGGCCGAGTGCCCGGCGGGCGGCGGCGGGAGTTCCACCCCGGTGATCAGCTCGCCCGGGCGGATCTCGCTGTCGCGGTCGGGCCGCCCGCCCGGCAGCCGCAGGAAGTCGTCGACAGGGACCGAGCGCTCGCCGTCCGGGCCGAGCAGCAGCACGACGGCGTCCAGGGCGCTCAGCGCCACGCCCATGTCCGACGGGTTGGTGGCCACGCAGTGCTCCGAGTGCCCGAGCACCGCCAGGTCGCGGTGGACGCCCTCGCGGGCCGGGCAGCCGGCGCCCGGCGTGCGCTTGTTGCAGGGTTTGGAGACGTCCTGGAAGTACGTGCACCGGGTGCGCTGCAGCAGGTTCCCGCCGGTGGTCGCGGTGTTGCGCAGCTGCCCGGAGGCACCGGCGAGGAGCGCTCGGGACAGCACCGGGTAGCGGGCCCGGATCACCGGGTGCGCCGCGAGGTCGCTGTTGCGCACGGTCGCCCCGATCCGCGCCCCGCCGCCGGGTGCCTCGTCGATGCGGTCCAGTGGCAGTCGGCCGACGTCGATGAGGGTGCGCGGGCTCTCCACGCCGCGCTTCATCAGGTCCACGAGGTTGGTTCCGCCCGCCAGGTAGTGGGCTCCGGGGTGCGCGGCGTAGGCGGCGACGGCCGCGTCGGCGTCCGCGGGACGGTGGTACGCGAAGGGCTTCACCGGTTCTGGTCCTCGATCGCGTCGACGATGTTGGGGTAGGCGCCGCAGCGGCACAGGTTGCCGCTCATCCGTTCCCGGATCTCCTCGCGGGTCAGCTCCACCGGTCCCTCGGGGGGCGGAGCGGGCGCGGTGACGTGGGAGGGGTGGCCCGCGGCGGCCTCGGCCAGGACACCCACCGCCGAGCAGATCTGGCCGGGCGTGCAGTAGCCGCACTGCAGCGCGTCCCGCGCGAGGAACGCCTCCTGCACGGGATGCAGCCGCTCGCCGTCGGACAGTCCCTCGACGGTGGTCAGGGGCACCGCGTCGACCGTGACCGCCAGCAGCAGGCAGCTGTTGGCCCGCGCCCCGTCGACCAGCACCGTGCACGCGCCGCACTGCCCGTGGTCGCAGCCCTTCTTCGCGCCGGTCAGGTCCAGGTGCTCGCGCAGGGCGTCGAGCACGGTGGTGCGGTGGTCGAGTTCCAGCGGGTGCGGGACGCCGTTGACCCGCAGGGTGATCCGCGAGCGGGTCACGGGCTCCTGGTCGTGTCCGGTGCCGCTCGGGTGGTCTGCGGTCGGCTCCACGCCGTCGCCCCCTCGGTCAGGCAGATCTGCGGTCGACCCGGCGCTCTCCGCCGGGACGGCGGCGGGCACCCTTCCAGGTCCGGCACGCAGCCGCCCGCCCAGTCTGCGCGGCACTTTCCGCCGCCGCGCAGCGGGCGACTCCGTCCGGGTGACGTATGGCTCCGGGCGGCGGCCGGCGCCGCCGAAGCCCCCTCAGGGCCGTTGCGTTGCCGCCACTGCGCTGCGTAGCGTTCGGGCCATGACTGATCTTGGGAAGCGCCTCGGCGTGATGTACGACCGCGACTGGGCCCCGGAGGGGCTGCCGGACTTCGCGCGGGCGGTCGAGGCGCTGGGCGTCGACGACCTGTGGGTGGTGGAGGACCTGGAGTGGGCCGGATCCATCGCGTCGGCGGCCACCGCGCTGGCGGCGACCGGCGAGCTGCGGGTGGGTATCGGGATCGCCCCCGCACCGCTGCGCAACCCGGCGCTGCTCGCGATGGAACTGGCCGCGCTGGCGCGGATGTTCCCCGGACGGCTGACGGCGGGTGTCGGCCACGGGGTGCGCGAGTGGATGGTGAAGGTCGGGGTCGCGCCACGCAGCCCGCTGGCGCTGCTGGAGGAGACGGTGACGGCGGTGCGCGGCCTGCTGCGCGGTGAGCAGGTGAGCGTCGACGGGCGGGAAGTCCACCTGGACGCGGTGCGGTTGGTGCATCCGCCCGCCGTGGTGCCGCCCGTGGTGGCGGGCGTGGTCCGCCCCCGTTCGCTGGAGCTGGCGGGACGGGTCGCGGACGGCGCCATCATCGCGGAGGGCAACGGCCCCGCCGATCTGGCGTCCGCGCTGGGGCACCTGGACAAGGGCCGGCAGGACGACGCCGGGCGCACGCTGACCGTCTTCACGTTCCTGTGCGTCGAGGACGATCCGGCACGGCTGGCCGCCGCGGTCGGCCCGGTCCTGGCGGGCCAGGGCGAGTGGCTGGGCCGCCCGGTCGAGCAGGTCTTCGCCGCGACCGGACCCGCCGGGGACGCCGCCGCGCGGGTGCGCGAGCTGTGGGCGGCGGGGGCCGACACGGTGGTATTGCGGGCGGTGGGCCCCGAGCCGCTACGGCAGGTGGAGGCGGCCGTGGCCGCGCTGCGCGCGAGCCGCCCGGCGTAGCCGCTCGGTCACTGGCCGCGCCAGATGTTGTCGAAGGCCGCGTCCTCGATCCTGCGCCGCTGCCGCACGCCCTCCAGCTCGGTGACCGCGTCATGGACGGCGGCCAGGACGGTCACCACCGCGTCGTCGCCCAGGTCCTCGATGTCCTCGGTCGGGGTGTCGTGGACGCCCACGGCTGCCGCCAGACCCGCCAGGACCGGCTCGCCGGACGTCCAGCGCTGGGCCGCGTGGCGGCGGGCGGGCGAGTCGGCCAGCTCGGCCGGCCCGGTCCTGAGCGGGATCCACGGGTGGCGGGGCCGGGTGACCTGCCCTTCCGCCTCCAGGCCCGCCTGGTAGGCGGCGGCCAGGTCGCGGCCCCGGCGCCACAGCCAGTCCTCGACGGACTCGTACGGCTCCGCGCGCACCAGGGCCGCCGCCGCGTCGTTCAACAGGCGGTCGTCCAGCGTCGGTTGCGGCCCGGGCAGCAGGCGTTCGCCGTCCAGGGAGACTGCCTGGGCGTCGATGAGGTCGAGCAGTTCGGCCCCCGCGAGGGCCAGCGACAGCTCGCCCTGCTCGACGGGACGGCTGGACGTGACGTCCATCGTGATGATCAGCAGGTCCCGCGGAGTGGTCATGCCGGGCTCCCCATCAAAGGCGGTCGGTGGTGCTGCGGTGCCGGAGGGCCGGCCGGACGTCCCGGGCGGGAGCGGTCGGCCGCCGCTCAGCGGATCTCGTTGATGCGGATCAGGTTGCCCGCGGGGTCGCGGACGGCGCAGTCGCGGATGCCGTACGGCTGGTCCGTGGGCTCCTGGACGACCTCGGCACCGGCCTGCAACCGCTCGAAGGCGGCGTCGAGGTCGGGCGTGGCCAGGGTGATGATGCCATACGTCCCCTTGGCCATCATCTCGGTGACGGTACGCCGCTCGTCCTCCGTGACACCCGGGTCGGCGGCCGGCGGGTGCAGGACGATGGACACGCCGGGCTGGTCGGGGGGCCCGACGGTGATCCAGCGCAGCCCGTTGTACCCGACGTCGTTGCGGACCTCGAAGCCGAGGACGTCGCGGTAGAACGCGAGCGAGGCGTCCGCGTCGACGTGCGGCAGGAAGCTCGAGTGGATCGTGAGGGTCATGGCAGCCACGCTATCCGCGCTCCGGTGCGCCCGCTTCCCGATTCCTGACAGGCCGCGTCACCTGTTTCGCCACGCACGACGGCATCCCCGCCGTCGCAGCGGCCGCCTCCCGCCGGTAGGTGCTGGGCGGCACGCCCACCAGCTCGGTGAAGCGGGTGCTGAACGTGCCCAGCGAGGAGCAACCGACCGCGAAGCAGACCTCGGTGACACTGAGGTCGCCCCGCCGCAGCAGCGTCATCGCCCGCTCGATGCGCCGCGTCATCAGATAGGCGTACGGCGACTCGCCGTAGGCCAGTCGGAACTCGCGGCTGAGGTGCCCCGCCGACAGGTTCACCCCGCGGGCGAGCGCCAGGACGTCCAGCGGCTGCGCGTACTCGCGGTCGATCCGGTCGCGGACGCGGCGCAGCAGCGCGAGATCGCGCAGCCGCTGCTCCGTGGTGGGTCTGCTGGTCACGGAACGATCGTGCCACAGCCGGCGCCGGGCGGAGCGGGTTCTACGGGTGCCCGGTGCCGCGGGCCGCCCCCGTGCCGGCCGGTGGGCGCCGGGACGGGGGCGGCCCCGCGGGTCACGGGGTCCGGGAGGGCTCGGGACCGGAGCCGACGTAGGCCGCCAGGTGCTCGCCGGTGAGGGTGGAGCGGTCGGCGACGAGGTCGGCGGGCGTGCCCTCGAAGACGACCGTGCCGCCGTCGTGGCCGGCGCCGGGGCCCAGGTCGACGATCCAGTCGGCGTGCGCCATGACCGCCTGGTGGTGCTCGACGACGATGACCGACTTGCCGGAGTCGACGAGGCGGTCGAGGAGGCCGAGCAGCTGCTCGACATCGGCCAGGTGCAGACCGGTGGTCGGCTCGTCGAGGACGTAGATGCCGCCCTTCTCGGCCATGTGCGTGGCCAGCTTGAGCCGCTGCCGCTCGCCGCCGGAGAGCGTGGTCAGCGGCTGGCCCAGGGAGAGGTAGCCGAGTCCGACGTCGGCGAGCCGCACGAGGACGCGGTGCGCGGCCGGGGTGTGCGCCGGGCCGGAGCCGAAGAACTCCTCGGCCTCGGCCACCGACATGGCCAGCACCTCGCTGATGTCGCGGCCGCCGAGGTGGTGATCGAGGACGGAGGCCTGGTACCGCTTGCCCTCGCAGTCCTCGCAGGGGGTGGCGACGCCCGCCATCATCGCCAGGTCGGTGTAGATGACCCCGGCGCCGTTGCAGGCGGGGCAGGCGCCCTCGGAGTTGGCGCTGAACAGCGCCGGCTTGACGCCGTTGGCCTTGGCGAACGCGGTGCGGATCGGGTCGAGCAGGCCGGTGTACGTCGCCGGGTTGCTGCGCCGTGAGCCGCGGATGGGCCCCTGGCCGACCGACACCACGCCCTCGCCCGCGGGGATCGACCCGTGCACGAGCGAGCTCTTGCCGGAGCCGGCGACGCCGGTGACGACGACGAGCACGCCGAGCGGGATGTCGACGTCCACGTTCCGCAGGTTGTTGGCGGTCGCGCCGCGGATCTCCAGCGCCCCGGTCGGCTTGCGCACGCTCTCCTTGAGGGCGGCCCGGTCGTCCAGGTGCCGGCCGGTGATGGTGTCGCCGGCGCGCAGCCCGTCGATGGTGCCCTCGAAGCAGACCGTGCCGCCCGCGGCGCCGGCGCCGGGGCCGAGGTCGACGACATGGTCGGCGATCACGATCGTCTCCGGCTTGTGCTCCACGACGAGCACGGTGTTGCCCTTGTCCCGCAGGCGCAGCAGCAGGTTGTTCATCCGCTGGATGTCGTGGGGGTGCAGGCCCGCGGTCGGCTCGTCGAAGACGTAGGTGGTGTCGGTGAGCGAGGAGCCGAGATGGCGGATCATCTTGACGCGCTGGGCCTCACCGCCCGACAGGGTGCCCGCGGGCCGGTCCAGCGCGAGGTAGCCGAGGCCGATCTCCACGAAGGAGTCCAGGGTCTGGCGCAGCGCGGTGAGCAGGGGGGCCACCGACGGCTCGGCGAGGCCGCCGACCCACTTGGCCAGGTCGCTGATCTGCATCGCGCAGGCGTCCGCGATGCTGACCCGGTCGATCTTCGAGGACCGGGCGCCCTCGCTGAGCCGGGTGCCCTCGCACTCGGGGCAGGTGCTGAAGGCGACCGCCCGCTCCACGAAGGCCCGGATGTGCGGCTGCAGGGCCTCCTTGTCCTTGGACAGGAACGACTTCTGGATCTTGGGGATCAGCCCTTCGTAGGTGAGGTTCACGCCCTCGACCTTCACCTTGGTCGGCTCCCGGTACAGGAAGTCCTGCATCTCCTTCTTGGTGTACTTGCGGATCGGCTTGTCGGGGTCGAGGAAACCCGACTCGGCGTAGACCCGGACGGTCCAGAAGCTGTCGGACTTCCAGCCGGGGATGGTGAAGGCGCCCTCGGCGAGCGACTTGGAGTCGTCGTAGAGCTGAGTGAGGTCGATGTCGGAGACGCTGCCCCGGCCCTCGCAGCGCGTGCACATGCCGCCGGTGCGATTGAAGGTGGCCCTGACCGCCTTCTTGGCACCGCGCTCGACGGTGATGGCACCGCTGGCGCTGACCGAGGGGACGTTGAAGGCGTACGCGCCGGGCGGCCCGATGTGGGGCTTGCCGAGCCGGCTGAACAGGATGCGCAGCATCGCGTTGGCGTCGGTGGCGGTGCCGACCGTGGAGCGGGGGTCGGCCCCCATCCGCTGCTGGTCGACGATGATCGCGGTCGTCAGCCCGTCGAGGACGTCGACCTCCGGCCGTGCCAGTGTCGGCATGAAGCCCTGCACGAAGGCGCTGTAGGTCTCGTTGATCAGGCGCTGCGACTCCGCGGCGATCGTGTTGAACACCAGCGAGCTCTTGCCCGAGCCGGAGACCCCGGTGAACACCGTCAGCCGTCGCTTGGGGATCTCGATGCTGACGTCCTTGAGGTTGTTCACGCGGGCGCCGTGCACGCGGATCAAGCCGTGGCTGTCGGCGATGTGCGGCTCGGGCGCCTGCTGGTCCGTCCTCTTGGCCATGCTGTGCGTCTCTCCATCTGTGAGGGGGCCGCGTGCGCGGCCCCCGTCGGCGTCACCTGGCTCGATCCGGCCGGCCGGGGCGGTACGTCCGGTTGTACTGGGTCGGCGCGGCCGGGGCAACGCTCCGCCGCCCCCCGGCGCGGCCGGGGCCGGTGCTCACTGGTCCTGGAGCAGGCCCAGGACGTTGCCGTCGAGGTCGGTGACGGTGGCCACCAGGCGGCCGCCGCCGACGTCGTGCGCCGCCTCCTTGACGGTGGCACCCGCCGCGGTGACCTCGGCCAGCTTCGCCTCGATGTCCGGCACGTGCCAGTACGCGACCGGTGAGGTCTCGGACTGCGGCCCGCCGGCCGGCACCAGCCCGATGTGCTGTCCCGCGGCCTCGAAGCCGACGTAGTAGGACGAGTCGGTGGTCGGCTGCACGCCGAGCAGGGCGGCGTAGACGGCCTTGGCCTTGGCCAGGTCGGCGACGGGGTGCAGGACGGTCTTGATGCCCTGGGTGGCAGAGTCGGTCATGGTCGCTCCAGACGTCGGGGGTCACGGCGACCCGGGGTGCCCCGGGAATCGCCTCTGATCGTCACCGTAGGTGACCCCGGCGACCGGCGCTTCTCGATTCCTGACCGGTTCGGACGCGGCGCGGTGGCGGGACGTGCGGCCGGGTGCGCGGCCCGGCCCTGGACGTCACTTCGTGGTCAGGCAGAAGGGGTGGCCGGCCGGATCGAGCAGGACCCGCCAGCCCTGCTCGTCCGGCTGCGCCTGCGGCCTGGTCGCGCCCAGCGCCAGCAGCGCGGCTTCCGCCGTGTCGAGGTCGTCGACCGTGAAGTCCAGATGGCTCTGTTGCGGCACGATCTGGCCGGGCCACTGCGGCGGCCGGTAGCCGTCGACGCGCTGGAAGCCGAGGAAGAGCCCGTCCTCGCGGGTGAGGCCGGTGAAGTCGGCGTCGGACCGGGGGTGCGGGGCGAAGCCGGTGGCCTGTTGGTAGAACGCGGCCAGCGCTCGGGGATCGGCGCAGTCGAGGGTGACCGCCGTCAGTTTCATCAGTGGAGGCATGGCCCCACACCGTAGTGACCGGGTCGGCGGTCCGCGAACGGATTCGGCGGCCGTCCGCCGCGGGGGTGCCGGTCGGCGTTCCCCGCGGCGAACCGGCGTCACCTCAGCCGTCGATGCGGTGCTGGGTCCAGAACGAGGTCAGGTCCGTGGCCGTGGCCGCCTGGGCGGCGGCCTTGAACTCGGCCGTGGTCGAGACGCCGTACCAGTGCGACGTGGCGTAGTCCTTGAGGAGTTTGGCCATGACGCTGTCGCCGAGGACGCGCCGCAGGTCGTGCAGGGCGCACTTGCCGTACCCGTAGATGACGGTGGAGTACCGGGAGGAGTGGGCGTCCCAGTAGGCCATCGAGTTGGTGATCCTCTCCGCCGTCGAGGCCCAGGAGACGCTGTTCCAGCAGTTCGTGCCGGTCTTGTTCTGGGCCAGGTCGGTGGCGTAGTCGGTGAACGCCTCGTCCAGCCACGGGGCGTTGTACTCGTCGTCGCCGACGATCCCGTAGAACCACTGGTGCCCGATCTCGTGGGTGAGCGCGGTGGTGCTGACCAGGTCGAGGACGAACCCGGGGTATTCCATGCCGCCGAACCAGAAGTTGTTGTCGATCACCGCGTCCAGTTCGCCGTACGGGTAGGCGCCGAACCGGGCCGCGTGCGCGTCCACGGCGCTCTTCGCGGTGCTGAGCATCGACTGCGAGTCGGCCGAGGTGATGCCCGAGACGGAGTAGATGTTGATCGGGGTGCCGGCGGGGGAGGTGCCGGAGATCTTGGTGAAGGGGCCGGCCGCCCAGGCGAAGTCCCGGACCTTGGTCGCGGTCGCCGTGGTGATGGTGCGCCCGCTGGAGCCGGGGGTGTCGACCGAGGCGCCGGTGGCCGGTGCCAGCAGGGTGCTCGGGTGGTCCAGGGTCACCTTGAAGTCGGAGGCCAGGGAGTAGAACGACTCACCGTTGTTGGTGTACGGGTCCAGGTGCCAGCCGGCCCCGTCCTTGACCGCGAGGACCGGCAGGGCGTTGCCGATCATGTTGAAGGCCCCGTCGTGGCCGAAGCGGTCGGCGCCGCTGGGAACGGTGATGGCCAGGTCGTAGCCGATCGTGGCGGTCTGCCCCTGGGGCAGGGGCGACGGCAGGTCGATCCGCAGCGCCGTGCAGGCGACCGAGAGGGCGCCCGCGGTGCCACCGGTGACGTTGCTGACCGTGATCGGCATGGCGGAGCAGGTGCCGTGGTAGTTGTCCCACAGCCTCAGGTAGACCTCGCTCAGCGGGGTGGCGGAGGCGTTGGTGAAGGTCGCGCTCTCGTGGCCGGTCCAGACGGTGCCGCTGGTGTTGCTGCTCAGGCTCGCGGTGTACGAGGGCGACGCCGGGGTGCGGGTGGAGTCCGCGGGCGGGGTCGTGCCACCGGAGGTGTCGAGGGCGACGTCGTCGAGGACGAAGCTCGTCTGCAGGCTGGAGTCCTCGGTGCCGGTGAAGGCGACGTTCACGGTCTGGCCCGCGAACGCCGACACGTCGAACGACTTCTGCGCGTAGCCGGTGTTCTTGTCGAGGTTCGAGTACGTCGCCAGCGTCGTCGTGCCGATCTTCGCCGTGAGTTTGTCGTACTTGGTGGACGAGGTCGTCTCGGCGGTGTCGATGTGCAGCCAGAAGGTGAGGGTGGCGGTGCTGCAGCCGGACGGGATGGTCACGCTCTGGGAGAGCGTGTCGGTGTGCGTGGTGCCGACGCCGTTGAGCCAGGCGAAGTGCGTGCCGCCGTGGGCGCTCTGGCCGGCACGATTGGTGATCACGCTGGTCGACGACTGGCTCCAGGGCGAAGTGCCGCTTTCGAAGGCGCCGTTGGCGACCACCTGGGCCGGTGTGCACGCGGCGGCCGAGCGGGCCGTGGCGGACGCCGGGACGGCGGGGAGCGAAGCGGCGGCCAGCGCGGCGACGGCCAGCGCGGTCGCGGTGAGGGCCTTGTGGGGGGAGGGTCTCACACGGAACTCCTTTGGGGCGGCCGGGATTCCGGCCTGCTCGATGGCCTCCCGGGCGGCGTGGGTGGGCCGGGGGAGGCCGCGGGCTGTGCGGCGGTGCTGGTGGATCGCGGAGCGGTGCTGCGGCCGTCCGTCCCCGGGTCGGGACGACGGCTGCGGGCAGCTTGGCAGATGTGACCGGAGCATGCCATCAGGCACGGGTAAAGTGTTGGTGCTCCCTGGCGGCCGCGCCTCGACCGCGTCCAGGCCGTGCGGCCTGCCTCGCGGCGTCGTCTCCTCGGACCCGTGGCGGGTTCCCCGGCCTGTCGGGTGATAGGACTGGCAGCGTGACGGATCACCACGGGATCACCATCGTTCGCCGGCCCGCCCCGGGCCGGTCCGCCCAGAGCCACGACTCCCGCTCGAACGGCGAGCTGTCCGGGCTGCTGGCCGCCTACCACCTGCGCACGGAGGAGGAGAAGGGCAGGCCCGTGGCCGGTGTGGGCGAGCTGCCCGAGCGCTACCGGGCGGAGATCCTGGCGCCGTGGACCGCCTTCGCGCACGACGTGGTGCTGGTCGCCCGCGACGCGGGCGAAGGCGCGGCCGTGGGCTGCCTGGTGCTCACCGCCCCCGTCCAGAGCCGCTCGGAGATCAAGCGGCTCTGGACCGCTCCGGCCGCCCGGGGCCGGGGCGTCGCCTCGGCGCTGATCGGCGCCGCGCTGGAGCGCTGCGCGGAGGACGGCGTGAGCCTGGTGGGGCTGTCGGTGTGGAAGTGGCGCACGGGCGCCATCGCCCTGTACGAGCGGCTCGGCTTCACCGTCACGGAGTCCTGGGACGCCCGCGATGATCTGGTGTGCATGCAGCGCGCCGTGTGAGGATCCTGGCTTCCGCACCGGCTCACGACCACCTTCCGGAGCGCCTCATGGACGTCACGCTGAGAGAGGTCCGCGACAGCGACCTGCCGACCTTCTTCGCCCAGATGCAGGATCCCGAGGGCGTGCGGATGGCGGCGTTCACGGCCGAGGACCCGGCCGACCGCGCGCACTTCGACGCCCACTGGGCCCGGATCCGCAACGACCCCGCGGTCGTCATGCGCACGGTCGTGGCGGGCGGGGGCGACGGGGACATCGTCGGCAACGTGGCCGTCTACGGACCGCCCGAGGAGCGCGAGGTCACCTACTGGATCGGGCGGGCGTACTGGGGCCGCGGCGCGGCCACCGCCGCGCTGCGCGAGCTGCTCGCCGTCGTCGCGGCCCGACCGCTGCACGCCCGCGGCCGCGGACAACGCCGGCTCCCTGCGGGTCCTGGAGAAGTGCGGATTCGTGCCGACCGGCCGCGACCGGGGCTTCGCGAACGCCCGCGGCGAGGAGATCGACGAGGTGGTCCTCGTCCTGCCCGCCTGAGGCCGGTTCCGGGCCCGGAGGGCAGGCCGCTCGAACCCTTCTTGCATGAACATGCGCGATTATGCATAATCTTCCTATGTCTAAGGTCCTCACCTCCCTCCCCGCCGGCGAGCGCGTCGGCATCGCCTTCTCGGGCGGCCTCGATACCTCGGTCGCGGTCGCTTGGATGCGCGACAGGGGCGCCGTCCCCTGCACCTACACCGCCGACATCGGCCAGTACGACGAGCCCGACATCGCGTCGGTGCCCGGTCGTGCGAAGACCTACGGCGCCGAGATCGCGCGCCTGGTCGACTGCCGTGCCGCGCTGGTCGAGGAGGGACTGGCCGCGCTGACCTGCGGGGCGTTCCACATCCGCTCGGGCGGGCGGGCCTACTTCAACACCACGCCGCTGGGCCGCGCGGTCACCGGCACGCTGCTGGTGCGGGCGATGCTCGACGACAACGTGCAGATCTGGGGCGACGGCTCGACCTTCAAGGGCAACGACATCGAGCGGTTCTACCGCTACGGCCTGCTCGCCAACCCGCACCTGCGGATCTACAAGCCCTGGCTGGACGCGGACTTCGTGACCGAGCTGGGCGGCCGCAAGGAGATGTCGGAGTGGCTGGTCGCGCACGACCTGCCCTACCGCGACAGTACGGAGAAGGCGTACTCCACCGACGCCAACATCTGGGGCGCCACGCACGAGGCCAAGACCCTCGAGCACCTGGACACCGGCGTGGAGACCGTCGAGCCGATCATGGGCGTGCGGTTCTGGGACCCCTCCGTCGAGATCGCCACCGAGGACGTGACGATCGGCTTCGACCAGGGCCGCCCGGTGACGATCAACGGCAAGGAGTTCGCCTCCCCCGTCGACCTGGTCATGGAGGCCAACGCCATCGGCGGCCGGCACGGCCTGGGCATGTCGGACCAGATCGAGAACCGGATCATCGAGGCGAAGAGCCGCGGCATCTACGAGGCGCCCGGCATGGCCCTGCTGCACGCGGCCTACGAGCGCCTCGTCAACGCCATCCACAACGAGGACACCGTCGCCCAGTACCACAACGAGGGACGGCGCCTGGGCCGGCTGATGTACGAGGGCCGCTGGCTGGACCCGCAGGCGCTGATGGTGCGCGAGTCCCTGCAGCGCTGGGTCGGCGCGGCCGTCACCGGGGAGGTGACGCTGCGGCTGCGGCGCGGTGAGGACTACTCGATCCTCAACACCGCCGGCCCGGCGTTCAGCTACCACCCGGACAAGCTGTCCATGGAGCGCACCGAGGACTCCGCGTTCGGCCCGGTGGACCGGATCGGCCAGCTGACGATGCGCAACCTCGACATCGCCGACTCGCGCGCCAAGCTGGAGCAGTACGCCGCGCTCGGCCTGATCGGCACCGCGAACCCCGCCATCGGCGCCGCCCAGGCGGCCGCGACCGGGCTGATCGGCAGCATGCCGGAGGGCGGCGCCGAGGCCATCGCCTCCCGCGGCGACGTCTCCGACGACGACCAGATGCTGGACCGCGCCGCGATGGAGTTCGGCACGGACTGACCAGCCACGGAACGGGCCGGCCGGGCGCCTCGGGCGTCGGACCGGCCCGTTCCGCTGTCCTGGCGCGGCGGCGCGGCGACTGCCGGTCAGACGGCCGCCAGCGCCTCGATCTCGACCCGGAACGCCGGGTCGGTCGCCGCGCGGGTGCTGACGCCGTCGTGGCGGCGGCCCCGCGCCTGCTCGGGGGAGTCAGCGGGAGAGCAGGTCGTCGAGTTCGGCTTCGTAGAGCAGCGCGGGGTCGAAGCCCATGCCGGTGAAGTGGCCGGCGAGTTCCAGGGACAGGACGCCGTGCAGCCGGCTCCAGAACGCCAGCGCGCGGTGGAGGGCGGCGGCGGGGGCGGGGTGGCCCTCGGCCCACTGGCGGTGGTCGTCGAGATGCGCGTCGAACGGGGTGGCGGTGCCGTGCGCGGGCAGTGCGGCGCAGGCGCCCAGCAGCGTCGCCATCGTCGCGGACGCGATCTCGGTGACGTCCTCGGGCGCGTGGTAGCCGGGCACGGGTGTGCCGTAGACGAGGAAGTACCGCTGGGGGTCGGCCACCGCCCAGGCGCGCAGGGCGTGCGCCAGGGCGGCGACGTCGGGGCCGGGTGCCGCGGCGGCGCGGAAGGCGTCGGCGAGGCTGCGGTACGCGTCCCGGATGAGCTCGGTGATCAGCTCGTCGCGCCCGGCGAAGTAGCGGTAGAGGGCGGGACCGCTCATGCCGATCTGCTTGGCGATCGCGTTGAGCGACAGCGCGGTCGCGCCCGACGCGGCGATCTGCTCCCACGCGTGTTTCTTGATGTCCGCCCGCACCTGGGCGCGGTAGCGCTCGCGCGGGGTCGTCGTGCTCGTCTCCGTCATGCCGGTCACCGTCCGCACTCCAGGGGTTACATGCTCACCTTCTCGTTAGAAGCTATCACGCAAGTGCTTGACGCTCGCTTCCGCCGTGCGTTATAACTTCTAACGAACACGAAAGTACGTAACCGTGGAGGTCGTCATGAACGCCGAAGGACTCGTCGAGGTAGTACTGCCGGGCAAGGTCGAGCCGGAAGGGCTGCAGATCCGGCACGGCGCCGTGCCCGCCGTCGGTCCCGGTCAGCTGCTGGTCCGCATGGAGGCCACCGGCGTCTCGTTCGCCGAGCAGCAGATGCGCCGCGGCCGGTACTACGACCAGCCCCCGTTCCCCTTCGTGCCCGGCTACGACCTGGTCGGCACCGTCCTGGCGACCGGCCAGGGTGTCGCGCCGGAGCTGACGGGCACCCGGGTGGCCGCGCTGCTCAAGGTCGGCGGCTGGGCCAGCCACGTGCTCGTCGACGCGGCCGACGCGGTGCCGGTGCCCGACGGCATCGACGCGGACGAGGCCGAGGCCCTCGTCGTCAACGGCATCACCGCCTGGCAGATGCTGCACCGCACCGCACGCGTCCGCTCCGGCCAGACGATCGTGGTCCACGGCGCCAACGGCGGCGTCGGCTCGGTCCTGGTCCAACTCGCCCACGCCGCCGGCGTGCGGGTGATCGGCACGGCCTCCGCACGCCACCACGACGCCCTGCGCGAGCGCGGCGTCACCCCCGTCGACTACCGCACCCAGGACGTCGCCGCGCGGATCCGCGAACTGGCACCGGCCGGGGTGGACGCCGTCTTCGACCACGTCGGCGGCCGCAGCGCCGTCGACTCCTGGAGTCTGCTCGCGCCCGGCGGCACGCTCGTCTGCTACGGCAGCGCCTCGACCCGCGACGACGAGGGCTCCAAGCAACTGCCCGTGCTGAAGCTGCTCGGCCGCGTGTGGCTGTGGAACGCGCTGCCCAACCGCCGCCGCGCCTACTTCTTCAACGTCTGGGCCGGGCGGGCGCTGGCCAAGAACCGGTTCCGCGGCCGGCTGCGCACCGACCTCACCCAGGTCTTCCGCGCCCTCCAGCGCGGCGACATCAGCCCGCAGATCGCCGCCCGGCTGCCACTCGCCCGCGTCGCCGACGCGATGCGCCTGGCCGAGTCCGGAACCGTCGCCGGGAAGATCGTTCTGCACCCCTGAGCGGCAGGCCGCGGTGGGTGACGCGGGTCACAGCCGTTCCGGTCACATCCGGTCGGGCCGATCCGTCAGAGAGAGGTAACCACCACCGCAGCAACGGCACAGGAGTGCATCATGGAAGCTCGCTTGAACCTCTACGCCAACCCGGTCGCGGCCAAGTTCTTCAAGTACATCAACTCAGCGGGCAAGGCGATCTCGGACTCGACGCTGCCGGCCGCGACACAGGAACTGGTGAAGATCCGCGCCAGCCAGATCAACGGCTGCGGTTTCTGCACGGACATGCACAGTAAGGACGCGACGCACGCCGGCGAGACCGCGCTGCGCCTCAACCTGATCGCGGCCTGGCGCGAGGCGAAGGTGTTCACCGACGCCGAGCGCGCCGCGCTGGAACTGACGGAGCAGGGCACCCGCATCGCGGACGCGGCCGGCGGCGTGCCGGACGACGCCTGGGCGAACGCCGCCAAGCACTTCGACGAGGACCAGCTCTCCGCCCTCGTGGGCCTGATCGCGCTCATCAACGCGTACAACCGCGTGAACGTCATCATCCAGCAGCCCGCCGGGGACTACCAGCCCGGCCAGTTCGGCTGACGGACCGGCAGGGCCGGGGCCCGGTAGGGCCCCGGCCATGCCGGGTGCTCACAGGCTCAGTGCGTCCTCCGCGTTGCTCATCCACGCGGTCACGGAGTTCTTGTCGGGGGACACGTACAGCCCGGGGGTCGCGGCCTTGAGCGGCGTCTGCGTCAGGTCGGACTCGGTGTCCATGGTCATCGCGATCGAGTTGACGGTCTTGCCCTTGCCGTCCTTCACACCGCCCATCAGCCCGGCGTAGGCCGACTTGCCCGGCTCGAGCCGGAGCGCGTGCTCGATGCCCGGGGCCGCGCCGCGCTGCGTGGCCTGACCGTCCAGATCGCCGAAGGTCACGCTCGGGTGGCCCAGCGCCTTGCACGCCTTGCTGCCCTTGTTGGTGATCTTCAGCAGGTAGCTGCTGGTCGTGGGTTCCGCCAGGCTCGCGGTGAACTTGAGGTCGTGCGTGCTGCACGGGAAGACGTCGTAGTCGGGGTCGGACGACGAGCCGCCGCTGCCGCCGGAGGACCCCTTGCCGGGCGTCGCGACCGGCTTCGCCGGCTTGGACGGCGTCGCGGACGGCCCCGGGCCCGCGGGCTTCGTGGGGGTCGCGGTCGCCCCGCCGGGCCCGCCCTTCGCGTCGTCGTCGGAAGGCCCGCAGGCGGTCAGACCCAGTGCGGCCACGGCGGCGAGGACGACGGCGGCTCTGCGAACGGTGCTCATGTGGTGTTCCCCCCGATGAGAAGCGCGAAGGTGCGCTTGGCTGAGAACAACCGTCCCGCAGAATGTTCACAGCTTTGTGACGGCATGTTGCCGACTCGACCACGAACCGGCCGTCGAGCCGTGCCGTCGAACCGTACCGTCGGACGGGCCGTCAGGCGGCTGCCACCGACTTGGCGCCGATCAGGATGCGGTACCGGTCGCGTGCCGCGAAGTCGGCCAGGGTCCAGACGGCGGGGCGGCCGGCTTCCGCACACAGGTGCAGGACCGCGTCGTCGTCGACCCAGACACCGACGTGGGCGCCGTACGGGTCATCGGTGGCGTTGAAGAGGAGCAGGTCGAGCGGCTCGAAGGACTGCACGCGCACGGTGGCCTCCGTGTCCTCCCACAGGTCGCTGGAGCGCAGCGGTGGTGGGGTCAGGCCGAAATGGCGGAGTACCGCGTAGGCGAACAGCTGGCAGTTGGCGCCCGCCGCGAGGTCGGGCAGCCGGGCCACGGCTGCCGACCCGGGGAAGCGGGAAGCGGCGTAGGGAACGGTCCACAGGTGCGCCGGGAGCCGGGGGAGGAGCGGTCCCGGGTCGCCGGGGCGGCGGGGGTGCGAAGCGGGGTCGGCCATGGCCGTCACTCTCGCACGCTGCCCGGCGGACGCGAGCGGCCGGACGCGGTCAGTGCGAGGCCGCGGTGGCCAACTGCTCGCGCAGCAGTGTGCTCAAGGTGGTGGGCTCGCGGCCGAGCAGCGTGGCCAGGGTCGGGTCGACGGCGGCGAACTCGCCGGCGCGGGCGGCGGTGAAGACGCCGAGGAGCTGCGCCGCGGCTTCGGCGGGGACGCCGTGGCCCACCAGTTGCTCGCGGAACTGCTCGTCGGTGGTGGTGGTCCGGGTGACGGTGCGGCCCGTGCACTCGCCGGCGATGGCCGCGAGGTCGTCGAAGGTGAGGGCCTGGGCAGCGGTGAGCGGCGGCGTGGGGCCGTCGAAGCGGCCCTCGTCGGCCAGGACGGCGGCGGCCGCGTCGGCGAGGTCGGCGTGCGCGGTCCAGCTGACGGGTCCGTCCGCGGGGAGGGCGACACTGCCGGAGGTGGGGGCGTCGCCGAGGAACTGCAGCGCGTTGGCGGCGTAGAAGCCGTTGCGCAGCGAGGTGAACGCGACGCCCGAGGCGCGCAGCGCGTCCTCGGTTGCGGCGTGGTCGCGGCAGGGCTGGAAGCGTGACGCGGCGCCGGCGCCCATGTGGCTGGTGTAGAGGATGCGGCGGGCGCCGGCCGCGACGGCTCCGTCGATCGCGGCACGGTGCTGCCGGACGGCCTCGTCCCCCATCTTGTCGACGGAGACGATCAGCACCTGGGACGCGCCCTCGAAGGCGTGCGCGAGGCTGCCGGCGTCGGTGAAGCTGCCGTGGCGCACCCGCACGCCCTGGTCGGCGAAGCCCCGCGCCTTCTGCGGGTCGCGGACGCTGACGCCGATCCGGTCCGCCGGGACGCGCGTGAGCAGCCTCTCGACGATCTGACGGCCGAGCTGTCCGGTGGCTCCGGTCACGATGATCATGGTGTTCTCCAACGCTGTGGTTCCAATGGAATCAGCAAGAGCGTATCACTGATATTAACGACGGAACCACTGAGCCTGTATCGTTGATATATGCCACCACGTTCACGCGCCGGCCAGGGCGCTCCCGCCGGCGAATCCGACCCCGCGACCGCGGCGGACCCCCGTCAGCGGGTCATCGAGGCCGCCGCCGACCTGCTGGCGCGCGAGGGCCGCGACGCGGTCACCACCCGCGCGGTCGCGGTCGCGGCGGGACTGCAGCCGCCGGCCATCTACCGGCTGTTCGGCGACAAGGACGGGCTGCTGGACGCGGTGGCCGAACACGGTTTCGCCGCGTTCCTCGCGACCAAGCACGTCGACCCCGACCCGCCGGACCTCATCGAGGACCTACGGGCCGGCTGGGACCTGGCGGTGGAGTTCGGACTGCGCAATCCCGCGCTGTACACGCTGATGTACAGCGAGCCCACCAGGCCCGCGTCGCCCGCCTTCGAGGCCGGCATGGAGATCCTGATGGGCCGCATCCGCCGCCTGGCCGCCGCCGGCTGGCTCCGCGTCGACGAGGAGCTCGCGGCCACCCTCATCCACGCCACCGCACGCGGCGCGGTGCTCACCTGGCTCTCGCTGCCGGAGGACCGGCGCAACCCGGCGCTGCTGACCATCCTGCGGGAGTCGATGGTCGCCGCCGTGACCTACCAGGAGCCGGCCGTGACGGCCGCGGGCCCGGCCGGCGCCGCCCGCGCCCTGCGCGCCGCGCTGCCCGACCGGACGACGCTCAGCGCCGGCGAGCAGCATCTGCTGGGGGAGTGGCTGGACCGCCTGGCCGCCGACGGCTGAGCCGCCGCCGGCGGGCCGGTCGAAGGCGGGGTGCCGGATGGCGTCAGGAGATGCCGTTCCTGGTCGCCTCACCCAGCAGGGCCGGCACCAGGGCGGGCTCCGCTCCGAGGGCGAGGAAGGCCAGGGTCGCGGAGCCGCGCCGTACGATCTCCACCCGGTGGAAGGACATCAGGAGTGACTGACTGACCATCCGGTGCAGCGACGACACCTCGCTCCATCGGACGACCGCCCGCGTCCCGCCGAACAGGTTCGTGACGAGCAGGCCGTCCGCGAACAGGTAGCACCGGCAGAGCCCGAACGCGGCGGAGACACGGCGCCAGACCAGCCGCAGCGTGTAGAGGGCGAGCACCACACCGCTCGTCACGACGCCCTTGACCAACGCGTTCGAGGGCTGCCGGTAGATCAGGAGGGCCATTGCGGCGACCGCCAGCCCCACGAGGAGCCGCCGCCCGACCTGTGCCAGCCCACCCGCCAGCCCCGCTATCGGGTGACTGCCGTGTGCCGTCCCGAGCCCGAGCCCGTCGATGTGGTCGCGCGGCACGAAGTGCCGTCCCCGGTCCTGTCCCATGGTTCCCCTCTCGCCCAACTCCCTTTCCCGGCCGACGATATGCCGCGCCGGGCCTGCGAGGGCGGCGTTGGAACGGGCGAACCGGGGTCGAGCCGCGACCGGATCGCATGCCCCTCATGCGTCGGCGGAATGCCGCAGGGTGCGTCGGCCCGGGTCCGCCGTCGCCTGCGCGAGGAGGCGCAGGGCGGCCCGGGAGGGCGAGCCGGGGGCGGCGGTGACCATGACGACGGACTGCTCGGGGTCCGACGAGCCGGTCAGCGTCTGCTGCCGGATCGTCAGGGAGCCGACCAGGGGGTGGTGCAGCTCGTACTCGGCGGTGTCGCAGGCCCGCACCCGGTGGTCGGCCCACAGGCCCGCGAACTCGCGGCTGCGGGTCGTCAGTTCGCCGATGAGCGCGGTGAGCCGGGCATCTCGCGGATGGCGCCCCGCCACCAGCCGCAGATTGCCGACCACGGCGCGGGCCTTCGCCGGCCAGTCCGCGTACAGCTCGCGGGTGTGGGCGTCCAGGAAGACCAGGCGCGCCATGTTCGGACGGTCCGCCGGGCGCTCGGGGCCGGCCGGGTCCATGTGGCCGGCCAGCAGCGCGTGCCCCAGGGCGTTCCAGGCCAGCACGTCGCTGCGCCGCCCGGTCACCACGACCGGGACGTCGTCCAGGGCGTCCACCAGGTCGCGCACGGCCGGGGCCAGGCGCTCGGGCGGCGGGCGGCGGGCTGTGCCGCGGTGCCGGCAGCACGTGGCGAGGTCGCGCAGGTGCAGCCGCTCCGTCTCCTCCAGGCGCAGCGCGCCGGCGATCGCGTCCAGTACCTCCACGGAGGCGTGGCAGGAGGCGCCCTGCTCCAGGCGCGTGTAGTACGAGGCGCTGACGCCCGCCAGGAGCGCCAGTTCCTCGCGGCGCAGCCCGGGAACCCGGCGGCGCTCCCCGTAGGTCGGCAGCCCGACGTCCTGCGGCCGCAACTGCGCCCGCCGGGCCTGCAGGAACGTTCCGAGCTGTCCATGTGCGTCCATGGCCACGAGTATGCGGCGGCGACGGCCCGCGCAGCCTGCCCCCGCCGGGGATAGGCAGAGCCGGGGCTGGCTGCCCGCGGCGGGCGCGCCCACTGTGGGACCGGCACCACGACACCGACCACGACGCAGGGAAGAAACGTGTCAACGAAGTTCGCAAGGAACGTACTGCTGGCCGGCCTCGCAGCGACCTCACTCACCATCGGCTGGCCCGCCGCGGCCACGGCCTCCGCCGCGCCGGTGTCCGGCACGCACCTCACTCACCACTTCGACCTGGCCGGCGGCCAGATGCCGGAGAACATCGTCCTCGAACCGGACGGCAGCCTCGACCTCTCCTTCTCCGCCGCGCGCCAGATCGCCCAGGTCACCCGCGGCGGAACGGTCCGGGTGCTGGCGACGCTGCCCGCGCCGGCCGACGGCGGCGTGCACACGCCGGCGCTCGGCTTCCCGCTGGTCACCGGCCTGGTCAGGGGCGGTGACGGCACGCTGTACTTCCTCTACGCCACGGGAACCGCCGACCTCACCGGCGTCTGGCGGCTCACCCCGGGCGGAGTCCCGGAGCGGATCGCCGCGCTGCCGGCCGACGGCCTGCCCAACGGGCTGGCCCTGGACGGCCGGCGGCTCTACATCACCGACTCGGTCCGCGGCGTCATCTGGCGCGTACCGGCCGGCGGCGGCGACGCGACGGTGTGGGCGGGCGGCGCCGAGCTCGCGTCGACCGGGTTCCTCGGGGCCAACGGCCTGAAGGTGCACAACGGCGCCGTCTGGGCGTCCAACATGGACCAGGGCACCGTGCTCCGCTTCCGGCTGCGCAAGGACGGCACCGCGGGCCCCGCCGAGACCCGGGCCGACCATCTGCCCGGCATCGACGACTTCGCCTTCACCGGGCGCGGCGACCAGTTGGTGGCCGCGCTCGACCAGTCGAACGAGGTCGCCCTGGTGGAACCCGGCGGCACCCACACCATCGTGCTCAGCGCCCGGGACGGCCTGCAGAACCCCACCGCCGTCGCCGTGCGCGGCGACACTGTCCACGTGACCTCGGCCGCCTACCTCACCCGGCAGGACCCCAACCTGCTCACCGCCCGCCTGCACCCGCACTGCTGACACCTCGGCACGCCACCTGTGCCGCAGGGGCCCCGCACCCGCCGGGCCCCTGCGGCGCGGGTGCGGTGGGCGAACCGTCCCGCAGGTCCGCTGAGCGGCGGTCGGTACGGTCCTTCACCGCCTGCCCACGGCATGGCGCGGGCCCATCTGGCCGACGAGGATGCCGCCGTCGACGGGCAGGCTCACACCGGTGATCCAGGCGGCGTCCGAGGAGGCCAGGAACGCCACCGCGGCCGCGATGTCGTCGGGCAGGCCGACCCTGCCGAGGGGGTAGTGCGCGGCGATGGCCCGCAGGTCGGCCTCGCGCCCCGCCCAGGCGTCCGTGTGGACCGTGCCGGGGGCGACCAGGTTGACCCGGACCCCGCGGGGGGCGGCGTGGCCGGCCAGGGTGCGGGTGAGGCTGGCCAGGCCCGCCTTGGCCGCGCTGTAGGCGTGGTTGCCGAAGTCCTGCTCGCCGTTGACCGAGCCGATGCTGACGATCGCGCCCCGCCCGCCGGGAGCGGCCGCCAGGTGCGGGAGGGCCGCGCGGGCGCAGCGGAAGGCGCCGGTCAGGGTGATGTCGAGGTCGCGCGCCCATCCCTCGTCCTCCTCGTCCTCGAAGAGCGGGGTGTCCGGATGGCAGGCGTAGGCGTTGTTGACCAGCACGTCCAACGTGCCGAACCGCTCGACCGCGTGGGCGACGGCGGCCTCGATCGCGGTGCGGTCGCCGACGTCGCAGGCCAGCGCTTCGGCCGCGCCCCCGGACGTGCGGATGGCGGCCGCCGCCGTCTCGGCGAGGTCCCCGTCCAGGTCGGTGACCAGCACCTGGGCGCCTTCGGCGGCCAGCCGTCGGGCGGTGGCCGCGCCGATGCCGCGGCCCGCTCCGGTGATCAGTACGCCGTATCCCTCGAAACGTCTCATGCGCGGCTGACTACCCGTCCGTCATCGCCGCTGAACTGCCGCAGAGCCCTGCTTCGCTGCGTATCTGAGCGCTTACGCTTCGCGTTCAATCATTTCGCGCATGTTTGAGCTCTTGACATGACTAATTCTGCTCGATTTACTTCCGGGCAACGCCGGAACGGAGTATTCGGCGCCAGAGGTACGCCTAGCCGGTAGACGGCCCACGAGCCGAGAGCCCGGACAAAGTCGCCAGGATCGCTGTCAGCGTCCGAGGCGGGGACGTACCCCCCCATCATCTGGAGCCCGATGATGCGCAGCACCCGCTTCTCCTCCCGTCGGTGGCTGGCCGTGCTCACGGCCGCCGCCGCCGCGATCATCACCCCCCTGCTGGCGACCCCCGAGGCCGTCGGCGCGCCCGCCGCGGTGTCCCTGCCGCCGGTGCACGCGGGATTCGACTACCAGATCGGACAGGCCTACACCCCGCCGGCCGGGGTGCGGGTCGTCACCCGCGACCACGACGCGTCCCCGGCCGCCGGGCTGTACAACATCTGCTACGTCAACGCCTTCCAGGTCCAGCCGGGCGCCGAGGGCCAGTGGGACGCCGACCTGCTGCTGCGGGACGGCAGCGGCAAGGTCGTCTACGACGACGGCTGGGGCGAGGCCCTGCTCGACCTGCGGACCGCCGACAAGCGGCAGCGGGTCGCCGCGAAGGTCGGCGGCTGGATCGACGGGTGCGCGACCAAGGGCTTCCAGGGCGTCGAGCCCGACAACTACGACAGCTACACCCGCTCCCACGGGTTGTTGACCGCCGGCGCGGCCAAGTCCTACATCACGCTGCTGGCCGCGCGCTCCCACGCGCGCGGGCTGGCGATCGCCCAGAAGAACACCTCCGCCCTGGCGGGCTCCCGCACCCAGCTCGGACTGGACTTCGCCGTCGCCGAGGAGTGCGGCACCTACTCCGAGTGCGGTGACTTCACCGACGCCTTCGGCAGCAACGTGATCGTCATCGAGTACTCGAAGAAGGGGCTGAGCAAGGCCTGCGCCGGGTGGGGCGGCCAGTTGAGCATCGTGCGCCGTGACGTGGACGTCTCAGCGCCCGGCAGCAGCGGATACGTCCGCCAGACCTGCTGACGCGTCGCAGACCCGGTACGGCCCGCGCCGCACCGTGCCCTCACCGCCCGACCCGCTCGCTCTTCCTGGAGGTATCGATGGCCGTCGGCCCTCACCGTCCCGCCCGGCCGTCGCGGCGCAGCGTTCTGCGGCGCGGGGGCGGTGCGGCCGTCGGCGCCGCCGCCGCGGCACTGGTGCCCGGCTGCGGCGCCGGGTCCGGCGACGGCGTCGGACCCGACGGGCGCGTCACGATCGAACTGTGGCACGGGCAGACCGACACCGGCCGGGCGGCGATCGAAGCGCTGGTGAAGGAGTTCAACCGCACGCATCCGGACATCCGCGTCGACTTCGGCGGCGGGGTCCTGGCCGATGTGATGCTGCAGAAGGTGACCGCCGCGCTCGCCTCCGGGTCCTACCCCGACGTGGCCTACGTCTTCGGCTCCGACCTGGCCGGCATCGCCCGCAGCCCGCAGGTGGTGGACCTGACCGACACCGTCCGCTCCGGCCCCGTCCCGTGGTCCGACTACTGGACGCCGGCCCGCGAGGCGGTCACGGTCAACGGGCGGGTGCGGGCGGCGCCCGCCCTGCTGGACGCGCTCGCCGTGGTGTGCAACAAGAAGCTGTTCCGCGCCGCGGGCGTGCCGCTGCCCGAACCGGGCTGGACCTGGCAGGAGTTCCAGGAGACCGCCAAGCGGTTGAACGACCCGTCCCGCGGCGTCTTCGGCACCGGGTGGCCCGGCGTGGGCGACGAGGACACCGTGTGGCGGCTGTGGCCGATGGTGTGGGACCTGGGCGGCGAGGTCATCGCCGCGAACGGGCGCGGCATCGGGTTCGCCGAGGCCGGGGTGCGCGCGCTGGAGACGGTGCAGGCACTCGCCCGCGACCGGAGCGTGTACATCGATCCCAAGCCCGGCACCGAGCAGATGTACCAGGTCTTCGCGTCCGGCCGGATGGCCATGGTCGCCACCGGTCCGTGGCAGCTGCCCGACATCGCCCAGGCGGACATCGACTACCACGTCGTTCCGCTGCCCAGCTACAGCCGCCGCCCGATGACCATCTCCGGGCCCGACACCTGGACGGTGTTCGACAACGGTGCCGCCCGGGTGCGGGCCGCCCGCACCTTCGTGGGCTGGCTCATGCAGCCCCGCCAGGACGTGCGCTGGGACATCCAGGCCGGCAGCCTGCCGCTGAGCCGGAGCACCCAGAGCCTGCCCGAGTGGACGGCGCGGGCCGCCGGGACCGAAGGGCTGCCGGTGTTCACCCACGCCCTGGAGTCCGCGCGGGTCCGGCCCGCGCACCCCGCCTACCCGCAGATATCCGAAGCCCTGGGAGAGGCCGTCGTGGCCGTGCTGCTCAGCAGGAGCAGCCCCGCCGCCGCCCTGCGCCGCTGCGCGGACCAGGCCAACGCCGCCCTGCTCATTCCGCGTTGAGGAGCCCCGCATGTCCCGTCTACCCGCCCCCCTCACGCTCTCCGACGCCGCCCGCACACCGCGCCCGCGCCGCCGCGGACGCCTGCGCGAGTCCGCGACCGCCTGGGCGTTCATCTCCCCGTCGGTCCTGGTCATCCTCGGACTGAGCATCGTGCCCGTCGCCTGGTCGCTGCTGCTGTCCTTCCAGGCGGACGACCTGGTCACCCCCAGCCGCTGGGTCGGCCTGGACAACTACCGGGCGCTGCGGCACGACCCGCACTTCAGCCAGGCGGTGCGCAACACCGTGCTGTACACCGCCCTGTACGTGCCGCTGAGCATCGGCCTGGGGCTGGCCCTGGCGCTGGTGCTCAACCGGCGGATCCGGCTCGTCGGGCTGTACCGCACCTTGATCTTCGTGCCGTTCGTCATCTCGGCCACGGCCCAGGGCGTGCTGTTCTCCTTCATCCTCGACCCGCAGTTCGGCGCGGCCAACTCCGCCCTGCACGCGCTGGGCATCTCCCCGCAGGGGTTCCTCACCGACCCCGGCCAGGCGCTGCTCGTGCTCGTCGCGATCTCCCTGTGGAGCGGCACCGGATTCTGCGTGGTGGTCTACCTCGCCGCCCTGCAGGACGTCCCGCCGTCGCTGCTCGAAGCGGCCCGGCTGGACGGAGCCGGCCGCCGCCATCTGCTGCGCCACGTCGTGCTGCCCACCCTCACGCCGGTCAACGTCTTCCTGCTGCTGTGGCAGACCATCAACGCCCTGCAGGTCTTCGACCTGGTGTACGTGACGACCAAGGGCGGGCCGCTCGGCTCCACCACCGTGATCGTCTACTTCATCTGGGAGCAGGCCTTCAAGAACTTCACCGCCGGCTACGGGGCGGCGGCCGCCTACGTCCTGGCCGTGGCCCTGCTGCTGGCCACCGGGGCGCTGCACGTGATCCGCCGCCGCGGGCCTGCCCGCCTGCAAGGAGCTGCCCGATGACCGCGACCACCACCCTCCCCGCCGCCACCGGGCACCCCTCCGAGGCGGCGCCGGGCGCCGCCCGGCGCCGGCGGGCGCGGCTGCCGTTCAGCGCCTGGCACCTGCTGCTCGCCCCGCTGGCCCTGCTCTTCGCGATCCCGCTGATCTGGCTGCTGCTCAGCTCCGTGATGAGCAACGCGGAGATCAACCGCTTCCCGCCGGCCCTGTGGCCCTCGCACCTCGACCTGGGCGGCTACCGCTACGTGCTGGGCAACGCCATGTTCCCCCGCTGGTTCGCCAACTCGTTCATCGTCTCGTCGGTCGCGGTCGTGTCCAACCTGGTGTTCGGGTCGCTCGGCGGCTACGCGTTCGCCCGGATGCGGTTCGCCGGCTCGCGCACCCTGCTGGCGCTGATGCTGGCGACGATGGCGATCCCGTTCCAGCTGACCATGATCCCGACCTTCCTGGTCATGAAGCGCCTGGGGCTCATCGACACCCTGGGCGCGCTGATCGTCCCGTCCCTGGTCACCCCGTTCGCGGTGTTCCTGCTGCGGCAGTTCTTCCTGTCGCTGCCGCGCGAACTGGAGGAAGCGGCCTGGATCGACGGCTGCTCACGGCTGAGGGTGCTGTTCCTGATCGTGCTGCCGCTGTCCCGCCCCGCGCTGAGCACGGTGGCGGTGCTGACGTTCCTGACCACGTGGAACGACCTGTCCTGGCCGCTGATCGCCATCAACCACGACACCCACTACACCCTGCAGCTGGGACTGACGACCTTCCAGGGCCAGCACCACACCCAGTGGGCCGCGGTCATGGCGGGCAACGTCATCACCGTGCTGCCGGTGCTGCTGGCGTTCCTCTGCGCGCAGCGGTCCTTCATCACCTCCGTCACCTCCAGCGGCCTCAAGGGCTGAACGCCGGGCCCCCGGCCCGCTGCCCGTTCCGACCCGACCCGACCCGCGACCGCACCCCGCTCCGCGACCCCAGGAAGCTCCCATGCCCCACACGTTCGACCTGCTCGTCATCGGGGACGCCAACCCCGACGTGATCCTCGGCCCGCTCGACGCCCCCCTGGCCTTCGGCCAGCGCGAGCAACTCGTCGACAGCGGCCTGCTCACCCTGGGCGGCTCCGCCGCCATCATGGCCTGCGGCGCGGCCCGGCTGGGGCTGAAGGTCGCCTTCGCCGGACGGATCGGGGACGACGACTCCGGGCGCTTCGTGCGGGCCGCCCTGGCCGCCCGGGGCGTCGACACCCGGGCGCTGCGCCTCGACCCGGACCTGCCCACACCACTGACGGCGGTGCTCACCCGCGGCGGCGACCGGGCGATCCTCACCGCCCCCGGCACCCTGGCGGCCACCGGCGGCGACGACGTCCCCGCAGCGCTGCTCGCCGACTGCCGCCATGTGCACGCGGCCTCGTACTTCCTGCTGCCCCGACTCGCCGACGCCCTGCCCGGCCTGCTGCGCACCGCGCGCGAGCACGGCGCCACCACCTCGCTGGACACCAACGACGACCCGGCCGGGCGCTGGACGCATCCGGGCCTGGAGACCGTCCTGGCCGCCACCGACATCCTGCTGCCCAACGCGCAGGAGGCCCGCGCCCTGGCCGGCCCCGCGGCGGCCACCACGGACGAGGCCGCCGCGCGGCTCGCCGCCCGCGGACCGCTGGTGGTGGTGAAGGACGGCGCCGACGGAGCCCTCGCCCACGACGGCCGCACCCTGCTGCGCACCGCCGGGACCCCGGCCACCCCCCGGGACACCGTGGGCGCGGGCGACAGCTTCGACGCCGGCTACGTCGCCGCCGTCCTGGCCGGCCTGCCGGCCGCCGCGGCCCTCGACTTCGCGGCCGCCTGCGGCGCCCTGTCCACCCGCGCCCACGGCGGTACCGCCGCTCAGCCGACCTGGGACGAAGCCCTGGCGGCCACCACCCGCAATGGAGAGAACCCCGCATGACCACCTGCAAAATCGCGTTCATCGGTGCCGGAAGCGTCGTCTTCACCCAGGGTCTGCTGGCGGACCTCTTCGCCTTTCCCGAGCTCAAGGACGCGCACATCGCGCTGCACGACATCGACGCCGGCCGGCTGGCGACCGCCCACGGCGCGGCCCGCCACATCGCCGGCGAGCGCGGGGCCGCCCCGCGGATCACCGCCCACGCCGACCGGCGCGCGGCCCTGGACGGTGCCGACTTCGTCATCAACATCGTCCAGGTCGGCATGCGCGAATCCACCCGCACCGACTTCGCCGTGCCCGCCTCCTACGGTGTGCGCCAGACCATCGGCGACACCCTCGGCATCGGCGGTATCTTCCGCGCGCTGCGCACCTTCCCGCTGCTGCGGTCGCTGGGCCGGGACATCCAGGAGCTGTGCCCCGACGCCTGGCTGCTGAACTACACCAACCCCATGGCCATGAACGTGCAGTACCTCACCCAGGCCACCGGTCTGACGCGGGTCGTCGGCCTGTGCCACTCGGTGTACTGGACGATGCGCGACCTGTCCGACCTGCTGCGCGTGCCGTACGAGGAGGTCTCCTACCAGGCCGCGGGCGTCAACCACCAGGCCTGGGTGCTGCGCTTCGAACACGACGGCACCGACCTGTACCCCCGGCTGGACGCGCTGATCGCCGACGACGCGCAACTGCGCCGCCGCGTGCGCGTGGACATGTACCGGCGGCTGGGCTACTACCCGACCGAGACCAGCGAGCACTCCTGCGAGTACGTGCCGTGGTACCTGCACCACGACGACGAGATCGAGCGGCTGCGGCTGCCGGTCGGCGCCTACCTGGACATCGTCGACGAGAACGCCGCCGAGTACGAGAAGACCCGCGCCGCCCTGGCCTCCGGGGCCCCGCTGCCGGTCGAGGGGACCATGGAGTACGCGCCGCAGATCATCCACAGCATCACCACCGGTACCCCCCGCACCGTCTACGGCAACGTGCCCAACCACGGCCTGATCGACAACCTGCCCGCCGCCGGCACCGTCGAAGTGCCGTGCCTCGTCGACGCGCTGGGCGTGCAGCCCACCCGCGTCGGCGCGCTGCCCGCCCAGTGCGCGGCGCTGAACCGCACGTACCTGAGCATGAACGACCTCGTCGTCCGCGCCGCCCTGCACGACGAGCCGCGCCACATCCGGCACGCCGCCATGACCGACCCGGCGACCGCGGCGGCCCTGCCCGTCGAACGCATCTGGGACCTGTGCGACGACATGGTCCGCGCCCACGCCGAGCTGCTGCAGCCCTCCCTGCGGGCCACCTTGGGCCACTGACGGGCGCAGACATCCGCGCGGCGCGTTCCGGGGGGTGCCGCGGGGGCGGCCGGTGCACGCGGTGTCCAAGGGGTGGCGTACCGTTACTGCTCGACCAGGCGAACCCGACGGCCGCTGCGACGTGAGCGTGCCCGCCGACAGGACCCCACCGGTCCTGCCCACGGCACCTGCGAGGAGGAGCGGCCATGTGGTGGCAGCGCCGCGATCCCATGGCACCGCGGGCCCTGCGCCGGGAGTGCCGCCGCATCCTGCGCGAGATGCCGGTGCCCGACCCCTTCACCGTGGCCGCGTTCATCAGGAACATCGAGGCCGAACGGGGCCGGGAGATCCGCCTGGTCGAGCTGCCCGCCGACGTCCCGGGCCAGACCGGGGCCTGCGGCCTGTGGGTGAAGCACCATCGACGTCCCCTGGACCTGATCCTGCACGTCCAGGGGGCGACGAAGTTCCACCGGAAAAAGATCATCTTCCATGAGCTGTGCCATCTGTGGTGCGAGGACGGCTCCGGCGCGGAGCGGGAGCAACTCGCCCTGCTCTTTCCCGGCATGCCCGCGGAGATGCTCGACCGGCTGCTGGCCACCGGCCAGGTCCTGGCCCGCGGCGGCTACGCCACCCACGCCGAGGCGCGGGCCGAGACGCTGGCCGATCTGCTGCACCACGAGACCCGCCACGCCCCGATCACCGGCGACGTGACGCTGCGCAATCTCGACGAAAGCCTGTCGCGGCCCATCGCGGGTCCGCGCCGCAAGAAGGTGCTGCCTCATGACTGACGCCATCGCTTACGCCATCATCGCCCTGCTGCTCTTCCAGGCGGTGTGGCGAATACCGGCCGCGCTGCGCGGGCAGTCCCGGGAACGGTCGCTGTGGGGCGCCTTCGCGGCGCTCGCCGTCGCGTGGCTGCTCCGCACCGACCTGGGCCGGGCGGTCATCGACGGCCTGGGCGTCGTCGACCTCGCGACGCTGCTCAAGCACGTCATCACCATCGCCGGCATCTGCGTGCTGCTGCGCTACGTCACCGCCGTCGACGGCGACGGCGCCGCGTCCGACCCCGCCGTCCTGCGGCGGGTGCGCGTCACCGCGGCCGTGCACCGCATCGCGACCCGCGCGTCGCTGGCCACCGTGCTCGTCATGGCCGCGGTGTTCTTCCTCGTGCTGGACCGCACGCACACCGAGAGCCCGTACTTCATGGCCCGGCACGCCGGCGAGGTGGGACTGGCGCTCTACATGGGCCTGTTCTACCTCTACACCGCCGTGGCCGCCGCGGTCTGCGCCTACCAGTGGGGCGGCTCCGCGCGCCGGGCACGGCGCTGGACGCTGCGGACCGGCCTGACGATGATGGCCGTCGCGATGGCGCTGGCCGTGCTGTACGCCGTCGTGCGCACCGCCTACTGCGCGCTGATCACCGTCCGCACGGTCTCCGCGCACGTCATCAGCGTGCAGGAGAACATCACCGACACCATGCTGTACCTGGTGTTCCTGCTGTGGGCCGTCGGCGCGATCGCCCCGGCGACCCAGGCCCTGGTCGACCGCCGGCGGGCGAAGCGCGCGCTGACCGCCCTGTACCCGCTGTGGCGCGAACTGGCCCTCGCCGTCCCCTCGGTCATCCTGCGCGCCCCGAGCAATGTCCTGCCCGGCCACGGCTTCTCCGCGCCCCTGAACCGGGCCCGGGACCTGATGCGGCTCTCCCCGCCGCCGTCGCTGCGGCTGGAGCGCTACGTCACCGAGATCAGCGACGTGCAGCGCACCTTGAGCCACTACGCGTCCCCGGGCCTGTACGAGCGGGCCACCGCACTCGCCGACCGGCAGGGCCACCCCGAGGACGCGGCGCGAGCCGTCGCCGACGCCTACTGGATCAGGAGCGCGCTGGCGGCCATGGCCGCCGGCAGCGCGGCCCACAGCGCTCCGGTCGACGTGCCGCCCGCCGACGACGACTTCGATGTGCAGGTGGAGCGGTACGTGCGGACCCGGGCGGCCTTCGGCCGCACCGACCCCGACACCGCCCGCGCCCTGCTGCAGAGCAATGTGACCGTGTAACGGAACCCCGTACCGCGAGAGAAAGCGTGAACAGCACCGACATGACCGACAACAACGCCCGCCCCACCGTCTCCGCGGGCCTGCTGTGCTTCGACGAACACGGGCACGCCCTGTTCGTGAACCCGACCTACAAGCCGTTCTGGAACCTGCCCGGCGGCCATGTCGAGCAGGGCGAGACCCCCGGGACCGCCGCCGTGCGCGAGGGCCGCGAGGAGCTCGGCATCGACGTCGAGCTCGGCCCGCTGCTCGCCACCGCCTGGATCACGGTGCCCGGCCGCGGCGAGCAGGTGCTGTACGTCTTCGACGGCGGAGAGCTGAGCGCGGAGCAGCAGGCGGCGATCACGGTCCAGGAGAGCGAACTCAGCGAGCACGCCTTCTTCCCCACCGACGACATCGATCCGGCGGTCGCCCCGCCGCACCTGCTCGGCGTCCTGCGGGGCGCGTTGCGCGCCCGGGCCGGCGGCGGTGTGGCGTACCTGGAGGTCACCGTCTGATACCCGTTCGGCCGCGGGGCGGGCCGGTCGGGGCACGGGACGGCGATTTCCCGAGCATCACGGGGCAGGGCACAATGCGCAGGTGCTGCATGTACGAGTGATCACGCCCGCCGACCGGACCGACGAGGTACTGCGTATCGTCCTGGAGTGCCCGGGGGCCGCCCACGCGGTCAGGTTCCCCGGGGCGGCGTGTTCGCCACCGGGGGACGTGGTCGAGTTCAGCCTGGCGCGGGAGGCCGCCAACGCGGTACTCGACGAGCTGCGCGCGCTGGGCCTGAAGGACAGCGGCGCCATCACCGTCGAGCAGATCGACCTGTCGATCTCGACGGCGGCCGAGAAGGCGGAGGAGGCCGCGCCGGGCGACCCCGAGGACGCCGTCGTCTGGGAGGAGCTGGCCGCCCGGGTCACCACGGACACCCGGTTGAGCTGGTCGTACCTGGCGTTCCTGGCGCTGGCCACGCAGATCGCGGCCATCGGCGTGCTCGCGGACCAGCCGATTCTGATCGTCGGCGCCATGGTGCTGGGACCGGAGTTCGGCCCGGTGGCCGCGTTCTGCTTCGGGATCCTGCGCCGGCAGCCCCGTCTGCTCGGTACGGCCGTGCGCACGCTCGTCGTCGGGTTCGCCGCGGCGATCGCGGTGACCGCGGCCTGCGCGGGGGTCAGCCGGCTGCTGGGGTGGATCACACCGGACATGCTGGACGACCGGCCGATGACGGAGTTCATCGTGCACCCCGACCGCTGGTCGTTCATCGTGGCGCTCCTGGCCGGCATCGCCGGCATCCTGTCGCTGACCGCGGGCAAGTCGTCCGCCCTGGTGGGCGTCTTCATCTCGGTCACCACGGTGCCGGCCGCGGGCAACATCGCGGTGGCGCTCCCGCTCGCGCACTGGCACGAGGTCGGCGCGTCGCTCGTGCAACTCGGCGTCAACCTCGCGGGCATGGTCATCGCCGGCGTCCTCACCCTCCTGCTCCAACGCCTGCTGTGGGCCCGCTTCGGCCTGCGCATCACCTCCGCCCCCCGGCCCCGGGGCGCCGAGCCCCCCATCACCGCGGGCTGACCGGGAGGACGTGTACGCCGTCAGGCCCCCGCCGACTGGGGGTGCCGGGAGGCGGGCGTCCGCGGAGGGCCGCCGGGCTTCTGGGTGCAGGTGAACCACACCGTCTTGCCGGTGTCCGTGGGGCGGGTGCCCCAGTGGGTGGCGAGGGCGTCCACCAGCAGCAGGCCGCGGCCGGACTCGTCGCCCGGCTCGGGGACCCGGCGCTGCGGGGCGCGGGTGCTGCGGTCGGTGACCTCGACGGTGATCTCCCGGGCGGTGCGGTGCAGGCGCAGCGTCAGCGGCCCCTCGGCGTGGCTCACCGCGTTGGTGAGGACCTCGGAGGTCAGCAGGCAAGCGGTCTCCGCCGTCTCCTCGCACCCCCAGGCGCGCAGCGTGGCCCGCACGAAGCGGCGGCCGCCGGCGACCGAGACCGGCTCGGCCGGCAGTTCCGTCGAGGCCGCGGCGACCGGTGCCGCCGGGATCCGGGCCAGGAGCAGGGTCACGTCGTCGGCGTGCCCGTCCGCGTCCGGCCGGAGCGCGGTCAGCACCCGGTCCGCGACCTCCTCCAGGCTCGCGGCCGTGGCGAACGCGGTGCGCAGCTCGGCGGCGAGGAGGGCGAGTTGGACGTCGATGTCGGACCGCGGCGTCTCCACCAGCCCGTCGGTGTACAGGACCAGGGTGGACCCGGCGGCGACGGGGACGCAGATCTGCTGGTACGGGATGTCGCCGACGCCGAGCGGAACGCACACCGGCGCGGGCAGCGGCGTGATGGTGTGGTCGGGGGCGACCAGCAGGACGGGCAGATGCCCGGCCGAGCAGATCGTCACCTCGCCGGCGTCCGGGTCCACCACCAGATAGCAGCAGGTGACCAGTTGGTCCGGCAGATCGCCGACGAAGGCGTCCAGCGCCTCCACCAGCTGCCGTGGTGACAGCCCGGTCTTGGCCAGCGCGCGGGCGGCGGAGCGCAGTTGCCCCATGACGGCGGCGGCCTCCAGGCCGCGGCCCATCACGTCGCCGATGAGCACGCCCACCCGGCCCGCGCCGAGCGGAATGAGGTCGAACCAGTCGCCGCCCACCCCCGCGCCCTGGGTGGCCGGGAAGTACCGGCTCGTCGTCCGCATGCCGGGCAGCTCCGGCGGGGAGCCCATGAGGCTGCGCTGCAGGGTCAGCGCGATGTGGCGCTGCTGGCGGTACAGATCGGTGAGTTCGCGCTCGGCGCGCTTGCGGTCGGAGATGTCCCGGACGACCGAGCAGGCGCCGGTGATCGTGCCGTCCCGTCCCGTGATCGGCCACAGGGTGACGTCGACAGTGAGCAGGCGGCCGTCCTGGGTGACGCGGAACGTCTCGAAACGCTCGACGTGTTCGCCCCTGCACAGGGTCTCCAGCAGGCCGGCGATCTCCTCCTTGCGGTCGGCGGGGGCGAGCATCACCACGGGCTGGCCGATGGCCTCCTCCGCGGTGTACCCGTACAGGCGCTGGGCCGCGGCGTTCCAGTAGGTGATCGTGCCGTCCAGGGTCTTGGCGAGGATGGCGTCCTGGGACGACTCGACGAGCACCGCGAGCTCGTTGATGCGCTCCTCGGCCGCCTTGCGTTCGCTGACGTCCCGGACGGCGGCGGAGACCAGCAGCCCGTCCGCGGTCTGCAGCGGGCTGAGGCTGATCTCCACGGGGAACTCCCGGCCGTCGCGGCGCCGTCCGTACAGCTCGTGCCCGGCTCCCATGGGGCGGACCTGCTGGTTGGCCGCGTAGTCGTGGCGGTGGCGGCGGTGGTCGGCGTGGAACCGCTCCGGAACGAGGATCTCGACGGGGGACCCGAGCAGCTCGCTGCGGGCATAGCCGAACAGGGTCTCGGTCTGGGCGTTCACGAGTCGGATGGTGCCCCTGCCGTCGATGATGATCATGGCGTCGGGCGCCGACTCCAGCAGGGCCCGGAACATCGCCTCGGCCGTGCTCCCGTCCGGCACCGTGTACGCCATGTCGGGCCTCCCCTACCGCCCGCTTGGGTGGCACGGGATTTGTAGGACATTAGTCCTTCATGTCCGCTGTACGCCTCGGAGACCGATTCTGGTTCCGATCGGCCGGACTTGTCGTTTTGCCAGCGGCCTATGCCGCGATTCCCTGGCCCGATGAGCGTTCCTCCCGTCAGCGCTTGCCGGGAACGCCGGCGAGGGCGGCGGCGATCTCGTGGGCCCAGGCGCGGACCCGTTCACGGTCGCGGAAGTCGCCGCCCTTGCCGTTCTTCAGGAGCTGCCGCGCGATGAGGCCGCGGGCGCCCTCGGCCAGCCGCCCGCCGAACGTGATGTGGCCGCGGGCGTTCACCCGGGTTGCGATACGCGCGACCCCGGGCACGGCCGCAATGGAGCGCTCGGCGGCCGAGCTGTCGAGGGGGCCGCTGCTGAACAGCCAGACGTCCTGCTCGCTCAGCGCCTGGCGGTGACGACGGGCGAAGCGGGTCGCCTCTGCCGGCCAGCGGCCCGCGTACAGGCCGGCGCCGAGGACCACGGCGTCGTACGGCGCGAGGCTGGGGACGTCGGAGACGGGCGCGACCTCGGCATCGAGGTGCTCCTCCCGCAGCACCTCGCAGATCCACCGGGCGATCTCGGCGGTCGATCCGTTCTTGCTGCTGTAGGCGACGAGAGTGTGGGGCGCGTGCGTGGCATTCATCGGTTTCCCTCCTCGGACACCTCGGCCTGACGGCCGGTTCTTCCTGGGACTGGCGGACGCGTCGCGGCATGCCGCGGCCGACCGCCGTCAGCGCAGCCGGCGCAGATACGGGTTGTGCGCGGCACGCGGCACGAGGCGGACCCGGACGTCGAGGGCGGTGACGCCGTCGGGCCGCGCGATCACCGGGTTGAGGTCGGCCTCGGCGAGCTGCGGCAGATCCCCGGCCATCCGGGACAGCCGCAGCAGCAGCTGCTCCAGCCCCTCCAGATCGACGGGCCCGCCGCCCCGGTACCCGAACAGCAGCGCGGCGCAGCGGGGCGCGGTGATCAGCTCGTGGACGGCGTGGTCGGTGAGCGGGGCGAGGCGGGCGGCGTGATCCGCGAGCAGGTCGGTCGCCGTACCGCCGAGGCCGAACAGCACCAGCGGACCGAAGACCGCGTCCTGGGCGACACCGGCGACGAGTTCGGTGCCGCGCTCGGCCATCGTCTGCACGAGGACACCGGTCATGATGTCGCCGAAGCGGGCGGAGAAGTCGCGGTAGGCGGCGCGCACCGCGGCTGCGTCGGCCAGGTCCAGCCGCACGGCGCCCTGATCGCTCTTGTGCACCGAACCGGGCCAGTAGGCCTTGAGGGCGACCGACCGGCCGGGGCCGGCCAGCCGCTCCGCCGCCTCGACGGCATCCTGCTCGTTCTCGGCCCAGGCGTAGGGCTGCCGCGGGATGCCGTAGTGGTCGAGCAGAGCCATGCATTCGCGCGGATCGAGCCAGCCGCCTTCGGGGTTCCGTGCGAGGAAGTCCGCGACCAGGGCCCGGGCCGCCTCGACGTCGGCCGTGGGCGGCGGCGGCACGGTGCCGGGCGGCCGGGCCAGCCAGCGGGCCCGGTCCGCGGCGTGCGCCAGGGCACGCGCGGCGGCCTGCGGGTCCGCGTAGGCGGGCACCTGGCCCCCGGCGGGGACGGGCAGCATACGGACGCGTTCCTCCTGGTCGAGCAGGACCGCGGCGACCGTTCGGGGACGACGATCCGGGACGGCGTGGGTGAGGGCCCCGGTTGGATCGTCGCCGGTCGCCGCGGTCAGTGCGGTGGGGACCAGGGCGACGAGGACCGCGTCGACCGCGCCGTGGGCGGTGAGCCGGTCGATGCAGTCGCTCAGTTCCCGTTCGCCCACGGCGGCGGTGGCGTCCACGGGATTGGTGGCGGTGGCCCCGTCGGGCAGCAGCCGCAGCAGTTCGGCGATCAGGTCCGCGGGCAGGGTGGGCATGTTGAGCCCCGCTTCCGCGCAGGCGTCGGCGGCCAGCACGGCCGCGCCGCCCGCGTTGGACACGATGGCCACCCGGTGGCCGGCGGGAAGCGGCTGGGAGTGCAGGAGCGCCGCGGTGTCCAGGAGTTCACCGATGGTG
This sequence comes from Streptomyces sp. NPDC006733, assembly GCF_040636125.1. Lineage (NCBI taxonomy): Bacteria > Bacillati > Actinomycetota > Actinomycetes > Kitasatosporales > Streptomycetaceae > Streptomyces > Streptomyces sp. NPDC006733. The sequence continues at coordinate 236,699 of NZ_JBEYJD010000003.1, read as the reverse complement.
CGGGTGGCGGTGATCCCGGCCTGGCGGAACAGGGCCTGCCGCGTCATCGTCGGCGTCGCGGCGGCGGCGGTGTGCGAGGCGGCGGCGCGCCGGCCCGCCGTGGACCGGCCCGCGTCGACGGTCAGGACCGGCATGCGGCGGGCCACCCGGCGGGCGGTGCGCGAGAACGCGCGGGGATTGCCGAACGACTCCACGTGCAGCAGGGCCAGGTCGGTGCGGTCGTCGCCCTCCCACCACTGCAGCAGGTCGTTGGCGCTGACGTCGTACTTGTCGCCGAGCGAGACGAAGCTCGACACCCCGATCCCGAGCCGGGCGAGCCCGCCGAGCAGCGCGATCCCGACGCCGCCGGACTGGACGGCGACGCCGGCGCTGCCCGGCCGCGGCCGGTCGGCGGCGAAGGTGGCGTCGAGGCGGACGGTGTCCTCGGTGTTGGCGATGCCGAGGCAGTTCGGGCCGACCAGCCGCATGCCGTGCCGGCGGCACGAAGCGAGCAGGGACGCCGCCTGCCGGCTGTCGAGGCCGGAGGTGAGCACGACCAGGGAGCGCACCCCGGCGGCGCCGCACTGCTCGGCGACCTCGGGTACGACGTGCGCGGGCACGGCCAGCACCGCGAGATCCGGCGGGTGCGGGAGGGCGGCCACCGTCGGATAGCACGGGACCCGCAGGATGGCGTGGGCGTGCGGATTGACCGCGTACAGATGACCGGAGTACCGGGCGTCGCGGATGTTCTTGAGGACGGCCCGTCCGATCGACCCGGCCTTCGTGCCCGCCCCGACCACGGCGATGGAGCCCGGGCGCAGCAGTGGTCGCAGGCTGGCGGTGTCGGCGGTCCGGCCGCGTTCGTCCACGGCGTCGAGGTAGTGCTCGTCGGGGTCGAGCCGGATCGCGCAGTGCACTTCGGTGCCGACGAAGCGGCGGGTGGTCCGCAGGCCCAGATCGGCGACGACCTTCAGCATGAGGTGGTTCTCCGCGGGGGCGTCTGCGGTGAAGGACGTGATGCCGTCCTGCCGGGCCGCGTGCACCAGGTGTTCCAGCAGCAGGGTGCCCGCCCCGCAGTGGTGGAAGGCGTCGGCGACCGCGAGCGCGATCTCGGCGGAGGCGGCGTCGGCGCCGCTCTCGTACTCGGCGACCCCCACGACCTCGCCGTCGCAACGGGCGATCAGTGCGTGGTGGCCGCGCCGGGGGCCGGAGCAGGCCCGGTCGGCGGCCTGCGGTCCTGACCGCCGGCTCACACCGAAGGAGCGCAGCCGCTGGTTCTCCGACGACATCCCCTCGTACCACCGCAGCACCTGGTCGTGGTCCTCGGGCCGTGCGCGGTGGATCTCCACGGTCCGGCCGTCGGTCAGCAGCGCGTGGGTCTGCCCGTCGTGGTGGGCGGTGGCGGTCATGGCGAACCTCTCTCCTGCGGATCGTTCCACCCACACGATGCGGCCGTACCCTCCCGCGCCGCAGGGGCTGAACGGGGCCGGGTCCGGGGCCGGTCGGCCCTGCCGGCCGGTCGCCGGGGCGCGAGGGCCGACCGGTCCCACCGAGGGCCGAAGCGCCCCTCGCGAGCCCGGCCGGCCCGGTGCGACAGTGCCGGAAACGGCCGCCCCGCCGCCGGACACCCTGCCGCGGCCGGAACCAGGGAGTGAACGCCATGACACAGGCCATCCGGACCGACGCCCCCGCTGCCGCCGACCCGTGGCGAGGATTCTCGGGTCGTGCCTGGCACCGGCGGATCGACGTACGGGCCTTCATCCAGGACAACTACACGCCGTACGAGGGCGACGCCGCGTTCCTGGCCGGCCCGACCGAACGCACCCGCGCGGTGTGGGAGACGGTGTCCGAGCTGCGCGCCGAGGAGCGGCGCAGGGGCGTGCTGGACGTCGACGCCGCCACCCCGTCCACGATCACCGCGCACGGGCCCGGGTGGATCGACCAGGACCGTGAGCTCATCGTGGGTCTGCAGACGGACGCCCCGCTCAAGCGGGCGATCATGCCCAACGGCGGGCTGCGGATGGTGGAGAGCGGGCTGCGTGCCTACGGCTTCGAGCCCGACCCGTTCGTCTCCCGGGTCTTCGGCACCTACCGCAAGACCCACAACCAGGGCGTCTTCGACTCCTACACCCCCGAGATGCGCCGGGCCCGCAAGGCGGGCATCATCACCGGGCTGCCGGACGCCTACGGCCGGGGCCGGATCATCGGCGACTACCGCCGGGTCGCGCTGTACGGCACGGCGCTGCTCATCGAGGCGAAGTGCGCCGAGCGGGCCGCGCTGGACGGGCAGTCGTCCTCGGCCGAGGTGATCCGCGACCGGGAGGAACTCGCCGAGCAGATCCGCGCGCTGGCGGAACTGGAGCAGATGGCCGCCGCGTACGGCTGCGACGTCTCCCGCCCGGCCGCCACCGGCCACGAGGCGATCCAGTGGCTGTATCTGGGGTATCTGGCCGCGGTCAAGGAGCAGAACGGCGCGGCGATGTCGCTGGGCCGGACCTCGACGTTCCTCGACGTCTACCTCGCCCGCGACCTCGCGGAGGGGCGGATCGACGAGACCCGCGCCCAGGAACTGATCGACGACTTCGTGATCAAGCTGCGGATCGTGCGGTTCCTGCGCACCCCGGAGTACGACGAGCTGTTCTCCGGCGATCCCACCTGGGTGACCGAGTCGCTGGGCGGCATCGGGCAGGACGGCCGGACCCTGGTCACCCGGACATCCTTCCGCTTCCTGCAGACCCTGTACAACCTGGGGCCCGCCCCGGAGCCGAACCTCACCGTGCTGTGGTCGCCCCGCCTGCCCGCCGGCTTCAAGCGGTTCTGCGCGCAGGTCTCGATCGACACCAGCGCCCTGCAGTACGAGTCGGACGAGCTGCTGCGCCCCCGGACCGGGGACGACACCGCGATCGCCTGCTGCGTGTCGGCGATGGCGGTGGGACGGCAGATGCAGTTCTTCGGCGCCCGGGTCAATCTCGCCAAGGCGCTGCTCTACGCGATCAACGGAGGCCGGGACGAGATCACCGGTGAGCAGATCGCTCCCGCCACCGAGCCGCTGACCGGCGAGTACCTGGAGTACGACGCCCTGCTCGCCGCGTACGACCGGATGCTCGACTGGCTGGCCGCCACCTACGTCAACGCGCTCAACGTCATCCACTACATGCACGACAAGTACGCCTACGAGCGGCTGGAGATGGCCCTGCACGACCACCCCGTCCACCGCACGCTGGCGTGCGGGATCGCCGGGCTGTCAGTGGCCGCGGACAGCCTGTCGGCGGTGAAGCACGCCCGCGTGAAGGTGGCCCGGGACAGCTCGGGGCTGGCCGTCGACTACACGGTCGAGGGCGAGTACCCGGCCTTCGGGAACAACGACGACCGGGCCGACGCGATCGCGGTGGACCTGGTGCGCCGGTTCATGGCCAAAGTGCGCCGGCACCCGGCCTACCGGGATGCGGAGCACACCCAATCGGTGCTGACGATCACCTCCAACGTCGTCTACGGCAAGCACACCGGCAACACCCCCGACGGCCGCCGGGCCGGGCAGCCCTTCGCACCCGGCGCCAACCCCATGAACGGCCGCGACCGGCACGGCATGGCCGTCTCCGCGCTGTCCGTCGCCAAGATCCCCTACGACGAGGCCCTCGACGGCATCTCCCTGACGTCGACGATCACGCCCGAGGGGCTGGGCCACCACCCGGACGAACGCGCCGCCAACCTGGTCGGCATCCTGGACGGCTACATGGCCGCCGGCGGCTTCCACCTCAACGTCAACGTCCTGGACCGGGCCACGCTGCAGGACGCCATGGAGCACCCGGAGGCGTATCCGGCCCTGACCGTCCGGGTCTCCGGTTACGCGGTCAACTTCGTCCGGCTCACCCGCGAGCAGCAGCTCGACGTGATCAGCCGTACCTTCCACGGCCGGCTGTGACCACCGGCCGCGTGCACTCCTGGGACCTGTCCACCGGGGTGGACGGGCCCGGGACGCGCTTCGTGCTCTTCCTCAGCGGCTGCCCGCTGCGCTGCCAGTACTGCGCCAACCCCGACACCTGGCACCTGCGGGACGGGCGGGAGAGCGAGGCCGACGCGGTGCTGGCGGAGATCGGCAGGTACCGCTCCTTCATCACCGCGGCCGGCGGGGGAGTGACGATCACCGGCGGCGAGCCGCTGCTGCAGCCCGCCTTCACCGCCGAGGTGCTCCACCGCTGCCGGGAGCTCGGGCTGCACACCGCCCTGGACACCTCCGGCTTCCTCGGCGCCCGCGCCACGGACCGGCTGCTGGCCGACACCGACCTGGTCCTGCTGGACATCAAGGTCTTCGACATCGCCGCCTACCGGGCCCTGACGGGCGGCGACCTCGCGCCGACGCTGACGTTCGCCACCCGGCTGAGCCGGCTCGGCAAGCCGATCCGCCTCCGCTACGTCCTGGTCCCCGGCCGGACCGACGACGAGGCGGCCGTCGACGGCCTGGCCGCCTTCGCCGCCGGGCTGGGCACCGTCGAATGCGTCGACGTCCTGCCGTTCCACAAGCTCGGTGCCGCCAAATACGAAGCCCTGGGCATCCCGTTCCCGCTGTGCCACAGCCCGACGCCGCCGGCCGAACTGGTGGAGCGCGTGCGGGGGCAGTTCCGCGAGCACGGCCTGCGGGCGTACTGAGCGACGGGACCCCGTGGCGTCGCGGGCGCACCGACCGGGCCGGCCCCGGGTGCCGTTCGGCCCCCGGGGTGACCCCTCAGGCCCCTGCCGGAGCACGGCGCACGGGGAGACAGTGAAGCCACCACCAACCACAAGCACTCGCACAGCAGAAGGGGTTGTCATGACCGTACGGGTCGGCATCAACGGATTCGGCCGCATCGGCCGCAACTACCTGCGCAGCGTGCTGGCGCGCTCCGCGGAGGACACCACGCCCGTCGAGGTGGTGGCGATCAACGACATCGCGCCCATCGCGACCATGGCGCACCTGCTGGAGTTCGACTCGACCTACGGGCGGCTGGGCCGTCCGATCACGCACGACGCGGAGTCGATCACCGTGGACGGGCACCGCATCGCGGTGAGCGCCCAGCGTGACCCGGCGGCCCTGGCCTGGGCGGACCGCGGCGTGGACATCGTGATCGAGTCCACCGGCCGCTTCCGCACCCGCGACGACGCGGCCCTGCACCTGAAGGCCGGCGCCCGCAAGGTCCTCATCTCCTCGCCCGCCAAGGGCGTGGACGTGACCGTGGTCATGGGCGTCAACGAGACCGACTACGACCCCGGCGCCCACCACATCGTCTCCAACGCCTCGTGCACCACCAACTGCGTCGTACCGATGGTGCAGGTCCTCCAGGACGCCTTCGGCATCGACAAGGGGCTGATGACCACCATCCACGGCTACACCAACGACCAGGCGCTGCTGGACGGCCCGCACAAGGACCTGCGCCGGGCCCGCTCGGCGGCCGTGAGCATCATCCCCACCAGCACCGGCGCGGCCCGCGCGGTCGGGCTGGTCCTGCCGGAGCTGGCCGGGGCGCTGGACGGCATCGCGGTCCGCGTCCCCGTCGAGGACGGGTCCCTGACCGACCTCACCGTGCTGCTGCGCCGCCCGGTCACGGCGGCTGAGGTCAATGAGGCCTTCACCGAGGCGGCGCAGGGGTCGCTGAGCGGCATCCTGCGGGTGAGCACCGCGCCGATCGTGTCCCGGGACGTGGTCGGGGATCCGGCGTCCTGCATCGTGGACGCGGCGCTGACCCAGGCCAAGGGCGAGCTGGTGAAGGTGTTCGGCTGGTACGACAATGAGTGGGGCTACAGCAACCGCCTGCTCGATCTGACCGAATACGTCGCGGCCCGCCTGTGAGGCCAGGGGGCCGGGAGGGGGCTCCGCCCATGGTGACCGCGCCGTGCTCCGCACCGCTCCTGAAGGCCGTCCGGGCGGTGGTCTTCGACACCGACGGGGTCATCACCGACTCCGCCCGAGTGCACGCCGCCGCCTGGAAGGAGGCCTTCGACGCCTGTCCGCGGGCGGCCGGGGACGAGCGCCCGTTCGACCCGGTGGAGGAGTACCGCCGGTACGTCGACGGCAAGTCGCGGCTCGACGGCGCGCGGGCCCTCCTGGTCTCCCGGGGTCTGACCCTGCCCGAGGGTGATCCGCTGGATCCGCCGGGCACCGGCAGCGTCCGGGCGGTGGCGGCGCGCAAGGAGGAACTGTTCACCGCCCGGCTGCGCGAGCACGGCATCACCGCGTGGCCGGGCACGGTCCGACTGCTGCGGGTCCTCGGCCGGGAGCAGGTGCCCTGCGCGGCGGTCTCCGCCTCCCGGCACGCGACCGAGCTGCTGGGCGCCGCCGGGGTGCGGGACCTGTTCCGGGTGGTGGTGGACGGCAGCGAGGCACGGCGGCTGGGTCTGCCGAACAAGCCCGACCCCGCGCTCTTCGTGGAGGCGGCACGCCGCCTGGGCGTGCCCGCGGCGGAGTGCGCGGTCGTCGAGGACGCCCTGGTGGGCGTCGAAGCCGGCCGGCGCGGCCGCTTCGCCCTGGTGATCGGGGTGGACCGCACCGCGACCGCGGCCAGCGCCGCCGACCTGCTGGACCACGGCGCCGACGTCGTGGTCCAGGACCTGGCCGAGCTGCTGACCGTCCCGGAGGGCTGACCATGGACAGCTGGACCTGGTCCTACGAGGGCTACGACCCCGCAACGGAGCGGCTGCGCGAGGCCCTGTGCACGGTGGGCAACGGCTACTTCGCCACCCGGGGGGCCGCTGCGGAGACCGCCGCGGGGCCGCACCACTACCCGGGCACGTACGCCGCGGGGGTCTACAACCGGCTGGTGTCCACGGTGGCCGGCCGGCAGGTCGAGAACGAGGACATGGTCAACCTCCCGGACTGGCTGCCGCTGCGCTACCGGATCCGCCCGGCCGGAGCGGAGGCCGGCGCGTGGCTCAGCCCCGACCACAGCGACCTGGTCTCCCACCGGCAGAGCCTGGACCTGCGCCGGGGTGTCCTGACCCGGGAGACGGTGTACGCCGATCCGTCCGGCCGACGGCTGCGGGTGGAACAGCAGCGCCTGGCGCACATGGGCGACCCGCATCTGGCGGCGCTGCGCACCCGGTTCACCGCCGAGGGGTGGCAGGGCGAGCTGGAGGTGGAGTCCGCGCTGGACGGCGAGGTCCGCAACACCGGCGTCAGCCGGTACCGGGACCTCGCGGACCGGCACCTGACGCGGTGGCGGACCGGCACCGGAGGACCCGACACGGTGTGGCTGCGCTGCCGCACCACGGCCTCCGACATCCGCGTCGCGCTGGCGGCGCGCACCCGGGTCGCCCCCGTCGCGGACACCGCCTCCGTCCCGCACTGCTCCGAGCACCGGGCGGCCAGCCTGCTGACCATCCCCCTCGCGGCGGGGGAGACGGTCGTGGTCGACAAGACGGTGGCACTGCACACCTCGCGGGACCGGGCGATCAGCGACCCGCTGCGGGCCGCGATCGACCGGGTGCGCCGTGCGCCGGCCTTCCCCGACCTGCTGGACTCCCACCGCACCGCGTGGCGTCACCTGTGGAACCGGGCCTCGGTGGACGTCCCCGGCCGGGCCGGGCCGATCCTGCGGCTGCACCTGTTCCATCTGCTGCAGACCCTCTCCCCGCACACCGCCGAACTCGATGTGGGGGTGCCGGCCCGCGGGCTGCACGGGGAGGCGTACCGCGGCCACGTGTTCTGGGACGAACTGTTCGTCCTGCCGTACCTGAACCTGCACCTGCCGGAGGTCTCGCGGGCGCTGCTCACCTATCGCTGGCGACGGCTGCCGCAGGCCTGCCGCTCGGCCGCCAACGCGGGGCGGCGGGGTGCGATGTACCCGTGGCAGAGCGGCAGCGACGGCCGGGAGGAGACGCAGACGCTGCACCTGAACCCCCGCTCAGGACGCTGGCTGCCGGACCACTCCCACCTCCAGCACCACGTCGGCTCCGCGATCGCGTACAACGTGTGGCAGTACTGCCAGGCCAGCGGCGACACCGAGTTCCTGCACACCAAGGGCGCGGAGATGCTGTTGCAGATCGCGCGTTTCTGGGCGGACGCCGCCCGCTGGGACGCCGGCACCGGCCGCTACCACCTGCGCGGCGTCGTCGGCCCGGACGAGTACCACGACGCGTACCCGGACGCCGACCGCCCGGGGCTGGACGACAACGCGTACACCAACGTCTCCGCCGCCTGGGTGCTGGCCCGGGCCGCCGAGGTGTACCGGGCCCTGCCGGTGGTGCGCCGGACGGAGTTCGCCGAGGCCAGGAACCTGGACGAGGTCGAGGTCGAGCGCTGGTCGGAGATCGCCGGAAAGCTGTACGTGCCCTTCCACGACGGTGTCATCAGCCAGTTCGAGGGCTACGGGGAGTTGAAGGAGCTGGACTGGGCCGGCTACCGGGCCAGGTACGGCGACATCCGGCGCCTGGACCGCATCCTGGAAGCCGAGGGCGACACCGTCAACCGCTACCGGGCGTCCAAACAGGCGGACGTGCTGATGCTCGGTTACCTCTTCTCGCCCGCGGAACTGCAGGGACTGTTCCAGCGGCTCGGCTACGACCTCGACGAGGCGGCCTGGCGGGCCACCGTCGACTACTACCTGGCCCGCACCAGCCACGGATCGACGCTCAGCGGGCTGGTGCACGGCTGGGTGCTGGCCCGGGTCCGGCGCGCGGAGGCGTGGACGTACTGCCACGAGGCGCTGATCGGTGACGTCGCCGACGTGCAGGGCGGGACCACGGCCGAGGGCATTCACCTCGGAGCGATGGCGGGCACGCTCGACCTCGTCCAGCGCGGGCTGACGGGGCTGGAGACCCGTGACGACGCGTTGTGGCTGGATCCCGCGCCGCTGCCGCAGCTGTCGAAGTTCGGTGTCACCCTGCGCTACCGGGGCCACTGGGGGCTGGGCGTGCGAGTGCGGGCACAGCGGGTGCAGATCCGTGTCCCGGCGTCGGACGGCGCCTCGGTGCGGGTGGTGCTCGCCGGGCGGACGTCCACCGTGCTGCCCGGCCGCTCCCGCTGGCTCGACCTGCCGCCGGTACGCGCCGACGACGGGCCTCATGGGGACGACCCGCCCCGCCGGTGACAGGGCGGCCGGGTGCGCGGCTCGGCCACCTGGCCCAGGGCCGATGGGCCCGGGGCCGCGACCCGGTCGGCCCCTTGGGGATCGCGTCAGGCGACCGGACAGTGACAGCAGGAGGTGGACTTCATGAAGGAGCGTTGGGTCATCGCCCGGGTCGACGGATCGGGCCCGGGGATGGGGGCCGCGCGCTGGGCCGCCACGGAAGCCGTACGACGGGGCTGCGCCCTGCGATTGCTGGGGACCCGCGCCCCGGGAGAACTCGACCGGCCGCTCGTCGTCGTGCGCCTGCGGCATCCCGGGCTGACGGTGGCGACGGAGCGGGTCGACCATCCGCTGCCGGCCCTGATGGCGGCCGGCGCCGATGGGGAGCTGCTGGTCGTGAGCGCGCTGCACCGTGAGGCCATGCAACTCGCCGGGGGCGCGCCGTGCCCCGTGGCGATGGTGCGCATGGCGCACGCCGGCGAGGTCGTCCTCGGACTGGACGCGCGGCGCCCGGACGACACGGCGACCGGCTTCGCCTTCGAGGTCGCCCGGCGCGACGGCCACCGGTTACGCGCGGTGCACGCCTGGCAGTTGCCCCTGCCGTACGAGGGCCGCACTCCGTACCCCGTGCTGGAGGACGACCGTGCCGAGTGGGAGGACGAGGAGGTGCAGACCCTCGCGGACGCGCTGCGCAGCTGGCGGGAGAAGTACCCCGAGGTCGAAGTGATCCCGGATGTGCGGCTGTTCACCGCGTCCTGGGCGCTGGTGAACGCGTCGGCGCGGGCCGAGATGGTCGTGCTGGGGCGCGGTCCCGACGGGCTGGGCCCGGTGGGGCACGCGGTCGCCGAGTTCGCGGAGAGCCCGGTGGTGTTCGTCCCGCGCTGAGTCAGGGGCGACGCGGGACAGCGGTGGCAGGGCCGGGAGCGATCCCGGCCCTGCCACCGCCTGATGTGCCGTGCAGACAGAAGCCGCGGTCCCAGGAGGTCATAGGAGCGGCCCTGTCAGGCAGGGTCAGGGCTGCGGAACGACGGCCACCGGGCAGGCGGCGTGGTGCAGCAGCGCGTGGTTGACCAGGCCGAGATGCAGGCCGATGGCGCCCGGCTGGCGCCGTTGGGCACCGACGACCAGCAGGTCCGCCGTGGCGGCGGCGCCCAGCAGGGCCGCGCGGGCTGATCCCTCGACCGGCACGCGGTCCACCGTGACACCGGGATAGAGACCTGACGTCTCCCGCAGGGCTTCCGCGATGACCTCCTCGGCCCGGCGCCGGTGCTCGTGGGCGGCGTCCACGCTCGCCGCTTCCTCGTGGGCCGGGCAGCGCCAGGCGTGGAGGGCCTCCAGCCGGGCCCCGCGCCGCTCGGCGGTGCGGAAGGCGAACTCCAACGCGGCCTGGGCCGTGGCGTCCCCGCTCAGGCCCAGCAGGATCCGCCGGTTGGCGCCGAGGCGGTTCTGCTCCGCGCCGCGAACGACGATCACCGGGCACCGCACGCGGGCGGCGACGCCCAGCCCGACCGAGCCGAGCAGCAGGCCGGCCAGCTCCCCGCGCCCCCGGTGGCCCACGACCACCGACGAGGCGCGGCGGCCCGCCTCGACCAGAGCGGTCACGGCACCCTCCACGGCGACGGTGCCGCTCACCTTGAGTTCGGGCTGCCTGGCCTCGGCCCGCGCGACCGCCGCGCCGAGGATGTTCTCCGCCAGCACGCGTTCGGACGGGCGGTGGTCACCGAAGGAGGGGGACATGCCCTCGTAGTGCTCCCACAGCGACGCGAAGATCACCTGCAGGGGCAGCCCCTGCCGCGCCGACTCATCGGCGGCCCAGTCGACGGCCTCCAGGGCGGTCTCGGATCCGTCCACACCCACGATCACCGGAAGTTCCACGGTGCACACCTCCTGCTGTGCCGCGCACCGACGACCGGGGCGCTCCTGTCGGCACGTTCGCAGGGCGAACGCCGGCAGGACAGGGGCGGACCGGCCCCTGTGAGGGTCATCCGGCCCAAGGGGTGGGGCCGGGCAGCATCTGGAACCGCGCGCTTCCCGGGCGGACGCTGATGCCATCAGCGAGAGAGGGCCGTTCGCGCCGCGGAAGGAGTGTTCATGATGAGGCACAATCGGATCACCGACGTAATGACGACCGAGGTCGTGAAGGCGGTCTACGGCACGCCGTTCAAGACGGTCGCGGAACGGCTGTCGCGGCACCGCATCAGCGGTCTGCCCGTCGTGGACGCCGACGACCAGGTCATCGGGGTCATCTCCGAGACGGATCTGATGATGCGCCAGGCGGCGGCGGCCGACGGCGGGGGAGCGGGCGGTGGATCGTGGTGGGGCCGGTTGTCGGGTTCCGCGCGCCGCGAGCGGAACAAGGCGCGGGCCAGGACCGCCGGGCAGCTGATGTCCCAGCCGCCGATCACCGTGCGGGCCGAGGAGTCCATCGCCGAGGCGGCCCGGACCATGGTGCAGCACCGGGTGGAGCGCCTGCCGGTCATCGACGAGCAGGACCGCCTGGTGGGCATCGTCACCCGCCGTGACCTGCTGCGCGTCTTCCTGCGGCCGGACAGCGAGATCCGCCGTGAGGTGATCGACGAGGTGCTGGTGCGCACGCTGTGGCTCACCCCGCAGTCCATCGCGGTCAACGTCTACGACGGGGTGGTGACGCTGGAAGGGCGCCTGGAGCGGCGCAGCGAGATCGACATCGCCGTCCGCCTGACCCGGCAGATCGACGGGGTGGTCGCCGTCGTCGACAAGCTCACGTTCCGGCTCGACGACACGCACCTCAAGCCCGCGGAACAGGAACTGCACGGCGTGGCCGACGACTGGATCCGCAAGCTGTGAAGACCCGCTGACGGGCCGGGGAGGCATGGGGACCATGAAGGGAACCCTGAGGTGGTGGCGTTGGCGGTCCAATCCGCTGCGCCGCCGCTCGGACATCGTCGAGGGATGGGTGAACGTGGTGACGGCCGCGGTGCTGCTTCTCGGCGTGCCGGCGGCCGCAATGGCGGCCGGGGCCGCGGCCCATGACGCCGCCGTCGACGCGGCGGAGCGCCAGCGGGCGACGCGGCACGCGGTGTCCGCGGTGCTGCTGGAGGACGCGCCGGCGCTCCCCGGCTACGGAACCACCGGTGACCGGTTCGCCGTGGCGGTCCGCTGGACCACACCCGCCGGGGTGGTGGCGACCGGGAGGGCCAAGGCCGACGCCGGCAGCGCGCGGGGTTCCACGACGACGGTGTGGCTGGACCGGTCCGGGCACCAGGTCGCCGCGCCGGCGTCGGCCGACCAGGTGGCGTCCTGGACCGCGATCGGCGTCACCGGCGGGGCCGCGGTCGCCCTCGCCCTTGTGATCACTGCCCGAGGCGCGGTCCGGAGGGTCTCCGACCGGCACCGGATGGCGGAGTGGGAACGGGACTGGGACCACATCGCGGACACCTGGGGACGGCGACGGACATGACGTACGCATCATCCGAGACGGGCCTGAACCGGCCGGCGGCCCGTGACCGCATCGTCGTCGGCGTCGACGGCAGCGACTCCTCCTGCGCGGCCCTGCGCTGGGCCGCCGCGGAGGCGGCCACCCGGCGGGCGGATCTCGTCGTGGTCCATGTCTGGGAGCCGAGCGGTGCCCACCATGCGCCGTACGCGCCGAACCCCGGCGTCCGGTCCCGGACCGAGGACCGGTCCCGGGCCCAGGACCGGCTGCGCACCGCCGTACGGCGGGCCCTGGGACCCCGGCCCGCCGTCGCGGTGCGGCTGGTGCTGACGGAAGGCCGCCCGAGCCCCGTGCTGCTCGCGCACGCGCAGCGCGCCGTCCTGCTCATCCTGGGCCACCACCCGTCCTCCTCGCCCCTGCGGCCGGCCCTGGGACCGGTCGCCCGGGACTGCGTGCGCAGAGCACCGTGCCCGGTGGTGACCGTCCCCTGCGGGAGCGGAGGCCACGGCGAGGTGGCCCGACCGTCCCAGGGGGAGGGCCGCACGGCCCCTGCCCTGGGGTGAGGCACCCGCCGCACGCTGGGGGAGGTGGGGAACGCCACGAGCAGCCCACGGCGGCGCACCGGCCCCTGAGCCTCGCCCGGGGGACCCGGAGCAGCGGACGACCGGGGGCAGCGCCGAGCCGACCACCGCGTCGCCGCGCACACGAGAGATGGGGAGATCCGTCATGAACCGCACGCACGGTCTGCTGCACTCGCTGTCGGCCGAGAACCGCGAACGGATTCTCGCCCTGTCGCGGGAGGTCTCCTTCCCCGCCGGAGAGCGGATCTTCGAGGAAGGCGGCCGGGCCGAGCACTTCTGGATCATCCGCACCGGGGCGGTCTACCTCGACCTGCACGTGCCCGGCCGCCGCGCCCCCACCGTCGAGGCGCTCGGGCCCGGGGATCTGCTGGGCTGGTCCTGGCTGTTCGCACCGTACCGCTGGCACCTGGGAGCCCAGGCGCTGAGCCCGGTGCGGGCGCGGGAGTTCGACGCCGAGCAGGTGCGGGCCCTGTGCGAGGAGGATCCGGTGCTCGGCCGGGAGCTGGTGCTGGCGTGCGCCGAGGTCATCGCCCACCGGCTGACGGCGTCGCGCACCCGGCTGCTCGACCTGTACGGGCCGCACAGCGCCGTCCGGTCCTGACCCCAGCCTCGCGCCGCCCGTGCGGCCGCGTCGCCCGCCACCGAGAACCGCCGCCAGAACCGCAGGAGTTGATCATGAAGAACACCCCGCACACAGTCAGTGACGTCATGACCGAGACGGTCGTCGCGGTCAGCCGCACCGCGCCGTTCAAGGAGATCGTCAGGACCCTGGAGCAGTGGCACGTCAGCGCGGTGCCCGTGCTGGAGGGCGAGTCGCGGGTGGTCGGGGTCGTCTCCGAGGCCGATCTGCTGGCCAAGGAGGAGTTCAAGGACCGCGATCCCTCGCGCCTAGAACAACTGCGCCGCCTGGACGACCTGGTGAAGGCCGGGGCCGGCACCGCCGAGGAGCTCATGACCGCCCCGGCCGTGACCGTCCACGCCGGCGCCACACTCGCCGAGGCCGCACGGCTGATGGTCCGGCGCAACGTCAAACGGCTGCCGGTGGTGGACGAGGTCGGCCGGCTGACGGGAGTGGTCAGCCGCTCCGACCTGCTGAAGGTGTTCCTGCGCGAGGACGAGGACATCGCCGGGGAGGTGCGCAGCGAGGTGATCGGCCACCTCTTCCCCAACGAGCGGCCCACGATCGAGATCGCCGTGCAGGAAGGGGTCGTCACCCTCACCGGATCGCTCCCCGACACCTCGCTCGTCCCGGTCGTCGCCCGGCTGGTGCGGGCGGTCGAGGGCGTGGTCAACGTCGAGATCCGGCTCACCGGGCACCCCAGGCGCAGCGAGCCGCCCGTCGTGGGGCCGCAGTTCTGACGCGGTGCCCGGCGGACGCCGCACGTGGTGCGGAACGCCGGACCGGGGCCGCCGTCCCTGGCCTGCCCAGTGGTTGCGGCGGCCCGGAGTGGGGCCATCCGACCCCTTCTCCGGACCGGGTGGCCTCTGTGCCCGCGGCACCGGCCGGGCCAGGCTCGATCCAACGGCAGCACACGTGCCGGAAGGAGACCCGTCATGCGAACCCGATCCCCCGCGCTGCGCCAACTGGACGCCGTGACGCTGGAGAAGCTGATCTCGGCCGCGATCGCCGCCCCGTCGATCCACAACACCCAGCCCTGGCGCTACCGCCTCGACCCGGTCACGGTCACCATCGAGGTCCGGGCCGCCCCGGAGCGGTCCTTGCGCCACATCGACCCGACGGGCCGGGCACTGCACCTGTCCGTGGGCACCGCGGTGTTCAACCTGCGCGTCGCGGTCGCCCACCTCGGCTGGGAACCGGTGCTCCGGCTCCTGCCCGACCCGGCCGATCCCGGCCTGCTGGCCTCCGTGCGCCTCGCCGGGCCGCCCCGCAACGGAGCGGCGCACCGGACCGATCTGTACGAGGCGATCTGGCGCCGGCACACCAGCCGTCAGCCGTTCTCCTCCCGCCCGGTGCCCGAGGCGGTACGGGCCGAGCTGTCGGACGCCGCGCACCGCGAGGGGGCGGGTCTGTGGTTCCCCGACGGCCGGGAGGCCCGGCGGCTGCTGCAGCTCACCGCGGAGGCGGAGCGCCGCACCACGGGCGATCCCGCCCGGCGCGACGAGAGCCGTCGGTGGCTCCACCGGCCGGAAGCCGGCCCGGTGGGGATTCCCGCCGCGGCGCTCGGCCCGCAGGACGCCACCGGCCACCTCCCGGTCCGCGACTTCGGCGCCGCTCGCCGGCCGGGCCTGCTGCCTGCCCAGCCGTTCGAGGAGAACCCGGTGATCGCGGTCCTGTCCACCGCGCACGACCGTCGTGCGGACTGGCTGCGGGCCGGCCAAGCCCTGCAGCACGTCCTGCTGGTCGCCACCGCCGAGCGCCTGAGCTCCTCCTTGCTGCACCAGGCGCTGGAGTGGCCCGACCTGCGCTGGCCT
The DNA here is from genome assembly GCF_040636125.1 of Streptomyces sp. NPDC006733. Lineage (NCBI taxonomy): Bacteria > Bacillati > Actinomycetota > Actinomycetes > Kitasatosporales > Streptomycetaceae > Streptomyces > Streptomyces sp. NPDC006733. Next base: position 221,253 of record NZ_JBEYJD010000003.1, on the reverse strand, counting down.
CTGCGGGACAGTTCCGGCGGCCCGAGCCATGTCCAGATGCTGCTGCGGCTGGGCTACGGCCCGCAGAGCGCGGCGAGCCCGCGCATCCCGGCCCGTGAGGTCCTGCGGCAGAACGGCTCCGGCTCCGGCGTGTAGCCACTGGCCGCAGACGTCAGGGGAGTGGACGGCAGGCGGTCTCCCGCGCATCAGCCGCTCAGCGGCACCCGCCACAGCAGGCGGGTGCCGCCGCCGTCGGGGGAGGCCAGCTCCATGCGGCCGCCCAGCTTCTCGGCCCGTTCGGCCAGGTTGCGCAGCCCGCTGCGCCGCCCGTCGGTGCCCAGGCCCACGCCGTTGTCGGTGACCGTCAGGGTCAGCGTGCCGTCGGCCACGCCGACGGCCACCTCCGTGGAGGTCGCCTTCGCGTGGCGGACGATGTTGCTCAGGGCCTCGCCGAGCACCGCGATCACATCGTCCGCGACGCTCCGCGGCACCGCGGTGTCCACCAGGCCGTCGGTGCGCACCGACGGGGTGAACCCCAGCAGCGGAGCTGCTTCCGCGACGGTGCGGGCGGTGAGCACGCGCAGCCCCCGGCCGGGGCCGGCGTGCGCGCGGAGTCCGAAGATCGTCGAGCGAATGATCTTGATGGTGTCGTCGAGGTCGTCCACCGCCCGGGTCAGCCGGTCGGTGGCCTCCGGGTGCGAGACGAAGCGCAGCGCGCTCTGCAGGGTCATCCCCGTGGCGAACAGCCGCTGGATCGCCACGTCGTGCAGGTCCCGCGCGATCCGGTCGCGATCCTCCAGCAGGCTCATCTGCTCCGCGTCCCGCCGCCGTTCGGCGAGCTCCAGGGCGACCGCGGCCTGTGCCGCGAAGCCGGAGAGCGGATCGGCCTCGGCGGACGTGAACGCGGGTTCGCCGCTCGCCCGCGCCAGCAGCAGAACCCCGCGGATCCGTTCGCCCGCCCCCAGGGGCACCGAGACCGCCGGGCCCAGCCCCTGCCAGCGCGGCGGGCCGACGCTGACCCGCGGATCGTGGTCGATGTCCGCGCTCACCACCGGCGCTCCGGCGGCGAGGCACGCCCCCACGAAGGTGCCGACGCGCGGCAGCACCAGTCCCTGGTGCTGCTCCGCGTCGAGGCCGATCGCCAGCACGACCCGCAGGTCGTCCGAACCCGCGACGGGCAGCGCCACCGCCCCGAGATCCGCACCGGTGATCTCGCGGCTCCGGGAGAGGATCAGCTCCAGCACCTGGGCCTCGGCCATGCCGGACAGCAGGCCGCTGATCACCTCGGCGTTCGCTGCGATCCACCGTGCCCCGCGGCGCGTCTCCTCGTACAGGCGCGCGTTCTCGATCGCCACGCCGGCCGCCACGGCCAGCGTCGAGAGCACCGCCTCGTCCTCGGCGTCGAACTCCGCCGCCCGGCGCTTCTGCGTCAGGTACAGGTTCCCGAAGACCTCCTGGCGGATACGGATCGGGACCCCGAGGAAGGAGTGCATGGGCGGATGATTGGCCGGAAATCCGACCGACGACGGGTGTTCGGACAGCTCCGCCAGCCGCAGCGGCTCCGGGTGGCGGATCAACTCGCCGAGCAGGCCGTGCCCGGACGGCAGCGGGCCGATGGCGCTGATCTGCTCGGGACTGACCCCTTCGGTGAGGAACTGCGCGAGCCGCTCCTCGTCGCCGATGACCCCCAGCGCCCCGTACTCGGCGTCGACCAGCACGACGGCGGCCTCGACGATCCCCCGCAGGACCTGGGCCAGCTCCAGCTCCTGGCCCACCGAGAGCACGGCCTCCAGCAGCTCGTGCACCCGGTCCCTGGTCCCGCGCACCGCGTTGATCCGGACCTGGAGTTCCTCGAGCAGATCATCGAGTCGAAGCCGGGGGAGCGGTTCGGGCCGCGCCGCCTTGTCCTTGCCCATGACGACTCCCGCCGTATCGACCGAGTGAAGGGGTTGGTGCCCGCCTACGCTAGCGCCTCGCCCCGCACCTCGGGGAAGGGCGCCCGCCGCGTCCGCCGCGCGTCCCCGCGATGGGCAGGGTCGGGAGGACATGGTCCGTTCGGCCCCTGTCGCCGCTCGCTCCCGGTGGATCACAATTCCTGCAACGGAACGGGGAGCGGACATGGTTGAAGGCGTACTGCCCATTCGGGTGTTCCTGGTCGACGACCACGAGGTGGTGCGGCGCGGGCTGGTGGACCTGCTGGACTCGGAAGAGGGGATCGAGGTCGTGGGAGAGGCGGGAACAGCCGCGCACGCGCTGGCCCGCGGTCCCGCCCTGCGTCCCGATGTGGCGGTCCTGGACGTACGGCTCCCGGACGGGGACGGGATCACGGTCTGCCGGGAACTCCGGTCCCAGATGCCCGACCTCGCCTGCCTGATGCTCACCTCGTTCGACGACGACGACGCGCTCCTGGACTCGATCATGGCGGGCGCCTCCGGCTACGTCCTCAAGCAGATCAGGGGTTCCGACCTCGTCTCGGCGGTGCGGACCGTCGCGTCCGGGCAGTCGATGCTCGACCCGGCCACCACCGCCCGCCTCATGAGCAGCCTGCGCGGCGGTCCCAAGGAGGACGGACCGCCCGCCGACAGCCCGTTGTCCCATCTCACCCCGCGTGAGGTGGAGATCGTCGGACTCATCGGGCAGGGGCTGACCAACCGGCAGATCGGCAAGCAGTTGTACCTGTCGGAGAAGACCGTCAAGAACCACATCTCCCGGCTGCTCGCCAAGCTCGGGGTGGAGCGCCGGATCCAGGCCGCGGTGCTGGCCTCCCAGTTGGAGCACCCGGCCAAGGAGTAGAGCGCCGTGCGCTGCGGGCTGCGCCGTCACCGGCCCCGGTGTCGGCGCGTCATGCCTCAGTCCAGATCGGTGTCGGTGCCCACGCCCGGCAGTCTGCCGTCCTCGATGTCGTCCAGCAGGTCGTTGAGGAAGGACACGAGGCGGGTGTTGAGCGCGCCCCCGCCGCCGCGCGTCGCCATGGTGCCGACCTCGCCGCGGCGGAACGACGCGATGAGTTCCAGGTTGGCGGCCAGCTCGCGCACGGCCTCGTCGTCGGGCCGGAAGAACTGCGGCGGCGCGTGGTAGGCCGCCGCGAGGCCCGCCAGGACCTGTGGCGACGCGTCCGTGCGCACACCGGTGCGCAGGTCGTGCACATCGCTCTCGGCGACCACCGCACCGCCGGGCTGGGCGTTGATGATCTGCGCGATCTCCGCGTCGGCCGGCGGTGACTGCCCTCCCTGATACGTGTGCTCGACCATGAAGGCGATCTTCTCGGACAGGGTGCGCGGGTCGCGGCGGCGCTCGTCCGGCGGTTCCGGCGCCGGTGCCGTGGCCGGGGGGAGGGGCACGTCGTTGCCGAACGACCGTTCCTGGGCCGCCAGCAACTCCTCGACGCCCACCCCGTACGCGTCGGCCAGCGCTTCGGCGAAGGCCGGCTGCAGGCGGCGGACGCCCCGCTCCGCGTTGGCGACGGGTCCCGCGCTCTTCGTCCCCAGGATGTCCTTGGTCTGGTACTGCGAGTAGCCGGCGTCGCACCGCAGGTCGGCGAGGTCGGGCAGGCCGTCGCGGGGGAACAGGGCGTCCAGGTCCGCTCCGAGGGCGGCCGCCAGCGCGGGCAGCCTGTCGCCGTCGGGGCAGGACTGCTCCGTCTCCCAGCTGGCGACGGTCGGGTCGGCGACGCCGAGGGCCTTCGCGACCTGACTTTGGGTCAGGTCAGCAGCGCGGCGTACCGCGCGGACGCGGCGGCCGTCGAAGTGACGTGAAGGCATTCAGCTGCTCTCCGACTGCTGGTTGTCGTAACAGGAAAACCTTAACCACTTGATCGGTTCGTTGAAACAAGATAACTTCGATTCGACGAACGGCACACCACAGCTACCCACCTGGTGACGTACGGGGGTCGTCGCCAGGTGGGTGTCACACCCGCCCGCCCGGAGCGGTGACCCCGGCCGCGCTCACGCCGGGGCGGACTCGTCCGGCCAGGCTCCGATGGCGAGTTCGGCGACCGCCGCCAGTTCCTCCCGGCTCGCCCCGTCCCGCGCCTGCTGGGACATGCCCTGCACGATGGCTCCGGTGTAGCGCGCGAGCGCTCCGGCGTCGGTGCCGCGCGGCAGGACGCCCGCGTCGGTGTCGGCCTGGATCCTGCGCCGGATCTCCCGCACGTTCGCGTTGCGCCGCTCCCGCAGCGACTCCACGACGTCGGGGGAGGTGCAGTTCGCCGCGGCGCTGATCACCAGGCATCCGCGCGGGTGGCCGGGGTCGGTGTACTCGCCCGCGGCCTCGCGCAGCAGTCGCGCCACGCCGCGTCGGACGGTCGACTCCTCCCGCAGGGCGCGTTCCATGAAGGCGCCGTGGGTGGCGCCGTATGCCGTGACGACCTCCTCGAACAGGGCGCGCTTGTCGCCGAAGGCGGCGTACAGGCTCGGCGCCCCGATGCCCATCCCGCGGGTCAGATCCGCGATCGAGGTCGCCTCGTATCCCTGCGCCCAGAAGGCGAGGGTGGCCTGCCGCAGCGCCGCCTCCCGGTCGAAGGACCGCGGCCTGCCCCGCTGTTTCGTCGTCATGCCGCAATTCTATAGCGCTCGCTAGAGAACGTGCTACCGTTCCTTTCTGTAGCAGTCACTACGGAAAGAAGGGGGAGCGGCCATGGGCGCGCTCACGGGAAAGACGGCACTGGTCACCGGCGGCAGCAGGGGCATCGGGCGGGGGATCGCCGAACGGCTGGGCCGGGACGGGGCCGTCGTGGGGGTGCACTACGGCAGCAACCGGGCGGCGGCCGAGGAGGCCGTGCAGGCCATCGAGGCGGCGGGCGGCACCGCCTTCGCGCTCGGCGTCGAGCTGGGGGTGCCGGGTGACGCGGCGGCGCTCTGGGCGGCCTTCGACGAGCACGCCGACGGCCTGGACATCCTCGTCAACAACGCGGGCATCGGGACGTCGAAGCCGCTCGCGGAGATCGGCGAGGCCGAGTACGACCGGCTGTTCGCCGTCAACGCGAAGGCGCCGTTCTTCCTGACCCGACTCGGACTCGGCCGGCTCCGCGACGGCGGTCGCGTCATCAACATCTCGACGGGCCTCACCCATGCCGCGGTGATGCCGGAGCTGATCGCCTACTCCATGACCAAGGGCGCGCTGGACGTGTTCACCAAGAACCTGTCCAAACTGGTGGGCGCCCGCGGCATCACCGTCAACACCGTGGCCCCGGGCATCGTGGACACGGACGTCAACGCCGCCTGGCTGCGTGCCAGTGACGAGGCGTGGGCGGGGGCGGCCGCCCTGTCGGCCCTCGGCCGGGTCGGCACCCCGGCCGACATCGCCGACGCGGTGGCCTTCCTGGCCTCGGACGACGGCCGGTGGGTCACCGGGCAGTGGCTCGACGCGACGGGCGGCTCGCTGGCCTGATCCGGCCGGGGCCCTAACGCCCGCCGCGGATCAGCGACATCAGCACCTCATGGGTCTCGGCGTCGGCGGCCGCGACGAGCCCGCGGCCCGTCCGCCCGACCGGGGCGCCGTCGATCCCGGTGACGACGCAGCCGGCGGCCCGGCACAGAGCGATGCCGGCGGCGAAGTGCACGCTTTCCGACAGGTCGCCGCCGTCGGTGACGTACGCGGCCCGCCGGCCCGCGGCGACCCAGGCCAGCGCCAGGGTCGTGGACACCACGCGGGGCCGGAAGCGTTCGACGAACCCGGGGTGGGCCAGCAGGTCCACGGCCCGGAAGCCGGGCGCGCCGGGGAACGGCGGATCGAGGTTGACGTCCACCAGCCGGGTCGCGGACGTGGGCGTCAGCGCTACGTCGGTCCCGTCCCGCCGCACCCAGGCGGTCGCCCCGTCGGTGCGGAAGACCTCGCCGCTGAACGGATCGGCCACGGCCGCCGGCCCGTCGCGCAGGGCCACGTTGACGGCCACCAGCATGGTGCCGACCGCGTAGTTCAGCGTGCCGCACAGGGGGTCCACCAGCCACTGGCGGGCCGCCCCGGCGGCGCCCTGCTGCCCGCCCTCCTCGCCGAGCACCGCGTCGTCGGGCCGGGCGGAACGGATGACGTCGAGGATCGCCTTCTCAGCCTCGAGGTCGGCCGCGGTGGCGAAGTCCCCGCCGCCCTTGTCGACGCGGGTGAGCCGCCGGCCGTACAGCTCGCGCACCACGTCCGCGCCGGCCCGCGCCGCGGCTGCCGCCACCGCGGCGTCGTCCAGGTCCCCCGTTGTGTTGATCATGGCCCGCAGAATACCGGTGCCGTCCAGGCCGGCGGCCGTCAACCGGCTTCCCGCTGGGGCGATCGCGACCTGGCTCGCCGGACACCGCTGACGCACGGACCCGCGCCCCGGCGGCGCACCCCGGTGTGCGCCCGGTTCAGGGCCGGAGGTGGGTGCCGGGGCGGCGGCCGCACGGGCGGTCCGGGGCGGGGACGACTGGGCGTCCTTCACGAAGTTGACGGGGGCCATCGTGTGCCGCTCGGTCGTCCTCGTCGGCCTCAGCGCGTTCATCTCCCTGTTCGTGCGCGAGCGCACCGGCGGCGTCGCGGGCCCGTTCATCGGCGCCCTCGCCGACGCGACGTCCCTGCGGATCGCCCTCACGCCGCTGATCGCCCTGCCGGCCCTGGGCTGGCTCCTGTTGCGCACCTTGGACGAGCCCGCGATGCCGGAGGCGGCGCCCCGGCGGCCGACCGCCGTTCCCTCGGCCTGAGACCGGGGGCGGGCGCGTCTGACCGGGATCTGCTCGGAACCGACTCGGCCCCTACTTGGTTTCGGCTACTTGGATTCGACGCGCCCGAAGGGGGCGGGGGCCGCCGCCAGGGCGTCGCACGCCGTCTGCCAGGCGGGGTCGCCGGGGTGCAGCTGGGTGCGGAGGTAGGCCCAGGTGAGCTGCTGGACCGCCGCCACGCGGTCGGGGTTGTCGTCCGTGGTCTCGGCGACGTCGTAGCCCGAGATCCCGCCCAGCCCGTGCTCCGCGTCGAACAGGGTGAGCAGGGAGGAGGGGCCGGGGCCGAGGACGTAGGGATCGGTGTGCCACTCGGGACCCGCGACCGTCAGGTGCGCCGAGGCGTCCTTGTCGCCGGCGACGACGAGCGCGGGGGTCGTCATCCGGGAGAAGTCCGGCGTCAGGAGGAAGGGGAAGAGCTCGGCCATGGCGGGGGTGAGGGCGTCACCGCCGCGGCCGGGCGCGGCCAGCAGCACCCCCGCCTTGATGCGGGGTTCGGTCAGGTCCACTTCGGTTCCGGTCTCCGGATCGGTGAGCCGGGCGCCCAGCAGCAGGCTCGCGGTGTTTCCGCCCATCGAGTGCCCGGCCACGGCGACCCGGTCGCGGTCCAGGCGCCCGCGCAGGGCCGGGACGGCGGTCTCGATCGCGTCGAGGTGGTCGAGGACGCGCGTCATGTCCTCGGCGCGCGAACGCCAGTACATCGGCGCGCCGGGGGTAGCGGGGTCCAGGGTCAGCGTCGTGGAGCTCAGATGGGTGGGCTGGATGACCGCGAAGCCGTGCGCCGCCCAGAAGTTGACCAGGGGGGCGTAGCCGTTCAGCGAGGAGAGGTGGTGCGAGTGCCCCTGGCCGTGCGACAGGAGGATGACCGGCAGGTCGTCCCCGGTCACGGGCGCGGAGACACGCAGCTGCAGGTCCACGGCGCGGCCGGGTGCCGGCAGTACGACCGGGGCGACCGAGAGGACGGGCGCGGGCGGGGCGGTGCGGGCGGTCGGCGCGGTTGATGCACTCATGGCGGGTATCCCTTCGATGGCCTCGGCGAGGGGTCCCGGGGGACCGGCGGGGCGAGGCGGTGTGAGGCGTCCCGCTTCGGCTAGACTCGAAGCGGAGCGTCGTTCCGATTAATATACGGAGCGCTGTTCCGCTTTGTCAACGACGGCTGAAGGAGAGCGCGGTGCCCACTGCAAGCCCCTCCGGGGAGGTGCCGGCCCGCAGCAAGCGGGCCGACGCGCGGCGCAACCACCAGACGCTGCTCGACGCCGCCGCCGCGGTGTTCGTCAGCTCCGGCGTCGACGCGCCCATCCGCGAGATCGCCGCGCGGGCCGGTGTCGGGATGGGGACGATCTACCGGCACTTCCCGACCCGGGCGGACCTGGTCGTCGCCGTCTACCGCCACCAGGTCGAGGCCTGCGCCGAGGCCGGTCCGACCCTGCTGGCGGATGCCGACTCGCCGTACCCGGCGCTCTGTCGGTGGGTCGACCTCTTCGTCGACTTCCTTGTCACGAAGCACGGACTCGCCAACGCCCTGCACTCGGACAGCAGCGGCTTCGAGGCGCTCCACAGCTACTTCCTCGACCGCCTGGTGCCCGTCTGCACGCAGTTGCTCGACGCCGCCGTCGCGGCCGGCGAGATCGCCCCCGGTACGCACGCCTACGAGCTGATGCGCGGCATCGGCAACCTCTGCATCGGACGGGACGGCGATCCCCGCTACGACCCCCGCCGACTGGTCGGACTGCTCCTGCGGGGACTGCGGCAGGCGCCCGCCTCCTGACGGCGCCCGCGTACGGCCGCGCACCCGCCCGCGCGATCACCGGCGCCGGTGCCGGTGCCGCGGTGCCGCGGTGCAACGAGCCGATGAGGCGACGAGGCGATGCTCCGATCGTGCGACGCCGGACTGTTCCGAATGGCGCATACACGATATGTCGGCTGTCATGGAACTAAGTGTGTGTCGTAGATGACACACAGTGGCGGCCGAAGGTGGACTCGCCCCGATGGCTCGCTCCAAAAAGGAAACCGTGACATGGCATTTGATCTCAGTACACCCCGACAAGACGAACGCACTTCCATAGGCCCGGGCGAGGAGGACCGGCTCACGCTCCTCCGTGCGGTGGCGACCACGCGCTCCCTGGACGACGTCGCCGCGCTGGTCAGCCTGCTCAACGAGCGCGGCGGGTTCCCGCCCCTCGGTGACGAAGCCCTGCACATGGCAGCCGTGTCCCGCCCCCTGCCCGACGTCTGCGAACTGATCGCCCTGCTGAACAAGCCGCCGCACGACGCCGCCGACGCGGAGAAGGCGCTGCGGGCGGCAGCGATGGGCCGCCCCATAGAGGAGGTGGCGGAGCTGCTCACCATCTTCGGCTCCGGGCCGGGCGAACCGCAGTCGCAGGCGCAGCCGCAGCAGGAAGCCCCCGTCGCCAGCGAGCCGGCGGCCGACCCCGGCACCGGGTTCAACGCCCCCATCGCCCCCCGCCGCCCCGCGGTGACCGCGCTCAACACCGCGCGGCTCACGACGGGCCGCGCCACCCCGGCCGGCGGCGACCGGAACGCCCGAGGGCGTCCCGCGGCGGCTGAGTCCCTGCGGTCCGTGCTGCGCTGGCCGGCCGCCGTGGCCCTGCTGGTGATCGGGGCGATCCACCTGCCGTCCGACATCACGGGCCTGCGCGCCGGCAACGCGGCGGCGGGGATCTCGCTCGGCATCGCGCTGCTCTGCCTGATCCTGGCGGGCCTGCTGGCCCTGCGGGACACCGTGTGGAGCTGGGCGGCCGGCGCGGCAGCGGCCGTCGTCACCGTGGCGGTGCACGCCTTCGTCCCGCTCTTCACTTCCGCGTCCCTGCTCCAGGACAGCTGGGGCGGCACGTTCACCGGCGCGACCAGCCTCACCGTGTTCTGCGCGATCGTCGTCGCCCTCCTGGCGGCGACGGCACTGGTGCGCCGGCAGTGGCCGCGCACGAGCACCCGCGACATCTGAGGACGCCCGGCGCAGTGGCCGGGACGGGCTCCGCAGCCCGTCCCGGCCACTGCGTGCGCCCACCCCCCCCGAACGGCCGAACGCGGCCCGGGAGGCGGCCGTCCCGCTCGTTACGATGGCGCGATGAGCACATCGCACGCCGTGACCTGGGCGGTCGAGGAGAGCGGCGGGTACGAGACGGCGTGGATCGAGATCGACGGCACAACGCTGCGGGCGCGCGGCCGGGTGGTCGGCACGGTGCCCGAGCCCTACTGGATCTCCTACGAACTCGACACCGCCGAGGACTTCGTGACCCGCCGGCTGCGGGCCACCTCCGACACCGCCGGCGGGACGGCCGAGCTGGACCTGCGCCGGGAGCCGGACGGGCGGTGGACGGTGAACGGACAGCCCGCGCCCGAACTGGACGGCGCCCTCGACTGCGACCTCGGACTGTCGCCGCTGACCAACACGATGCCGGTGCTGCGCCACGCCCTGCAGCACCGGCCGGGCGAGCGGGACTTCCTGATGGCCTGGGTGCACGTCCCCGACCTCGTGGTCCGGCCCAACCGGCAGACGTACACGCACCTCGGTGCGGAGCGCGTGCGCTACGCCTCCGGCACCTACCGGGCGGACCTCACCCTCGACGCCGACGGACTGGTCGTCGCGTATCCGGGCCTGGCCCGGCGCATGTGAGACACCTCCGCCCGGTGGGACCTCTCCCCGCGGGTAGGGGCCCAGCGGGCCGCCCGAGTCCCGGCGGCGCAGGAGAGGAGCTCGGATGTTCAGCGGCTTCGAGTCCAGGACCGTGACGGGGGATCCGGCGGACCGGTCCTCCGTCTTCGTCCGCCACGGCGGCCAGGGCCCGCCCGTCCTGCTGCTGCACGGCCACCCCCGGACCTCGGCCACCTGGCACCGGGTCGCCCCGCAACTGGTCCGCCACGGCTACACCGTCGTCTGCCCCGACCTGCGCGGCTACGGCCGCTCGCGCGGCCCCGAGCCCACCGCGGACCACACCGGCTACTCCAAACGGGCCGTCGCGAAGGACATGCTGGCGGTGATGCGGTCCCTGGGCCATCACCGGTTCCGCGTCGTCGGACACGACCGGGGGAGCTACGTCGCGCTGCGGCTGGCCCTGGACCACCCGGAAGCGGTGGCGCAGGTGACACTGATCGACTGCCTGCCGATCAGTGAGCACCTGTCCCGCATCACCGCCCGGTTCGCCACGCGGTGGTGGCACTGGTTCTTCTTCGCCCAGCCCGACATTCCCGAACGCGTCATCAATGCCGACCCGGACAGCTGGTACCACGGCGATCCGCGCAGCATGGGGCAGGAGAACCACGACGAGTGGCGTGCGGCGGTCAGGAACCCCCAGGTGGTGCGCGCCATGCTCGAGGACTACCGGGCCGGGTTGACCCTCGACCGGCAGCACGAGGAGGACGACCGGCAGGCGGGTGTCCGGCTCCGGTGCCCCACGCAGATCCTGTGGTCGCTCCAGGACGATCTCGAGGACCTCTACGGCGATCCGCTGCGGATCTGGCGCGACTGGGCCCCGGATCTGCGCGGTCACGGCATCGACTCCGGCCACCATGTGGCGGAGCAGGCACCGGACGCCCTCGTCGCCTCGCTGGCCGCGTTCTTCGCCACCGGCGCGTAACCTCCCGTGACCTCTCCGCGGACCCCGCCGCCCCCCGACGGCCCGACGCCGGATGCGCGGCGGCCCGCGCGGCCGCAGAGTGAGGAGGCAGCCCGTCGGCCCCGGCCCGCACCCGGGACCCGGCAACGCTCACAGCGCGAGAGAGGTACCACGTGCCGAAGACAGCGAAAGTCGTCTACAAGCCGGTCGGACTCGTCGTGGGGATGCTGGGAGGCACCCTGGCCGGACTGGTCTTCCGGAAGATCTGGGACCGCGTCGGCCCCGGCCAGGACGCCCCGGAGCCGCTGGAGCAGGACCACAGCTGGGGCGAGGTGCTCGCCGCCGCGGCCATCCAGGGCCTGATCTTCGCGGTGGTCCGGGCAGCCGTGCAGCGCGGCGGGGCGGCGGGCTGGCGCCGCGTCACGGGCACCTGGCCCGGTGACTGAGCCGACGCACGCGGCCCCCCTCCGCACCGAATCCGCGGAGGGGGGCCGACGGGCAGTCGTCAGCCGTTCTGGCCGTCGATGTTCTGGCAGGTGTTGCCGAACGCCGGGTTCAGCAGGCCGATGACGTCGACGGTGTTGCCGCACACGTTGACGGGGACGTGGACCGGCACCTGCAGGAGGTTGCCGGACAGGACGCCGGGGGAGCCGACAGCCGCGCCGTGGGCGTCGGCGTCGGCGGCGGCGATACCGGCACCGGCGGCCAGGACGGCGCCGGCTGCGGCGGTGATGGCGGCTGCCTGGGCAATACGGGACATCGAAGTCTCCTTGGAGGGTTGGTTGCGCCGTACAACTCACGGCGTCGACCCCACAACGGTGCGGCTCCGCGGCAGGTCACGGGTGTTCCACCGAACGGACGCCTCCCCTGCTCACCGGGTTGCCGGACCGCGGGGCGGCAGGTGGGCCCGGTACCGTGCCCGGACCCGACGAAGGGCCCGAAACCGATGTGGTTCCGGGCCCCTGGGGTACTGCCCTGCGAGAGGGTCAGTTGTTGCCGACGCCGTTGCCGGAGAGGACCGGGATCTGGTCCAGGATGTGCGACAGCGGCTCGTCGCCCTTGATCTGCGACGAGTTCTCGGTGCACTGCTGGTTCTGCGGCGAGGACAGGACGTTGACGTCCTGGACCGTGATCGGCACGAGGCCCACGAGGGAGCCGACGTTCGCCTTGAGGGGCAGGCCGATGCACGGCTTGTTCAGGGTTCCCTGGACCAGGCCGACCTGCGGGCTCAGCGTGCCGTCGGTGTGGGTGTTGCCGTACGACGACTCGGCGCCGTTCCCGTTCGTCGTGGAGGCGTCGCTGTCGTTCCCGATGGCCATGGCCGGCGAGACGAACCCGGCGGAGACGCCGACGACGGAGACGGCCACCGCGGCGGTGCCGAGAAACTTCTTGAACATGAGAATCCTTTGAGGCGATACGGACAACGCGAGGAACAAGCTGCTCAACTACCGACCACGGGACTAGTTCCGTCGTTTCACCCGAACGGCGGTGCCGCCCGTGCGCAGTCGGGCGCCCGCCCCGCGCACGGCGCCGGGCGGGCGGGTCGGGGCGGGCGGAGCGGATGGCCCCGCCGCCCGCGGTGCGGGTATGGTGATGCGTCGCCGGAGGCCTGGGCCAGGAGGAAAGACGTGTCCTCAGCGGACTCAGCAAGCCCCGTCGCGTCCGGGGGCGGCCACGTGTGCCGTGTCTACGGTGACGAACGGGAATGGGCCGAGGCCGTGGCCCGGTTCGTCCGCGAGGGTCTGGAGCGCGGCGAGCGCGTCGTGTACGTCGCGGACGTCCACCCGCCCCAGGCCGTCGACCAGGTGCTGCGCGAGCGGGGCGTGGACGTGGTGGCGGCGGCCGGCCGCGGTCAGCTCCTCGTCCAGGACGTCACCGACTCCTATCTGCGGCAGCTGCCCTTCGACCCGGACGTGGTGCTGGCCGGGATGCGGGCCGCGTGCGAGGAGGCGATGGGCCAGGGGTTCCCGGGCGTGCGGATCGCCAGCGAGATGCACTGGTGCGCGCGCGAGATCCCGGGCGTCGAGCGGGTCCTGGAGTACGAGCTGCGGTTGGGCCGGGAGGTCTGCGCGGACCTGCCCGTGACCGGCCTGTGCCTGTTCGACGGTGCGTCGGCCGCGGTCGCGGAGCTGCCCGTCGCCGTCCACTGCCCCCACCTGCCCAGCGCTCCCGCGCCCCAGGCGCACCCGGCGCGCGCGCTGCCGCTGACGGTCAGCGCGTCACCCGACGGCCCCGGCGTACGGCTGCACGGGCACGCGGACCTCGACACCCGGTCCTCGCTGGCGACGGTCCTGCGCCACGTCGCCAGGATTCCCGGCCCCGTCGTCCATGTCGACCTGGCGGCCGTGAGCTTCCTGGACGTCGACGCGCTCGCCCAGCTGGTGTCCGCGACCGTGTCCCTCCAGCGGGACGGCCGCCGCCTGGTGCTGCAGAGCCCGCCCGCGTCCCTGATGCGCGCGGCTGCGATGTTCCCCGACGAGTGCGATGTCCTGGAGATTGCCGCATGACGACCACCGTGACCCCGCCACCGGCCTCCGCCTCGTTCGTCCACCCCGCCCTGTTCTACCGCACCCAGGACGAGTACCTGCGGGGGGTGGGCGGCTTCGTGCGGGCCGCGGTCGAGGCCGGCGAGCCGGCCTTCGTCGCGATTCCCGGGGACCGGCTCGAGCCGCTGCGCGAGGAGCTGGGTGACGCCGCGGAGGCGGTGGACTTCGCGGACATGACCGTGCTGGGACGCAACCCCGGCCGGATCCTGTCCGCCCTGCAGGGCTTCGCCGACCGCAGTGCCGGGCGCGTCCCGCGCATCGTGGGCGAGCCGATCTGGCCCGCCCGCACCCCGGCGGAACTGCTGGAGGCCACCCGCCACGAGGCGCTGATCAACACGGCCTTCGCCCGCCGCGCGGCCACGATCCTGTGCCCGTACTTCGTGCCGGGCCTGCCGGAGCGGGTGCTCGCCGACGCCCGGCGCACCCATCCCACGCTGATCCTGGACGGCCAGGAACTCGTCAGCGACGCCTATGTCGATGCGGCGGTGGTGTGCGGGGACTGCGACGAGCCCCTGCCGCCGCCTCCCGGTGACGCGCTGACCGTGCCCTACAGCACCGGCGGGCTCGCCGATGTGCGGGACCGCGTGGCCGGGTGGGCGCCGCGCACCGCGCTGAGCGCGGGCCGCGCGGCCGATCTGGTCCTGGCGGTGTGCGAGGCGACCACCAATTCCCTGCGGCACGGAGGCGGCAGCGGGACCCTGCGGCTGTGGACGGCCCCGGACGGCACGGTCATAGCCGAGGTCTCCGACGCCGGGCACCTGCGCGATCCGCTGGCGGGGCGCAGCCGCCCCGCCCTGGCCTCCGCCAACGGCGGCCGCGGCCTGTGGATGATCCACCAGCTGAGCGACCTCGTCGAGATCCGGGCGTCCTCCACCGGTCTGACGCTGCGGCTGCACCTGACTCCCTGAGTCGCCCCGGACCGGCCGCCACCGAACCGGCCGGGGGCCGGGCGCCGGAGTGGCGAGATCGGTGGGAGTGGTGGGGCGAATCGCGGGTAGCGGTGCGGTGACATCGATATTTGGAGGTTTGCTGTGCCCGCTGAGCCTGCTGCACTGGCCGTCACCGTCACCGCTCATGGTCCCGAGCGTGCGGTGGTGGCGATACGTGGGGAACTCGACTACGACGCCGCCGCCGTGTTGCAGCGGAAGCTCTCCGACCAGATGGCGCTCGGATACCGGCACCTGATGCTGGATCTCTCCCAGATGCCGTTCATGGACTCCTCCGGGCTGCGGGTCGTGCTCGAGCTGATCAGGGACATCGGCCAGGCCGGTGGCCGGGTTCTGCTGGTCGCGCCCGTGCCCGCGGTGCGCAGGCTGCTGGAGCTGACCGGGGTGAGCCTGCTCAACCCGTTGTACGACTCGGTCGACGACGCGGTGCGGTCGTTCTCCGACGCACCCGCGCAGTAGCAGTCCTCGCGCGCCGGTCACCTCCTCCGGGCCGCGCCGGATGACGTGCTGCCCCGCCCTGCCGCCGATCGGGGCGGGGGCACCACGTGATCCGGCGCGGCCCGGGCCCGCGCCGGGCTACTTCTTCGCGCTGGGCACCGCGAGAGGGCTGCGCGGCGCCTTCGACTTGGCGGCCTCCAGCTGCGTGCCGATCTCCTGCAGCTTGTTCCGGCCCATCGCCTTGCGCACCTCGGGGAACCACTCCTTCTCCTCCTCCTCGACGTGATGGCGGACGTTCTCGATGAGAACCGTCATCTTCGCGTCGAAGCGCTCGTCGGAGGCGTCGAGGCCGGCGAGTTCGGAGAGCATCCACACCACCACGTGGTGCTCCTCGACGCTCTCCAGGACGTGGTCCTTGGTGTCGGGAGCCGCTTCACGTGCCACGGGGTAGAAGACCTCCTCCTCGATGAACGTGTGGGTGGTGAGTTCCTCGATGATCTGATCCGCGAGCTTGCGCTTCGTCTTGACCGCGTTCTCGCCCGCCGCCTCGAATTTCTTGAAGAGCTTCTCGACTGTCTTGTGGTCTTCCTTGAGCAGGACGATCGCGTCCATGGTGCCTCCTGAGACGGGGTGGTCGGATGTTGTGTGTGTCCCGTGCGGCAACTGCGCGCCGAGCATTCGCCGACGCGGGTTCCGCGCGCTTCCCGGGCTGCCGGCGCAGGCCCCCGCGTCAGGCGTGGGTGGGCCGCCGGTGGCTGCCGCGGTTCGACGAGGCGCCGGCTTCGCGGCCGCCGGAACGGTGGCGGGCGTTCTGCGGAGGGTTGCTCCAGACCAGGATCAGGGCCAGGACCATCGGAGCAGTGAGCAGGACCAGCAGTCCCATCGCGCACCTCGCTTTCGTCGTTCGTGACCTTGCGCCTGACCGGTTCGCCGGACGGCAAACACCGAGCCCTCGTACGGGTGGACGTCCGAGTGCGGATCCGAACAGCACACTGCGACAGGTGGCGCCGCCGAAGCATGGGCGCGGTATTGCGGGATAGCCGCAAGGCATGGCACCCCTCACCCCGCAATCGGCGCATGAGAACGACGACGAGCGCCCCGCCCCGGATTCCGGCGCGAGCGTGGGTCCGGACGAGCACGTGGAGGAGGAGGCGCCCGACCGCCCCACCGAGCTGCCGAAGCGTTCGTGGTGGGCGGTGCTGCGGGGCACCGTGAAGGAGTTCAAGGAGGACGAGCTGCCGGACCGCGCGGCGGCACTGACCTACTACGGCATTCTCGCCCTCTTTCCGGCCCTGCTGGTCCTGGTGTCCCTGCTGGGCATCGCGGGCGAGTCGACCACGCAGCGCATCTTGGACAACCTCAAGCAGCTCACTCCCGGCTCGGCCCGCGATGTGGTCACCGACGCGGTGCGGCAGCTGCAGGGCAACAGCGGCGTCGGCTCGCTGCTGGCGGTCGTGGGCCTGGCCGTCGCGGTGTGGTCGGCGTCCGGCTACATCGCCGCCTTCATCCGCGCGTCCAACGCCGTCTACGACGTGCCCGAGGGCCGCCCGGTGTGGAAGGTGCTGCCGCTGCGCCTGGGCCTGACCGTGGTGCTGATGGTCCTGGCCTGCGCCAGCGCGCTGATCGTGGTCTTCACCGGCGGTCTGGCGCGGCAGACCGGTGCCGCGCTGGGCATCGGTGACAGCGCGCTGACCGTGTGGTCGATCGCGAAGTGGCCGGTGCTGGTCGTGCTCGTGACGATCATGATCGCGCTGCTGTACTGGGCCGCGCCCAACGCCAAGGGCCGCGGATTCACGTGGGTGACCCCCGGCAGCGTGCTCGCCCTGCTGATCTGGATGGTCGCCTCGGGCGGCTTCGCCTTCTACGTGGCCAACTTCGCCTCGTACAACAAGACCTACGGCACCCTCGCCGGCGTGATCATCTTCCTGGTGTGGCTGTGGATCACCAACCTCGCCATCCTGCTGGGGCTGGAGTTCGACGCCGAGATGGCCCGCCAGCGCGCGATCGCCGGAGGCTACCCGCCGGACGAGGAGCCCTACGTCGAACCGCGGGACACCCGCGCGTGGACCGATGAACAGCGTCGCCGCATGGCGTGACGCCGTGCGGGCGTGACGACCGTGCCGGCGTGACGACAAGGCGCCGGACGGCCACGTGACGCCGCGAAGCCACGTCACGCCCGGCCCCCCAGACCGCACCACCCGCTGAACCGAACAGGCGTCGAGGCCCGTGCGGCCGAGACCGAGGAGAGACATCCCGATGGCAGAGCAGCACCGCAACCCGTCCGATCCCACCCCGCAGGAGCTGCGTGAGCAGTTGGAGCACACCCGCGACGAACTCGGCCTGACGGTCGAGGCGTTGGCGGACAAGGCCGACGTGAGGGCGCGGCTGCAGGAAGGCGCGGCCCGTGCCGCGGCGCAGGTGCGCGACGCCGCGTCCCGCGCGGGGCGGTTCGCGGCGAACCGGACCCCGGACGCCGTCAGTGCCAGGGCCGACCAGGCCGCACTGGCCGCGAAGGCCAACCGCACGCCGCTGATCGCCGGGGCCGCCGCCGTACTCGGCGTGTGGCTGCTCATCCGGTGCGCCCGGAGCAGCCGACGGCGCTGACGAGCGCCCGGACGCCTCCGGTACGGGACGCCCGCCGCCACTAGTGACAGCGGTTGCTGGTTATAGAATCGTCCCGTGAACAGTGAAGATGAGGTTTTCGAGGCCGTGGGAGCGCTGGCCGACCCGGTGCGCCGCGGGCTGTACCGGCACGTGGTGGCGACGCCGGGCGCGGTCGGCCGCGACGCGGCGGCCACGGCGGTCGGCGTCTCCCGCTCACTCGCCGCTTTCCACCTGGACAAGCTGGTCGAGGCCGGCCTGCTGGCCGTCTCCTTCCAGCGGCTGTCCGGGCGCACCGGTCCGGGCGCCGGGCGCCCGGCGAAGCTGTACCTGCGGGCGCCGGGGGAGCGCGGGGTGTCGTTGCCGCCCCGCTCCTACGACGCCGCGGGGCGGCTGCTGGCGAAGGTCGTCGACGGCGCCGCGCTCGACCGGGAACTGCAGGCGGCGGCCCGGTCGGCCGGCGCCGCGGAGAGTGCGCTGCCCGACGGCGCGGCCGATCCGGTCGCGGCCCTGCGGGCGCGCGGGTACGAGCCCTACCGGGACGGGGAGACGGTACGGCTGAACAACTGCCCCTTCCACGCGCTGGCCGACGAGTTCCCGGCCCTGGTCTGCGGCATGAACCTCGCCTACATCGAAGGGCTGCTGCCCGGGTGCGCCGGCGGCGCCGAGTGGACGGCGGCGATGGACCCGCCGCCGGAAGGGTGCTGCGTCAGCCTGACTTCTAAAACAAATAACTCTTGACGATAGAAGGCCGGTCCGGCCATGCTGACGCCATGACCAACTTTCACCTGGCCCAGGTCAACATCGGGCGCATCGTCGGCCCGCTCGACGGGCCCGAAATGGCCGACTTCGTCGCGCAGTTGCCCGAGATCAACGCCCTCGCCGACCACGCGCCCGGATTCGTCTGGCGCATGGTGGACGACGAGGGGCAGGACTCGACGGGGCTGCGGCCCGACGGGGCGGACGACCTGCTGCTGATCAACTGCTCCGTCTGGGAGTCGGTCCGGGCGCTGAAGGACTTCACCTACCGCAGCGACCACCTGAGGGTGCTCAGCCGCCGGCGGGAGTGGTTCACGAAGATGTCCGAGCACCACCAGGCCCTGTGGTGGGTGCCCGCCGGGCACCGCCCGACCGCCGACGAGGCCATGGAGCGCGTCGCGGTGCTGCGCGAACACGGCGACGGCCCGCTCGCGTTCACCTTCCGCGACCCCTACCCCGCGCCGACCGCGGACGTGCCCGCGCCGACCACCGCGGTCGCGTCGGCGACCGCCTGATCCGCCCCCTCGGGCCCGCGGGCGGCCGGACGCGCCGGCTCAGGTCGTCGCGACGAGGACGGCGGCCACCGCGAGCAGCCCCACTCCCGCGAGCATGCAGTCGACGGCGAGGCGGATCAGACGGAACTTGCGGGTGGCGAGGGCGGCCATGAACCTCAGGTGTTCCACCTGGTAGCCGGCGGTCAGCCGGGCGCGCAACTGCTCGGCGCTCAGCGGGGACCAGCTCGTCCAGCCGGTGCCTCCGAGGTGCGGACGGACGGCGCACAGCAGGAGCACCGCGGCAGTCAGCAGCGCGGTCGCGCCAAGGGACGCGGCCACGGCGACCGGAGGCGTCGGATGGCGGCCCGGCGCCGCCGAGGCCAGCGCCACCAGCGCCGCCCCGGCCAGGCCCAGCAGCAGGCTGGCCTTGGTGTCGGAGCGCCCCAGGTCGGCCTGGAGGGAGGCGACGGTGGCGGCGATCCGTTCCTGCGCCGCGTCCTGGTGCGGGTCGGGTGCGGCGGCTGCCATGGGCCCCTCCTCGTCGGCCGACGTCCGGGTACCGGGGCCGGCCCGCGTCCGCGGCCGGGCCCCGCACCGTAGGACGTTTCCGGCGGACGGCCGGTTGCCGTCGCACCCCCTGCGGCGCACACGGGCCCGCGAGACCCCGCCCCCGCCCGGTGGCCGGCGGGGGCCCGGCTGCGTACACCGCGTGCCTGCGGGCAGGCCATCGGGGAGAACGAGGAAAGGGGCCGCGCCGTGCGTACCGTAGGCGTCGAGGAAGAACTTCTGCTGGTGGATCCGGGTACGGGGGAGCCGCGAGCGGTGGCGGGAGCGGTGCTGGTCGCCCAGGCGCGCAGCGATGACGAGACCCGGCTCGAAGCGGAGCTGCAGCGCGAACAGCTGGAGACCACCACGCGGCCGCAGGAGTCGATGGGAGATCTGGCCCGGGAGATCCGCCGCTGGCGGGCGGCCGCCTCGGAGCTGGCCCGCGAGGTGGGGGCGGACGTCGCGGCACTCGCCACGTCCCCGCTGCCCGTCGATCCGTCGGTCAGTGCGGGCAAACGCTACCGGCGGCTGGTCGAGAAGTTCGGACTGACCGCGCAGGAGCAGCTCACCTGCGGCTGCCACATCCATGTGAGCGTCGACTCCGACGACGAGGGCGTGGCGGTACTGGACCGGATGCGGCCCTGGCTGTCCGTCCTGCTGGCGCTGAGTGCGAACTCGCCGTACTGGCAGGGCGGCGACAGCGGGTACGGCAGTTACCGCAGTCAGGTCTGGGGACGCTGGCCGTCGGCGGGACCGACCGAGGCGTTCGGCTCGGCCAAGGGCTACCACGCGCACGTACGGTCGCTGCTGGAGACCGGGACGCTGCTCGACGAGGGGATGATCTACTTCGACGCGCGGCTGTCGCGCACCTACCCCACCGTCGAGGTCAGGGTCGCCGACGTCTGCCTGGACGCGGACGACACGGTACTGCTGGCCGCGCTGGTGCGAGGGCTCGTCGAGACCTCGGCCCGCGCCTGGCGCGCGGGGGAGCCCCCGTCGTCCGCGCCCGTGGGCCTGCTGCGGCTGGGGGCCTGGCAGGCGGCGCGGTCGGGGATCTCCGGCGGACTGGTCCACCCGCTGACGTGGACCCCGGCCCCCGCGGAGGAAGTGATCGGCGCCCTGGTGGACCACGTCACGCAGGCGCTGTCGGACGCCGGCGACCTGACGCTGGTCAAGGAGTCGCTCGACCGGCTGCTGAGCCTGGGCGGCGGGGCCGGGATCCAGCGCGCCACCCACGCGCGCACCGGCGATCTGCGGGCGGTCGTCAACGAGGCCATCACCCGCACGGCGGGCTGAACGCCGCCTCCGCCGTGCCGGGACGCCCCGGGCACAAAGGAGACCCGGCCGGTGGGGGGACACCGGCCGGGTCTCGGGAAGCTTCGGCTGGTCGGGGGAACCGGCCGAAGCGGCTGGGGGGCGGGGACCCGGCCCGGCGCGGTGGAACTCGCCGGGGGCCTTTCGTGCTCCCGCGGGCTCGACACCGCGAGGGAATCCGGCGGGGAGGTTCCTCGCGCTCGTATATGGGTTAACGGTCAACCATCTTCGGGTGTTCCGGCCGCACCGCCCGGCGACGTGTGAGGTGTGCCACCGACCGGCCCGTCGCCTGCCACCGGTCCGCCCCGCGCCGTCGTGGGCAGGGACCGCAACCGGCCGCACTCGGACACATCGCGCGGGGTTCGCCGGGTAGACGGCCGGTACGAGGACACCGACGGTGTGCTCGCCATCATCCAGGAGGGGTCATGCCCGGAATCATCGCCCGCATCAAGGAGTTCAGCCGGAGCCCCCAGGGGCAGCGGACGATCGCGACCGCGCGGCGCACCGCCGCCGACCCGAGGAAGCGCGAGCAGGCTCGCCAGCTCCTCGGCCGGCTGCGGGGACGCCGCTGAGCGTCCGACCGGCGCCGCTCGATCGACGGGGGCGCCACGGCAGCACGGAACAGTTCCGGAACGTGGACCGCACCGCCGGTGCGGTCCTCCGCCGTTGTCGCCACGGGGCCGCTGAGGTGAATCCGGCGTGCGCGGCTCGCAGGGCCGTGACGCAGGCCCCATGATGAAAACCCCGTGGCTAGGGCCTGAAGGAAGGGCACGATGGAGTTCGACGACCAGGCGGATCTCGACACCTCCCAGGTGGACGACCGCAGGGGCATGCCCGGCGGCCGGCTCGCCGTCGGCGGTGGCGCGGCAGGCATCGTGGCCCTGCTGGTGGCGCTGTTCTTCGGGGTCGGCCCCGATCAGCTGGGACTCGGCGGCGACTCCGGCACCAGCGCCACGTCCGCGGACTCCGACCAGGTGAGCGAGGACTGCCGCACGGGCCGGGAGGCCAACGCGCGCGAGGACTGCCGCATCGTCGCCGTGATCAACAGCGTGCAGACGTACTGGAAGAAGGAGTTGCCGGCGCGCGGCACCGCGTACGTGCCGGCGCGCACCGTCCTGTTCACCGGCCGCTACTCCTCCGCGTGCGGACCGGCGACGTCGGAGGTGGGCCCGTTCTACTGTCCCGGTGACCAGAAGGTCTACCTGGACCTCGGGTTCTTCGACGACCTGCGGACCAAGTTCGGGGCGTCGGGCGGGCCCTTCGCCCAGGCGTACGTGGTCGCGCACGAGTACGGGCACCACGTCCAGGACCTGCTGGGCACGACCCGCAGCGTCGGCAACGACCGGTCGGGCGCCGACAGCGCCTCGGTCAAGCTCGAACTGCAGGCCGACTGCTACGCGGGGGTGTGGGCCTACCAGGCGACGCGGACGCCCCAGCCGTCCACCGGCCGCCCGCTGCTGACGAAGGTGACCGACGCCGACATCAACGACGGGCTGGACGCGGCGGCGGCCGTCGGCGACGACCGGATCCAGTCCGAGTTCCAGGGCAAGGTCACCCCCGAGACGTGGACCCACGGTTCGTCGAGCCAGCGCAAGCAGTGGTTCACCGTCGGATACACCTCCGGCGACCCCGCCCGCTGCACCACGTTCGCCAAGCGCTGACCGGGCCCCGGGCGCGCCGGGAGCTTCGGCGCGGAGACCTGCCCGCACCGCGGCTCCCGGCAGGCCCTGATGCCGCGCGCTACATCCAGACCCCTTCCAGCAGCGGATAGGCGTCGGTGATCCTTGTCGTCCCCTGGACGAGCCGGTGCTCGGTCACGACGCTGAACCGGTCCTCCACCGCGAGGAAGTAGTGCGTCTCGGTCCCGATGGTGGCCGAGGCCACCGCGTCCAGCCGGCCCTGGAACTCCTGCGGGAGGTGCTCGAGGGAGAACGGCCGCACCTCGGAGGGCTCGTCCGGGTCGCGGCGCCGGTCGACCAGCCAGGTCCGGTCGCCGAGCGAGAGCAGCAGGCGGTCGTTGTCGCCGGACGGGGTGAGGTCGCCCCAGCCGGACTCGGAACCGACCGGCAGCAGGTCCACCGGCACCCGGAAGCTCACCGGCAGCAGATCGCTGGCGCCCTGCTCGCAGAACTCGACGCACACGTCGCCGGTGATGCCCAGGTGGGTGTGCTCGCTGCCGCGCCGGGTGGAGGTCACGGCGTCGAAGCCGTCGTGGAACTCCTTGGGCAGGTGCGGGAACTGCTCGATGATGGGCTTCGGCCCGACCTCGATGCCGTGGCGCTGCGAGAAGCGGATGAACTCGCCGCCGCGGAAGCCGTCGAAGCGCACGTACGGCACCTCGCTGCTGCTGGGGATCGCCCGGGCGGCGGTCTCGAAGATCCCGCCCCCGGCCTCCAGCGCCTGCTTGACCGCGCCGGAGACCGTGGACGCGACCGCGCCCAGGATCCCGCCGCCGGGCTGGACGACGGTGCCGGTCAGCGTGTCGAAGGCGCGGGACTCGCCCCGCGCGGGGACGCGCTCGAACCGCCAGACCTGCGTGCCCCGGTCGGCGCCGGTGCGCACCGCGGCCAGCTCCGCGGCGATGCGCGGCTCGCGGCTGTCACCGCGGATGGCGAGATGCAGGTGGCTCTTGACGTTGGCCACCGCGTGCAGGCCCTCACCGATCTCCGCCAGCCGCCAGGTCTGTGCCTGGAGGTGGTCCGGGCGGATCTCCAGGGGGCTCTGCCGGATGCCCTCGCCGTTGTTGAGCCGGTCTGCCGAGCTGTCCAGGTACAGCTTGCTGTGCTCGTTCTGCAGCAGCCACGAATCGGGCCCCGCGGTCCCCCGCTTGAGGTGCCAGCGCTGGCTCGGCCGCGCCGCGCCTTCCGCCAGCTGCTCCTGCACGACGGGGACACGAGGCTGTACGGCCGCGCCCTGCACGCCCAGGTACAGGCCGCTCGCCTCGTTCTTGATCAGATACGTGCCCTCGGCCAACATCGCCAACCGCCTCCAGGGTAAGTCGCTCCGAATGGACTTTTCCGTGCTGGCGCAGCCCACCCTAGGAGGGCCCGGCAGCCTCCCGGACGGGACTTTTCAGCCGTATACCTCCCGATACCGCTCACCCGGCTGCCCACCCCACCGCCCGGCCCACGCCCCCGGCGCCCCGGCGCCGCGGTGAACCCCCGTGCAGAGAGGGGAAGCAGCGCCGGAAGACGACCCCTGAGCACGGGGTTCCCTCCCCGGGGGCCCGACGCGCCGCCGAACCCCCGGGCCGGGCCGCTCCGGTGGATCCGGATCACGGGCGGGCGAAAAAAGTTGGTGGGAGCACGGACTTCTGCGGTACAAGTGCGGGCATGGCACGAAGCGCCCACCACATGCGCCCCAGAAGCACTCCCCAGGAACACGCCCGGTGGCCACCGTCCGGCCCGTGGCGGAGAGTTCGGGTGCGCGAGCTGCGCTACAGCTCGGCGCGGCTGCGCGCCGCCGCGCGCGAGGGGCGGCGGCCGATGCCGCAGGAGGTACGGCGGACGGTCGCCGTCCACTCGCTCGCCCGCATCGATCCGCGCGGAGGGACGGTGGGCGCGCTCGCCGCCGTCGAGGAGCGGCGCGCTCGCCAGGTGACCCGTTGGCAGGAGGGTCTGCTGCGGGCGGGCCTGCTGCCGGACCTCGAGATCGAGCCCGGCCGCCACCGGCACGGCGCACGCTGGCACGGCTAGAGCCCCGCGCGGCGTCCTCGCGCGCAGGGCGGGCGCCGGCCGGGCCCGCCCTACCCGCCGGTTCTCGGCGTGGCCAGTGCTTCCGCCACGCCGTGCAGGAAGCGGTCGACGGTGGCGAGCTCGTCGGCGTCGAACGTGTCGGCCACGCCCAGGACGTCCTCGATCAGCGGGCCGAAGAACGCCTGCCCGAGGGCGATCGCGCCGTCGGTCACCTCGAGCAGCACGCGGCGCCGGTCCTGCTCGTCGCGGGCGCGCCGCACATGCCCCAGCCGCTCCAGCCGGTCGATCAGCGCCGTGGTCCCGGCCGAGTTGAGGCCCAGGTGCGCGCCGAGCCGCCCCGGGGTCGCCGGGATGCCGGCGCGGGCGGCGTCGAGCAGGGAGATCAACGCCCGCAGATCCGTGGGGTGCAGGCCGTGGCGTTCGGCGAACCCCCCGCCGGACGACTGCAACTCGACAGTGATCCGGCGCAGCAGATGCACCGTCCGCATTCGTGGGTCTTCAGCGCGCATGGCACCGGGCCTTCCCCTGACTGACGTCGGTGCATAGTATCTCGCCAAGCGAGTATCTCGCTGAACGAGATACATGGGGCCGAGTGTGCGAGGGGGGCATCCGTGGCCGAGGACGCGACGACGTGCGGCGGCACAGCCGAGTTCCGCGCCGCCTACCGGGCGGTGATCGCCGACTGGGGAGTACCGGTCGAAACCCTCGAACTCACCTCGCCGTTCGGCGTCACGCACGTGAACGCCTGCGGCCCGCCGGACGGCGACCCGCTGGTCCTCCTGCACGGCGGCGGGGCGACGGCCGCGAGCTGGTACGCGAACGCCGCCCCGCTCAGCCGCACGCGGCGGGTGTACGCGGTCGACCGGATCGGCGAGGCCGGACTGAGCGCGCGCGGCGAGCGCGCCATCCGCACCCCCGCGGACCTGCTGGACTGGCTCGACGGCACCCTCGACGGCCTCGGCGCACAACGCGCCGACCTCTGCGGGCACTCCTACGGGGGCTGGATCGCGCTGCGTTACGCCCTGCGCTCCCCGGAACGGGTGCGCCGCCTGATGCTGTTGGATCCGACCCAGTGCTTCGCCGGGTTCTCGCCCCGCTATCTGCTGCACGCGCTCCCGCTGCTCGCGCGCCCCACGGCGCGCCGCGCCCGTGCCTTTCTCGCCTGGGAGACCCGTGGCGCGGCGGGCGGCGACGCGTGGCTGCGGCTGTACGGCCGGGCGGCCGAGTTCCCGCGCGGCCGCACCGTCACCGGGGGCCGCCCCAAGCGCGCTGAGCTGCGCGCGTTCGACAGGCCGACGCTGGCGCTGTTCGCCGCGGACAGCCGCGCCCACGACAGCCGGCGGGCGGCCGCCGCGGCCCGCCGGCTCCTGGGTGATGCCTCGGTGGACGTCGTCCCGGGCCTCTCCCACCACGGCCTTCCGATGGTCGGGGCCGAGGAAGTGAACGGCCGCCTCGTACGGTTCCTCGCGTCGACCGCGGCGGCGAAACGTCCGGTCCGGGGCGCCCCGGACCGTCGCACCGACAAGGAGAGTTGATGTTCGCCACCTACGTCACGGTCACCGTGGTCGCCTCGGTGTTCACCGCCATCGCCGCCGTGACCTACCTCATCGGGCACGAGTACCCGAAGACCCAGGCGGACATGAAGGGCGTGCCGCGGGCGTGGGTTCCGCGCCTGGGGATGTGTCTGGCGGCGGGTTCCCTGGGGCTGCTGGCCGGGTTCGCGGTCCCGCTGCTGGGCAACCTGGCCGCCATCGGCCTCGTGCTGTACTTCGTCGGTGCGATAGCCGCCCACCTGCGGGTGCGGTCGCGGGAGATCGTCGGAGGGATCGTGTTCCTGGTGACGGCGGTGGGCGCGCTGGTGGTGAACCTGAACTACCACGGGTGGGCGTGAGGCCGGGGCCTGTTGGGATCCGGAGGCGATCGGTGCCGAGGGTGACATCGTGCGCACCGTCTGCTTGGCTGGGGGCTCGCACCGTCCCAGGAGCTGCACGAGGCTCTGGGCTCCTGGTCCCGTCTGCAGAGGAGCCAGTGGTATGCGCGCAAGTGTGGGCGACCGTCTCTTGGTTCACGGCCGCACGGTCGGCCGGCAGGACCGGCAAGCGGAGGTCATCGAGGTGCTGGGTGCGGACGGAGGTCCGCCCTTCCGGGTGCGGTTCGAGGACGGCCACGAGACGGTCATGTCGCCCGGCCCCGACACCGTCGTCCGGCACCTCGCGGACGACGTCTGAGGGAGCGTGCCGACGCGCGGGGCCCTGAGGTCCCCGTCGCACCGTCTCCGCGGCCGATGACGGCCGGCCGCCGCGGGCCGCAACCCCGGCCCGCGGCGGCCGGACGGGCGCCCGGTCAGAGGCGCTGCCACAGGGCCGGCACGTTGGGCGGTTCCCAGCCGGCCATCGAGGTGTGGGCCTGGACGCACCGGTAGGTCGCGCCGCCGTAGGTGACCTGCTGGCCCGCCTGGTAGGCGGTGCCCGGCGCCCAGGTTCCGCCGCCGGGCGGCGGAGTGGTCGGTGGCGGAGTGGTCGGCGTCGGGGTGGGGGAGCCCGTGACGTTCAGGACGAAGTCGAAGCTGGCCTGCTCGCCGGAGCCCACCTGCCGCACGGTCATCTGCAGCCGCGTGTCGTAGTACGCGTCGGTGCTGTTGCGGGGCTCGTTGGGGAAGTACAGCTGCGTGGTGAGGATGGGCTTGCCCGGCGCCTGGACCTTGACGTGGATGTGGCGGGTGCGCCCCGGGTACAGGCCCGGCACGATGGTCGTCAGGCCGAACGCGCCCTGGGCGGTGCTGAACTGGTGGCCGCGCAGGGTGAAGCCGTTCATGTCGTAGCCGCCGTTGTCGTCGGCCTGCCAGAAGTCCAGCAGCGCGCCGGAGACCGGTCGGCAGTCCCGGCCGAAGACGTAGCCGCTGACCGTGAGCGGCGTCCCGGGCAGATTGCCGGCGAGGTTGGTCCGCAGCGGGGAGTTGGGCTTGAAGTAGGGCCCTTCGATGTTGGGGATGGTCGTCGCGTCGCCGTCGTGGCACGCGGGGGTCACGGACAGCGGGCGGTTCGGGGCCGCGGTGGCCCGATCCCGGGCCAGGGCCACGCCACCGCCGGTCAGCAGCGGGACGGCGCCGGCCAGGAGGGCAGCTTTGATCAGGTTCTTGCGGCTGATGCCCCGGTGGTCCTCGGGGGTCTCGAAACCGCTGGACTCGTTGTGGGGGGTGGGCACAGAACTCTCCTCGCATCATGTCGTGGGCATGACATAGCGGCCTGGGGGAACGGCACGTCAGCCGTCCCTTCCGGGCACGAGTGCGAATCTACGCAGGCGATTGCGGGGCGGCGAGGGACCGTCCTGCCGCTTCGTGGTGCTTTTCGCCGACCGCACGGCGGAAGTCCCCGGGCGACACCCCCGTCTCCCGGCGGAAGAACCGGGAGAAGTACGCCGGGTCGGCGAATCCGACCTCGGCGGCGACCTGGCGGATCGTCAGGTTCGTTCCCGCGATGAGCCGTTTCGCCTCCAGGATCTGCCGCGCCCGGATCAGCTGCCCCGGGGTCCTGCCGGTGCCGCGTTTGACCGCGTCGTGCATATAGCTCGTCGAGACCCGCAGCTCACGCGCGCACTCCTCGACCGAGTGCAGCCCCGGGCCCGGCTGGGTGATCAACAGCCGGAAGCGGTCGACCAGTTCCCCAGCCCGCCCGCCGGCACCGGCCTCGTCCGCGCGCGCCGCCGGATCGGGCATCCGTAACGCCCGCAGCAGCAGGATGTGCAGGTACGAGGAGACGATGCTGATGTACCCCCAGTCGGCCTGCCGGTACTCGTGGTCCAACTCCGCCAGCAGCGTCAGCAGTCGCGCGGTCTCCTCCCGGTCGGGCCGCAGCCGCGGCCGGGCGCTGAGCCGGCGGATGACCTCCGCGTCCCCGGGATGCGGCAGCAGGAAGTCCTCGTTGAACAGCAGCACCCACCCGGCGATGTCCTCACCGTCCTCCCAGTGGTGCACCTGCCCGGGCACCAGCGCGTACAGGAACGGCGGATCGAGGTCCTGGCGCACGAGGTCCACCACGTGCGTGCCGCGGCCCCGCGTCACCAGCGCGATCTCGTAGAAGGTGTGCCGGTGCGGGAAGTCGGCCCGGGCCAGCGGCCCGATGGTGTCGAACGATCCCATCGCGAAAGGGAGCACGCCCACCTGCTCCACCTGCAGCCTGTGCAGTTCCAGTGCCTCGCCCGCGGTGTCGACCATGGTGGCAGTGTGCCGCCCCCCGTGCGGCCCCGGCCAGGGGACCCGTCCCGATGCAGGCCCCGGCCGCCCTGATACCCACCAGTAGCTCGGCAAAGGGGCCTGGGTACAGTGGTTTTGATCATTCGCCGGCGGTGTTCGAGGCCGGCGGGAGCGTGCGTGCGGCGGGTCTGCCGTCGTGCGCCGGAACAAAGGAAATCATGGGTTCGATACACAACCGCACCGGCATGGCCCTCGGATCGGCCGCCCTGCTCGTCGGCGTGGCACTCACCGCCGGGGCCGGAACCGCCAACGCCGACGAGACGGGTGACCTCGCGCCCGACAGCGACCTCTCCGCGCCCCTGACCTCGGTCACGGGGGTGACCGCGATGGAGTCCGACGGGTCGTACACCATGAATCTCATCAGCCCCCGGGACGGCCACAACATGGGCTTCGCCCGCTGGAACGCGGACCCGCAGCCCGCGCCCGACATCCCCGGCGACTCCCTCATCGCCAAGGACATCAGCCCCGACGGCTGGTCGGTCGAGGCCGAGCTGAGCACCGGTCGCCTCGCCTCCACGCGCGGCCACAAGGCGATCTACCAGAAGGTCGTCTCCGGCAACCTGCCGGAGGGGAACAAGTACAAGCTGCGGGGGTGCATCGTGAAGGGCAGCGAGCGCACCTGCACGCAGTGGGTGTCGGTCCACGCCTGATCATCCCCCGACGGGCCGCCCGCGCGGCACGTGTCGTCGTACGGACGCCGCCGTGCGCCGGAGAACGGCCCGCGGTCATGCGGCGGCCCCTGCTCCCTTCCGGTGAGCAGGGGCCGCTTCATGCAGCCTGTTCGCTCCGTGATCCCCGTGCGGGGGTCAGCGGCGCCGGCCCTGCTTGCCCGGGTCGTCGGTGTCGTACTTGATCTCTTCCTTGCGTACGTCGGCCTTGACTTCCTGCTGCTCGGTGACCTTCTCGGTCTCCAGGCGCACCCGCTCCACGCCCACGGTCTCCTTGCGGATCACCGGCTGCTCGGCGTGCAGCGTCACCTCGGTCTCGGCCTCCCCGATGCGATTGCCCCTGGCCGCCCTGTCCTTCGCGTCGATCGGCTCGTGGACGACCCGGACCTCCTCGTGGGAGACGGGGACCGTGGTGGTGATGTTCTCCGTGACGACCACCTTGCGCAGCCGCGCGCGGCCGACCTCGTGCTCCTCGGTGCCGATGTGGAGCTGCTCCTCGGAGCGCACCATCTCGTTGTCGCGGTCGCGGGCGGGCACCGGGGTCACCGGGGCCACCGGGCGGTTGCCGCCCACCCCGGGCGCGCCACTGACGTTCCCGGCGGCACCGGCGGCGCCGACGCCCTTGCCGGTGGCGTTGCCAGTGCCGTTGCTCAGACCGTAGTGCGCGAAGAGCTCCTGCTCCTGGGCCACGTCCAGGTGCTGGTCGGCGTCCAGGCGGGGCGCGTCCTTGACGGTGGCCTTGTCGTGCGCGACATGGAGGGCGTCACCATCGCTGCGGGCACCGGCCAGCGGGACGAAGGACTCCTTCGACCCGAACAGGCCGGTCTTGACCGTCACCCAGTCCGGGCGGCCCGTGCGGTCGTCGAAGTAGACCTCCTGCACGTGGCCGATCTTCTCCCCACCGGCGTCGTAGGCGGTCAGACCCTTGAGCTCATTCGCGTCCCGGAAAACGCCATCGGCTGCCATGAATGATCACTCCTCGGCGCACGCCTGCGAGGCTCTTCTCCCCGCGCCAGTGGACGCGCCCTGCTCCCATCCCCCCCTGCCACCACGGGCCCGGCAACCGGGGCAGTCTCGGCGGGGTGGTCCGACCGTTCTTAAACCGCAGGTCGGAGTGGGTATCGAAGCGGAGGTGGGCAACCGGCGGGGTGGGCCGTTCGGGTGAACGGTGCCCGAGGGGGCACCGGGGTGAGTACCCGTACTCATGATGGTGCGCCCGTTGTGGGGCAGGCTGGTCCTGCCAGCACTTGCAATCGCACCCATACTTCCGAGGGGGAGGCCACCTGTGCGTACGGCCGACCGAGTCCACGCCCTGCCGCCCGCCGCCGCCGTCTCCCCAGGCGCCGCGGTCCCGGCAGCCGCCGGCCGTCCGGCGCGGTCCGTGCTGGGAGCCCTGGCGGTGGCCTGCCTGACCGTGGCGCTGCTGACCGGCTGCTCGACCGAGGACGCGATCTGCGGCGGCGGGGAGTACCCGGTCCTGGCGGTGGGCAGCACCGGTCGCGCGTGTGCGCCCAACGGCCAGGAGCCGCCCGCGGGGTACGTCCGGTTCCCGCAGGGGAAGGTGCCCGAGCACGTCAGCGACGAGTGGGACACCTACTGGAACACCCACACCGTCGACCACAACGGCAAGATCGTCGAAGTCCCGGGCGCGGGCTGACCGGCGGCCGGGCGGCCGCCCGGCGGGCGGTCAGTCGACGAACTCCATCTCGGGGTACCGGTCGGACGGGCCGCGCAGCAGCCGGTCGCTCCGCCCGCGCAGCCAGTGGTCGAAGTACGCGGCGACGTACGCCTCGTTGGTGCGGATCGCCGTGGCCGGATCGATCGTGCCGATGTCCTGCGCCAGGGTGGCCGGCGGCAGGCCCAGTTGCGGCAGGAGCGCTTCGGCGTCAGTGAACGACGCGTGCTCCGCACCGCGCAGCGTGAGCCGGCGCGTCCAGCCCGGCGTGCGGGCGCTGAACGCCTGCCAGCCGGGACCGGTGTCGGTCGGACCGTCCTTGCCCAGCAGCAGGAACGGCCGCGTCAGGCCGTGCTCGGCGACGGGCATGAGGGAGCCGTCGAAGTGGGTGAGGTTGCCGTCCATGTCGATGCCGGCGTCGATCCGCGGATCGGCCTCCATGGCCGTGGCCGCGGCGGTGCCGCCCAGCGAGTGGCCGAACATGCCGACCCGAGTCAGGTCCAGCGCTCCGGCCAGACCGGGCGGCAGTCGCCGACCGTCCGCGTCGGGGTTCTGACCGCTGTTGAGGCGGCCCAGCTCGTCGAGGACGAACGAGGTGTCGGCGGTCCGGACGGCGAGGGATGTGCGGATGAACGCGTCGGGGTCCGTCGGGGTGACCATGGTGGCCAGCGTGCCGTCGGGGAACTGCACTTCCGGTGCTTCCCAGGTGTGGTCGACGGTGATCACGACGTAGCCGCGACTGGCCAGATCCGCCACCAGCGTGGTGCCCCAGGTCCGCGGTTCACCCAGGCCGGGGGAGTAGACCAGCACCGGCCGCGCGCCCCCGGTTGCCACCGGAGCCCCCTGGACCGCGTGCGTGGCCGTGGCCGCCCAGTCCGCCTGCCCGGCCGGCAGGTTCATCCCCAGGTAGTCGCCCGCGGTCACCGCGTCGAAGTGCGCCGCCGCTCGCGGCAGCATGTAGGGCGCGGCCCGATGGCCCGCCGCCCGCGTCGTGGGGTAGTACACGCTGGCCATCAGCTCCCGGTGGGCCCGGCCGGGCTGCCACGGGTCGGGCCGCGAACGGTCCACGAGGTGCACGGCGACCTCGCCGACCTGGTACCCGCCGGTGGAGGACGGCAGGCTCAACCCGGCCGGGTGCGCGGCCGGTCGGGCGGTCGCCGCCTGGGCGGGCAGCACGGCGGCCAGCGCGCCGATGGCGAGGACCGCGCAGACGATCGCGGCCCGCAGCCCGCGGCGCCTTGCGGCCGGTGAGGTGTTCGGCTGTTCCGTCGTCATGTCAGCCAATGCTGCAATCGAGGAGCCGCCCGCACCATCGGGGTAACCCCCGGTTCGGTCAGGGTCGTCCTCAGGGATGAGCACGACTGCCCTACGCTCGACGGCATGCCGAACCCGAACGAGCGGGAGCCGAACGAGCAGGAGCCGAACGAGCAGGAGCAGCGCGGGCGGGAGCCGAACGAGCAGGAACCGCCCCACCCGGCCGACGTCGTGCGAGCGGCCTACGGTGCCTTCGACGCCGTCGTCGCTCCCTTGAGCGACGAACAGTCGTGGCTGCCGACCGGCTGCACCGGCTGGTCGGTGCGCGACCTGGTCTTCCACTGCGTGAGCGACGCGCAGCGCGGCCTGGTGGCGCTGCACACCCCCAGCGACCGGGCACCGGACCGCGACGCCGTCACCTATTGGGAGGACTGGCGCCCGGAGCCCGTGGGCGCTGCCGCCGGCCGCCGGTTCAACCGGGTCGTGGCCGGCATGTTCCTCCACGTCGACCAGTTGTGGGAGCTGTACGCGCAGACCGCGGCGGCCGTCGTGCACGCCGCGGCCGCCGCGTCGGTCGACCGGCCCGTCGCCACCCAGGGACACGTACTGCGCTCCGGTGACCTGCTGCGCACCCTCGCTGTCGAGGCGACGATCCACCACCTCGACCTCGTCGTGTCCCTGCCGGACGCGGCGGGCCCGCCCCAGCAGGGCCTCGCCGAAGTGCGGCGCACCCTGGACGGCCTCCTCGGCCGTCCGGCCCCCACGGCCTGGGACGACGCGCACTACGCGCGCGCGGCGACCGGGCGCGCCCCGCTGACGGCCGCCGACCGCGACCACCTGGGCGCGGACGCGGCCCGGTTCCCGCTGTTCGGATAGCCGGCGCCCGCGTGCCGGGCTCAGCGCCCCGGGGGCCGGGGCGTGGTCAGGGCGTCGAGCAGGCCGGGGAAGGCCGCGTTCATCTCGGTGCGGCGCAGGGTGTTCATGCGTGAGGTGCCGACGTAGTGCTGGCGGATCAGGCCCGCCTCCCGCAGCACCTTGAAGTGGTGGGTGGCGGTGGACTTGCTGACGGCGATGTCGAAGGCACCGCAGGCGATGTCCGCTCCCGCGGCGTCGAGTTGGGTGACGATGCTGCGGCGTACCGGGTCGACGAGGGCCTCCAGCACCTGCTGGAGGTCGACGTCCGCGACATCGGGGTGGGTCGGCGTGCGTTCCATGGCTCCCATAGTACGATCTCCATCAAAGTTTGACTGCCATCGTACTTCCATGCCACGGTGAACCGCGTTGCGAATGGGGTTTCCCGCGAACGAAGGACGGTGCCATGACGAGGACTGTGCGGTTCCACGAGATCGGCGGACCCGAGGTGTTGCGGCTGGAGGACCTGGAGACCGGTGAGCCGGGACCGGGCGAGGCGCGCATCCGGGTGGACGCGATCGGCCTGAACCGGGCGGAGGCGCTGTTCCGGAGTGGCCGGTACATCCAGCAGGCCAGGAAACTGCCGTCCCGGCTCGGCAACGAGGCGGCCGGAGTGGTCGAGGCGGTCGGCCCGGGGGTGGCCGGGTTCGCCCTGGGGCAGGCGGTCAGCGTCGTCCCGAGCTTCTCGTACAACGACTACGGCGTGTACGCCGAGCGGGCGATCGTGCCGGCGGCGGCGCTCCTGCCCCGTCCGGACGCGGTGGACGCGGTGACCGGATCGGCGGTGTGGATGCCCTACCTCACGGCCTACGGCGCGATGGTCGAGGTGGGCGGAATGCGGGCGGGCGATGTCGCGGTGGTGACCGCCGCCTCCAGCAGCGTCGGCCTGGCCGCCGTCCAGACCGCGAACCGGGTGGGCGCCACGCCGATCGCCGTCACCCGCACCCGCGACAAGCGGCAGCGGCTGCTGGACGCGGGGGCGGCCGAGGTGATCGTCTCCGACGAGGAGGACGTGGCGGGACGCCTGTCGGAGATCACCGGCGGCCGGGGTGCCGAGTTCGTCTTCGACGCCGTCGCGGGGCCGGGCGTGGCCGATCTGGCGCGTGCGGTGGCCTCCGACGGAACGGTGTTCCTGTGGGGTGCGCAGAGCGGGCAGCCCACGCCGTATCCCGGCTTCGACCTGGGCATGCCCGCGCTGAACCTGCGCACCTTCACCATGCTGGAGATCACCGGGGAGCCCCGGCGGATGCGCCGCGCGGCGGCGTTCATCACCTCGGGCCTGCGGACCGGGTCGCTGCGCCCGGTGGTCGACCGGCTCTTCCCACTGGAGGAGATCGTCCAGGCGCACCGGCACCTGGAGTCCAACACCCAGTTCGGCAAGATCGTGATCACCGTGGCCCACTGACGCCGTTCGTACGGGGGGAGATGGGTCTCCGCGGGCGGGTTCGGTGCAGTACCGGGATCAGTCCGGTGCCGGGATCGGTCCCGTGTCGGGATCAGTGCAGTGCCAGGATCAGCCCGACCTGTCGCGCGGACTCCCGCAACGCGTGCACGACGGCGGCGACCAGGTGCTCCGGTCCCGAGCGGCGGAACAGCGCGCTGATCCTGCGGTGTCCGACGACCGGCACGGACGGCACGGCCACGACCGCGGGCGGGGCCCAGCCGAGTGCCAGCGTGGGCACGACGGCGGCTCCCGCGCCCGCCGCCACCATGGCCAGAGCCGTGGGGAACTCGCGGCAGATGTGGTCACGGCGGGCGGTGAAACCGTGGTCGGCGCAGATCCGCAGCAGTGCCCGGCCGCACGCGGTGTCCTCGGGACTGGCGACCCAGGGCCGGCCGGCCAGGTCCCGCATCGAGGCCGGCCGCGGCCAGTCCGCCGGTGTCACCACGCGGTACTCGTCGTCGGCCACGGGCGAGGAGGCCAGGTCGGGCCCGTCGGGCGCCGCGCCGCCCCCGCCGTCGTGCTCGGTGACGACCAGGTCGCAGCCACCGGTGCGCAGTTCGCGCAGGGCGGCGGCCCCCTCCAGCTCGACCACCCGCGGCTCCAACTCGGGATGCGCCTGCGCGATCGAGCGCAGCGCGGGGGCGAGGAGGTGGCAGATCGCCGTGGAGAACGCGGCGATCGTGACCGGGCCGGCCACGCGCCCGCTGAGTTCGGTCAGCTCGCGCCGAGCCTCGGTCAGCTCCTGTTCGATGCGTTCGGCGCGCGCGGCGAGCAGGCGCCCGGCGGGGGTGAGCCCCACCCGGCGGCGCGAGCGGTCGACCAGCGGCAGCCCCACCTCCCGCTCCAGTTGCGCGAGTTGCTGCGAGACGGCGGAGGGGGACAGATGGAGCAGTCCGGCCGCGTCCATGACACCGCCGCGCAGAGCGACCGCGCGCAGGACGCGCAGCCGCCTGGGGTCGAGTTCCATAAGCAGAACTGTAGTAGTACTTCAGAGAATCGCGATTGAAATACAGCGTCCCTTCACTGATCATCGGAGCATGGACACCACGGAGCAATGGCGCGTGCAGTTCGACGCCGATGTCGTCTTCGCCAACGGCGGAGCCCTGCAGACCCAGGGGTTCCGGCTGGACGTGCCGGGACCGGACATCAGTGACGAGGAGGTCGGGGAGCTGCTCGTACGCCACCTGGGCCTGCTGATGGTCGGCGAGGTGCGGGTCAGCGGGCGGCAGATGCTGCGCGAACCCCACAAGGGCTCGCGGGGCACGGAGGGGGCCGCCGCCGCGCAGAGGCGCAGGGTGGACCTGAGCCACCCGATCCGTCAGGGCATGGTCACTCTCCCCGGCCTGCCGGGGCCCGAGATCGGCGAGCACCTGACGCGCGAGGCCTCGCGTGACATCTACACACCGGGCACCGAGTTCTCCATCGGACGCATCACGATGGTGGCCAACACCGGAACCTATCTCGACGCACCCTTCCACCGCTTCGGCGACGGGGACGACCTCGCCGCGCTGCCGCTGGAGCGGCTGACCGACCTGGACGGCGTGGTGGTGCGGGTGACGGGCACCGAGGGGCCCGCGATCGACCGGGCACTGCTGCTGCCGCACGACGTGGCCGGGAAGGCCGTGCTGATCCACACCGGCTGGGACCGGCACTGGGGCACCGAGCAGTACGGAGACGGCAACCCGTACCTGACCGCCGAGGCGGTGGCCTGGCTCGTCGCGCAGCGGCCGGTCCTGGTGGGCATCGACTCGGCGAACATCGACAGCATGGCCGACGGAACCCGGCCCGCCCACACCCAACTGCTCGCGGCGGGCATCCCGGTGGTGGAGCACCTGCGCGGGCTGGAACAGCTGCCGCCCCACGGCTTCCGCTTCACCGCCGCCCCGCCGGCGGTCGAGGGCATGGGCACCTTCCCGGTACGGGCCCACGCGCTGGTGGAGCAGAGCCGGTAGTGGGACCCGGGTCAGAACCGGTCGCCGGAGGCCTGCTCAGGCGACGGCCTCGTCCTCCGGGACTTCCGCCGCACCGGTCCGCGTGGCGGTGACGGCCACCGTGGCGTAGGACATCGTGAAGCTGCCGCCCAGAGTGTCGATGGCCGCGCCGGCGCCGTCGAGTACCTGCTGGAGCTGGGCGGGCAGGAGCCGGGTGAAGGTGCCCTGCGTGGGCATCTGCTCCAGCCACTGCTCACGGGTGTAGGACCGCTCCCAGTCGAATCGCCACTGCTCGGGCGGGCTGAACCCGGCGGCCTGCCGTATCCCGTCGGCGGCCCGGGTGAACAGCGGCTGGGAGACGTCCACGGCCGGCTGCGTCAGCGCCGCCCGGAAGTCGAAGGGCGCGTCCGGCAGCACCCGTTCGCAGACGGCGGCGACGGCTTCCGCCAGGGCGGGCGGGAGCTGGAAGACGTGCCAGAACGGTGCCAGCAGCCCGCCGGGCCGCAGGATCCGGCTCGCCCGGGCGGCGCCCACGGCCGGGTCGATCCAGTGCCAGGCCGTTCCCGCGACGACGGCGTCGAAGGTCCGGCCCGCAGGATCCCAGGCCTCGAACGT
Source organism: Streptomyces sp. NPDC006733 (assembly GCF_040636125.1). Classification (NCBI taxonomy): domain Bacteria; kingdom Bacillati; phylum Actinomycetota; class Actinomycetes; order Kitasatosporales; family Streptomycetaceae; genus Streptomyces; species Streptomyces sp. NPDC006733. Next base: position 183,923 of record NZ_JBEYJD010000003.1, on the reverse strand, counting down.
CGCCACCTCGGTCGTGATCCCGGTCCCTCGCGCCCACGCAGCCATCCGCGCGTCGGGCTCGACCCCGAGCACGCGGCAGCCCGCCGCCCGGAACTGCCGCGCCGCGATGCCGGTCCCGCAGCCGACGTCGAGGACGTCGGCCCCGGGGATGCCGGCGGTGATCCGCCCGATCAGGGCGTCGGGGTAGCGGGGGCGGGTCCGGTCGTAGCGGCCGGCATCCGTGCCGAACGACTCGGCCATCGCCCGGTGTTGATGGGGCTCGGAAGCGGGCGGGCGCGCGTCTCCGGCGTCCGCGGGCGGTAGAGTGGGCACATGCCCACTGTAGTGGGCATGTGCCCACTCATCAACGGGTGCGCCGGGAACGTGACATGAGGAGATGGCGGTGCCGACAGGGACAGCGCTGCGTGACGCCCGTGAGCAGTTGTTCGACGCCGCCGAGCGCGTGCTGCTCCGGGACGGGTCGAGTGCGCTGACCAGTCGGGCGGTCACCACGGAGGCGGGCTGCGCGAAGGGGGTCCTGCACCGGCACTTCGCGGACTTCGACGCGTTCCTCGCCGACCTCGTCCTGGACCGGATCGCCCGGATCGACAGCCGGGCGGCCGCCCTGCGCGACGCCGCGGGGACGCGGACCGTCGCCGACAACCTCGCTCAGGTGCTGCCGGAGGTGTTCGGTCCGGTCGGTGTGGCGATCGTCGCTCTGGTCACATCCCGGGACGGGCTGCGCCTACGGCTGCGCGAGCTCCGGGGGGCCGGCATCCCGATCATGGCGGAGGCCACGGACATGATCGCCGCCTACCTCGTGGCCGAGCGCGAACTGGGCCGCCTCGCAGCGGACATCGACGTCGACACGCTCGCCCCCATGCTGGTCGGGGCGGGCCACCTGCTGTTCGCCGACCGGCACGGCGCACCGCCGTCGGCCGAGGCCGTCCGCAGGGTCGTGACCGCGGTCATCCGTCCCTGACGGGCCGGTCGGGGTCCCTGGTCTCGGGCCGGCACCGGGCCGCCGCGGCCCGACGCCGCCATCTGGACGCCCCTGTACAGGGCTGAAGCACGCCTCATAATATGTTCCTGAACGGAACTTAGTGGGTTCTCCGTTGAGACCCCACACAAGGTGCTGCCTCCAGGGGAGAGATATGACTGCCGTCGCCAGGATCACCGGACGCGAGATCATCGACAGCCGGGGCAACCCACCGTCGAGGTGGACGTCGAGTTGCAGGACGGTTCGATCGGGCGGGCGGCTGTTCCCTCGGGGGCTTCCACCGGCGCGCGCGAGGCGGTGGAACTGCGCGACGGGGACCGGTCGCGCTTCCACGGCAAGGGAGTGCTGCGCGCGGTCGAGTTCGTCAACGGCGAGATCGGCGAAGCGGTGCGGGGGCTGGAGGCCGAGGACCAGGGCGGTGTGGACGCGGCCCTGATCGCGCTGGACGGCAGCGCCAACAAGGCCCGGCTCGGGGCGAACGCGATCCTGGGCGTGTCGCTCGCGGTCGCCAAGGCCGCCGCCGCTGCCCACCGGCTGCCGCTGTACCGGTACGTCGGCGGCGTGGACGCGCACCTGCTGCCGGTGCCGATGATGAACATCATCAACGGCGGGGCCCACGCCGACAATCCGCTGGACTTCCAGGAGTTCATGATCGCGCCGATCGGCGCGGCCACCTTCGCGGACGCCGTGCGGATGGGCTCCGAGGTCTTCCACACCCTGCGCCGGGACCTGCTCGCGGCCGGCCACAGCACCGGCGTCGGCGACGAGGGCGGTTTCGCCCCGAACCTGCGCACCGCCGACGAGGCGCTGGAATTCGTGCTCGGCGCCGTCGAGCGCACCGGCTACAAGCCCGGTCAGGACATCACCCTGGTCATGGACCCGGCCACGTCGGAGTTCTACCGCGACGGCGTGTACGACTACACCGGCGAAGGCGTGCGGCGCACCTCCGAGGAGCAGGTCGACTACCTGGAGGGCCTGGTCGCCCGCTACCCCGTCGCGTCCATCGAGGACCCGATGGCCGAGGACGACCTGATCGGCTGGCAGTTGCTCACCGACCGTCTGGGCGAGCGCTGCCAGCTCACCGGCGACGACGTGTTCTGCACCAACGAGACGCTGCTGCGGCAGGGTATCCGCGACGGGGTCGCCAACTCGGTCCTCGTCAAGGTGAACCAGATCGGCACGCTCACCGAGACCCTCGCCACCGTCGGCACCGCCCACCGCGCGGGCTACACGGTGGTCATGTCGCACCGCTCCGGCGAGACCGAGGACACCACCATCGCGGACCTCGCCGTCGCCACCGGCTGCGGCCAGATCAAGACCGGCTCCCTCTCCCGCTCCGACCGCACCGCCAAGTACAACCAGCTCATCCGCATCGAGGAGGAGCTGGGCACCCAGGCCCGCTACGCGGGCCGCGAAGCCCTCGGCCTGCGCCTCTGACGGCGCAGGGAGCGGTACGAGGGGATCAAAAGTCCGAATCGCCCCGACCTGTCCGACGTTCGCGAACTCACCTATGGTTACTGGTCGATCGCCCTTCGTGTGGGCATCGTGCGGTACGGCGTGAGGGGGCGGTTCATGGCCAGCGTGTTCCAGCGGAACAAGATCAAGGGAATGTTCGCGGCATTCGACGCGGACGGCGACGGCTACCTGCGGAAGGACGACTTCGAGGCCCTCGTCCTGCGGTGGGGCCGCCTGCCGGGCGTCGAGCCGGGCACGGAACTGCGCGCCCGGGTGGAGGAGGTCGTCATGGGCTGGTGGGAGGGGCTGCGTACGGTCGGGGACGCCGACAACGACGGCAAGGTCGACATCGAGGAGCTCTTCGCGCTCGTGGACCTGCTGCCCTCCATGCGGGAAGCCGTCGCGGCGACCGCCGACACGCTCTTCGACGCCGTCGACGAGAACGCCGACGGCCGGATCTCCCGCGGCGAACACCGTCGGCTCGTCGAGACCTGGCACGGCCAGAGCATCGAGACGGAAGACGTCTTCGACCTCCTCGACCTGGACGGCGACGGCCACCTCAGCCGCCCCGAGTTCGCCGTCCTCTGGTCCCAGTTCTGGATCAGCGACAACCCCGCCGACCCCGGCAACCTGGTCTGCGGCCGCATCCCGACCCAGGTCCGCGGCAGCGCGGACTGACCCTCCGCCGAGCGGTCCGTCGGGCGTCGGTGGCCGGCTGCTCCGGCTCCTCGGCGATCCGGCTGACGTGCCGCGGGATCGGGCATCATGATCGGATGCCCGATCCCGCAGCACGTACCGCTCTTCGCGATCACCTCAGTCGCATCTTTCCCGGACGCTCCATCGATGAGGTGCCGGGAGTTCGCGGGCGCATCAAGGACCGTGTTCCCGGGTTCCGGATCTTTCGCGTTCAGCCGGCCCGGCAGGGCGACTGGTGGCTGTACGTGACGTCCGGCTGCTGGGAGGCCACGCAGCACGACGGCCATGGGACGGAGTTCTTCCTCGCGGCTCCGCGTGACGATCGGCTGCACCGGGAGAGCGTCACCATGACCGCGTACTACCACTGCGGGCCGGCGCACCAGCGCCTCGACGTCGGACACACCATCCCCATCGGCAGGCCATGGCTCGACGACTCCGGCTGCGACCACTACCTGGTCAGCCGGCCCTACCCCTACGGACCCGACTTCGAGATCTGCCGGTGGGCGCACGACGCCCACGCCCGGCTCCTGTGGCTCCTGCCGATCACCGCGGCGGAGAAGGACCATCGCCGGGAGCAGGGACTCGAGTCCCTCGAAGCCCGTTTCGACGAGCACGCGATCAACCCCGTCGACCCCCAGCGCGCTTCGGTGGCCTGAGGTCCAGCGCGCCGGCGGCGGCCGTGCCGCGCCTGCCCACGCCGTCCTGAGCGCCGCGCGTCGCCCCGTTCGTATTCCGGAGGCCGCTTCCCGCTGGGACGCGCGCGGTGGATCCTGGCGGGTGCACCCCTGGCGCGCCGGGGGGTAGCCCTACGTACGGATGGGCAGGTAGCGGGATCGTGGTGGGTGGCCGGGGCCGGACATGCTGGGTCGAGCACATACCGCTGGGTTACCCCATGATTCCGTAGGAGTTAGTTCGTGCGTGAGCAGGCATGGCAGAAGTCCCGTTCCTCCCAGCGGCGTCCGGCCGGTTGGCGCAGAGCCGTGCCGGCCGCGGCCGCTGTCGCCGTGGGCGTGATGGCGTTGGGCGCGCTGGCGCCGTCCGCGGCGTTCGCCGCCTCCCGGCCGGACACCGTCCAGCAGGGCCTGAACGCGCTGGTGGCGGACGACGGCCTGCCCGCCGCGCTGGCGAGCGTCACGGAGCGCGGCGGCTGGACCCGTACCTACACCGCGGGCGTCGGTGACCTGGCCACCGGCTCGCCGGTGCCGCGGGACGGTCAGGTGCGCATCGGCAGCAACACCAAGGTGTTCACCGCGGTCGTCGTGCTGCAACTGGTCGGTGAGGGAAGGATCCGGCTCGACGCGCCGGTCGAGACATACCTTCCGGGTGTGGTCCGCGGGGAGGGGATCGACGGGCGGCACATCAAGGTCCGCGAGCTCCTGCAGCAGACGAGTGGCCTGCCCAACTACAGCAACTACCTCGACGACGAGGTCCGGCACTACGAACCCGAGGAGCTCCTCGGCATCGCACTCCAGCACAAGTCCGAGTTCGCCCCCGGATCGCGGTGGAAGTACAGCAACACCAACTACGTACTGGCCGGCCTGATAGCGCAGAAGGTCACCGGCCGGCCGCTCGCCCAGGAGATCGACGAGCGCATCGTCAAGCGGATCGGTCTGCGCCACACCTACTTCCCCGCCCCCGGTGACGTGACCATCCGCGAACCCCATCCCACGGGCTACTACCGCGACTCCGCCGGCGCGCCGCCGCAGGACGTCACGGAGTTCGACCCCTCCTGGGCCTGGGCGGCCGGGCAGATGATCTCCACCAACTCCGACCTCAACCGGTTCTTCTCGGAGCTGTTGACGGGCAACCTGCTGAAGCCGGCGCAGCGCGCGCAGATGCGCGCGAACACCGTGCCCGCGGACGAGACGTTCGGCCCCGGAGCCCGCTACGGGCTGGGGATCGTGAGCAAGCCGCTGTCGTGCGGGGGGCTGTACTGGGGCCACGGCGGCAGCTATCCGGGATACGAGACGCGGGGCGGAGCCACGGTCGGCGGTCGCGCCGCCAACGTCGCGGTGAGCATGCAGCTGTCCGACGAGGCGACCCGAGGGCGCGTCGACCGGGTCGTGGACGCCGCCCTGTGCCGGTGAGGCGCACCCGGGAACCCCGGGGACCCCGGGGAGCACGATCGCGGTAGCGTCCCCCGCCTGCCGGGACCACGAGAGCCCGCACGGCCCCTGGACCGTCCGCCGCCGGACGCTCCAGGGGCCGGCGGCCCGTCCCGCGACCTACCGCGCGAGCTCCGACGGTTCGTCCAGGCGCGTCAGCTTCCGCGGGTTGCGCACCAGGTAGACCCGTGTGACCTGACCGTTCTCCACCACGACGCTCAGCGCCGTAGCCGGCTCGCCGTCGATCTCGAGCCGGCCGGCGGGGGCACCGTTGAGCCACACGGCCGTCGTCCTCAGCGGGGCCGCACCCACCCGGGTGGCGCGCGCGAGTACCCGCGCCACCGACTCGGCCCCGTGGATCGGAACGAGAGCGGCCGCGGCGAGGCCGCCACCGTCGGCGACCAGCACCACGTCCGGTGCCATGACCTCGACCAGTTCCTGCAACTGCCCGCTCCGCACCGCCGCCAGGAACCGCTCCACCACCGCCTGCTGCTCCGACCGGCTCACCTGCATCCGCGGCTGCCGGGCCGCCACGTGCTCCCGGGCCCGCCGTGCGACCTGCCGGACGGCTGCCGCGGACTTCCCGACGGCTTCGGCGATCTCGCCGTACGGGATGTCGAAGACCTCACGGAGCACGAACACCGCCCGCTCCGTCGGCCCGAGCGTTTCCAGCACGGTCAGCATCGCGATCGAGACGCTCTCCGCCAGTTCGACGTCCTCGGCGACGTCGGGGCTGGTCAGCAGCGGTTCCGGCAGCCATTCGCCGACGTACTCCTCACGGCTGCGCGACAGCGAGCGCAGCCGGTTGAGTGCCTGCCGGGTGACGATCCGGACGAGGTAAGCGCGCGGGTCGCGGATCCCCGCGTGGTCGACGGCGGACCACCGCAGCCAGGACTCCTGCACCACGTCCTCGGCGTCGGCCGCCGAGCCGAGCATCTCGTAGGCGACCGTGAACAGCAGGCTGCGATGGGTCACGAAGGGGTTGTCGGTCATGCCGGCGACGCCACGTCGGCGGTGGGGCGAGCGGCGAGCGGGATCGCGCAGGCGTCGGAGAAGCCCTGCGACTCGATGCCGTTGGCGCTGTTGTTGCGGGTCGCCATGTTGACGAAGGCGATGAACGCCGTGAGTTCGACCATCGCCGGCGCGCCGAGTCGTGCCAGCAGACCCGCGTAGAGCGCGTCGGTGACGGTCAGCGGGGTGTCCGTCATGGCCTCGGCGTACTCCAGCACGTCCCGCTCCAGTGGGGTGAACACGTCCGACGTCCTCCAGCGGGGCACCTGGCTCGCCTTGGCCAGGTCCAGCTCCTGGTTCTGCGCCTGGAAGTAGCCGACGTCCAGGCACCAGCTGCACCCGACCTTCGCCGCGACCGCCATGTGCGCGAACGACTTGAGACCGGCGTCGGCCGCGTCCCACTCACCCACCTTCGCGGAGAACTCCAGGTTCGAAGTGGCCGCCTTGGGGCTGTGCCACACCACTTCGACGGGCTCCGGCACGGCACCGAGCTGCTCGATCATACTGTCGCGAAGTGCGGTGGGGAGTTCCGCCTTCGGAACGCGTACTGCCATGGTGTCCTCCTCGGACGTTCGCGGTGATGGCATGAAGACACCGCCGGGCGTAGGAATGTGACAGCGGCCCGGCGCGACCGCGCGGGGCGCGAGCGTTGCCGTGCGGGGCCCGTCCGGTAGATTCCTCCCAACTGATTCCAAGGCCAACGGGGTTGACGTGGTAAAGCTGGGGGGCAGCGGCGCCGAACCGCTGGAGCCGGAGGATCCGCCGCAGATCGGGTCCATTCCGCTGGCGGGCCGGCTGGGGGCCGGAGGCATGGGGCGGGTGTACCTCGGGATCCGCGAGGGCCGGTACGTCGCGGTCAAGCAGCTGCTGGCGTCGATCGTCGGTGAGGACCAGGACTTCCGGCGCCGGTTCGGGCACGAGTTGGACAACCTCGCCCGGCTGCCCGCGGAGGTGACCGCTCCGCTGCTCGCCAGCGACCGCGCCGCGAACCCCCCGTGGTTCGCCACCGCCTACATCCCCGGGCTCACCCTGCGGGAGGCGATAGCGCTGCACGGCGGGCCGCTGCCCGCGCAGGCCCTGTGGCTGCTGCTGCGGGAGGCCGCGGCGGGACTGGCGTCGGTGCACGCGCTGGGCATGGTCCACCGGGACCTGAAACCGTCCAACATCATGCTGACGCTCGACGGTCTGACGCTCATCGACTTCGGTGTCGCGCGGGCCGCCGAGCAGAGTCAGCTGACCCGGACGGGCATGGTGGTGGGCACCCCCGCCTACATGGCGCCCGAGCAGGCTTCGGGGACCAAGCGGCTGCTGAGCGGGGGCACCGACGTGTTCGCGCTGGGCTCGGTGCTCGCGTACGCGGCATGCGGCCAACCGCCGTTCGGGGACGAGTCGGGTCACGGCGTGCTCTACCGCATCATCCACGAGGAGCCCGACCTGGAGCCCCTGCAGGAGCTGGAACCCGAGCTCGCCGCACTCGTCGCCGCCTGCCTGGAAAAGGATCCGGAAGGGCGTCCCCCCGCAACCGAACTGCGCGACTACGCCGCGCGCAAGGGCCCGTTCACCGAACCGCTCTGGCCGGAGGCCATCACGCAGCGGCTGACCGAGCGGGCCGCGTTCGCCGCGAACGTGCAGCAGATCGACGTCCCCACGTTCCCGCTCACGGGCGGCCGGTCGGCAACGGAACCGGACAGGGCGGTGGCGCCGGCGCCGGTCCCCGTGCCCGTGGTGGCGCCCGTGCCGGTGGTGGCGCCGGTGCCGGAGCCTGCGGCGGGGGCCCGCCCGGAGCGGCCCGAGCGGCCGCAGCGGCGGCGCCGCATCCTGCTGGCCGTGCTGCCCGTCGTCGTGATCGCGGGCGGGACGACCCTGGCCATCCAGAACCTTCCGTACTCGTCCTCGCCGCAGGCCGGGGCGCACTCCACCGCGCCGACCTCGGCGGCCGCGCAGGCCGACCCGGCGGCGTCGACCGCGGGCGGCAGCCCGTCGGGTCCGGCCTCGCCGCCCGTGCAGACGCCCGCACCGGGCGTGAGCACGGGGAAGGGCGCCGACCAGGGGCCCGGCGGGACGGGCGGGTCGCCGGCACCGGCCCCCGGAGGAGCCGGCGGCGGACCCGGGGCCGCGGCCGCGGGCGGCGCGCAGAACGGTTCGGGCGGACCCGGCGGTGCGGTCGGCGGCGGAGCCACCACCACGCACCCCTCCGGCGGCGGGACGACCAAGCCCCCCGCGACCACGGCGCCCCCCGCCTCCGGCACCTACCGCTACCGCAACGGCCAGAGCAGCCGGTGCATCACGCAGGTCTTCGGGTCCTCCGACTCCGGCGAGTGCTCGGACGGCTCCGCCCGGTGGACGGTGAAGGCCAGGTCGGACGGCAGCTTCAAGCTCACCAACCAGCAGAGCGGCCAGTGCCTGTACTCCAACGGGCTCAACCAGGCCGTCTTCGTGGGCGACTGCTCCCAGGACATCGGCCGGCTGTGGCGCACGGGTTCCGGCGGCAGCCTCCACAGCGAACTCGGCGGCGGCTGCCTCGACCTGGGCATGAGCAGCGGCCTGGTGACGAGCACGTGCGACGGTGACGCGTCGCAGCGCTGGACCCGGCAGTGACCGACGGCGCGGGCCCGGTCCGGACCGCCGGACAGGAACAGCGGTGACGCGGGAGCGTCATCGGGCGGCGGCCGAGGACGCCGTGGCGCGCGCACCGCGCGCCGCGGAGTCGCCGGGCGTTGCCATGACGCGGTGCGAGCCGCTGTCCGGCGGTACCTACAACACGCTCTTCCGCGGGTTTGGCAGCACGCCGGCGATGCGCTGAGGTCGGCGCCGGCGCACCTGGAGCCGGCCGCCGCCCGCGCCGGCGGGTGACCGCGGTCCCTCCCTGGGGACGTCAGCCCGCGGCCATGCCGGGACCGGGCAGGAGCGTCTCGTCGAGGTGGTGGCCGAGTTCGCGCAGGCCGCGGGCGATGCGGCAGGCCCTGTCGTGCTGCTCGGTCTGTTCCACCTGCCCGGCCCTGCGCTCCGGCTGCCCGCCCGAGGAGTCCGGTGGCGGCGGCGTGACGTCCTGCACCGCGTCCCATGCCTCGCGCGCGACGCACTCCGCCACCCGGTCGTCCGTCGTGCCCGTCTCCTGCCACTGCCGCAGGTCCTCCGCCGCCTCGGGGCGGCCGGCTTCCCCTGCCGAGTGCTGCCGCAGGTAGGTGTCGATGGCGCGGCGGGCCTCCTCGGCGTCGGATGAGCCCGCGTGGCCGTCGTCCGGAGTCGCGTTCATGGCCGCAACGTAACGTGCGGCACGGGCGCCTGCGTCGCCGGACATACCCGGCGGGCCGTGAACGCCCCCGATCGGACGCCGGGTCGCGGCCAGCCGGGGGAAACCCGTCCCGCGGTGCGGTGCGCCGCGCATGTTCGTGCATCGTCGCAGGTGACAGTGGTAACGGTCCCCATTACAACCTTTGGTGGAAGCGGGGTTGCTGCGGTTCACTTGACCCCAGCCGATCCCGTCCGCGCATCTTGGAGGCCGTTGTGAGTGACCACGGGCATGATCACGCCGCCGTCCCCGGCGGCGGGGACGGTCATGCGGGGCACTCGCACGGGGTGTCCGCGGACGCGGACCGCCGGTGGCTGACGATCGCCCTGACGCTGATCGCTGTGTTCATGTGCGCCGAGGTCGTCGTCGGCGTGGCCGCGAACTCCCTGGCGCTGATCTCGGACGCCGCGCACATGCTCACCGACGTCGTCTCGATCGTCCTGGCGCTGATCGCGATGCGTCTGGCGGCCCGGCCCGCGAAGGGGCACTACACCTACGGCCTCAAGCGGGTGGAGATCCTGTCCGCGCAGGCCAACGGCCTGACGCTGCTGCTCCTGTCGGTGTGGCTGGCGTACGAGGCGGTGCGCCGGCTGATCGAGCCGCCCGCCGTCACCGGTGGCCTCGTCCTGATCACGGCCCTGGTCGGGGTGGCGGTCAACCTCGCGGCGGCATGGTCGATCTCGAAGGCCAACCGCACCTCACTGAACGTCGAGGGCGCCTACCAGCACATCCTCACCGACCTGTTCGGCTTCATCGCCACCGCCGTGGCCGGCGCGGTCGTGCTGACCACCGGCTTCGCGCGCGCGGACGCCATCGCCTCGCTGCTGGTCGTCGCCCTGATGCTCAAGGCCGGGTACGGGCTGATCCGTGACTCGGCGCGGATCTTCCTCGAGGCCGCGCCCGTCGGCGTGGACCCCGACGCCCTCGGCGACCGCCTGGCCGCGCAGGAGACCGTCGTGGAGATCCACGATCTGCACGTCTGGCAGATCACCTCCGGGCAGAACGCGCTCTCCGCCCATGTGCTGGTGCAGCCCGGGAGCGACTGCCACGCCGTACGCCGCACGCTGCGCCAACTGCTGCGGGACGAGTACGGCATCGAGCACGCGACCTTGCAGGTCGACCATGTCGGCGAGGAGGAGAACGCGGAACTGCTGCAGATCGTCATGCCGTCCGGCGGCGATCAGGAGGCCTACTGCGACGACTCCCACGGACCCGTCCACCGCCCCGGCCCGCACGAGCACTGAGCCTCGGCGGGGCGATCGGGGCGGTGGAGTCGGACGGGACGGAGCGGGGCGGGGGTCTCAGCGGACGACGTCGAAGACGTTCTTCTGCAGGCCGTTGGCGTAGACCGCGTGCTCGACGAGCTGCAGCTTCTGGGCGTCCTTGTCCGTGCCGCTGAACAGGCGCTTGCCCGCACCGAGCAGCAGCGGGAAGACGAGCAGGTGGTAGCGGTCGATCAGGCCGGCGTCGGAGAGGTGCTGGTTCAGCGAGGCGCTGCCGTGGATGATGATCGGGCCGCCCTCGGTCTCCTTGAGCGCGGCGACGTCGTCGAGCGACCGCAGGATCGTGGTCTCACCCCAGTTCGCGACGAGGTCGTCCTCGGCGAGGGTGGTGGAGACGACGTACTTCGGCATCACCTTGTACTCGGCGAAGTCCTCCATGTCGGGCCACACCGGGCTGAACGACTCGTAGCTGACCCGGCCCAGCAGCATCGCGGACGCTTCCTGCTGCTCCCGTCCCTTGATGTCGAACGCCTCGGGCAGGAACTCGATGTTCTTGAAGGTCCACCCGGAGTTCCGGTAGCCCGGCTCGCCGCCCGGGGCTTCCACGACGCCGTCGAGCGAGATGAAGGCGGTGCTGATCAGAGTACGCATGTGAGGTTCCTCGGGGTCTGGTGTCCGTGTGACGAGGCGTGCGGTGGGTGGTTGATGGGACCACACCGGCGGTTGCGGCGCACCCGCTTATTGTCTTTGACCGCGTGTCACGCGGAAACTCATCGGTCCCCGGCCGGTTGGCACGTCCCAGCACCAAGCCGGTCTGTAGCGGGCGACGAATAACTGGTAGAGGGCTCCCGCCGCACGGGGGAGCACGATTCCTCGACCGGACCCGCCGCCGCACCTCGGCGCGGCCGGCGGGCCCTTCCACCGACACCTCAGGAGGGCTGAGTGTCATGACCGACGACGAGTTCGACAAGGTCCTCGCCGAGGCCGCCGCCCGCATACGCCGCACGGCATTCCCCGCCCCGGCGCGCCGGGAAGAGCGCGAGCACACGTCCCACAGCGAGCACGCCGAGTACGGGGCGTCCGCCCACTAGCAGTCACCGGCAGTACGGCCGCGGCGGCGGTGGCATCATCGGGGCATGGCTGTGATCGAGGTGGTTCAAGGTGACATCACCCTCCAGGACACGGAGGCCGTCGTCACGGCGGCGAACGAGTCGCTGATGGGCGGGGGTGGCGTCGACGGCGCCGTCCACCGCGCGGCGGGCCCGCGCCTCGCGGACGCCGGCGCCGCCATCGGGCCGTGTGAGCCGGGCGATGCCATGGCCACCCCGGCGTTCGACCTCGACCCACCCATCAGGCACGTGATCCATGCCGTCGGCCCGGTCTGGGAAGGCGGCGAATACGGCGAGGCCGAGGTGCTCGCTTCCTGCTACCGGCGTTGCCTCGAGGTCACGGACGGACTCGGTGCCCGGAGCCTCGCGCTCCCGGCAATCGCCACCGGCGTCTACGGGTTCCCCGCCGCACAGGCCGCGCGCATCGCCGTCGCCACGCTCAGGTCCACGCCGACCGAGGTCGAGCGCATCAGGCTCGTGGCTTTCGACCAACAGGCGTACGACCTGCTGACGGCCGAACTCGCCGCCGCGTCCGACCGCACGCACGTACAGAGCGACTCCGGTCAGGGGTGATCCGCGCGGCCGGAAAGTCGCGTGGAGAGGCTGTGTGACGGTCAGGGGCGGGGGCAGACGTCGCTGCAGGAGAGCCGTCGAGGAGAGGACGTCATGGAGATCTCAGGCATGATCAGCGCCGTGATCATCGGTATTATCATTGGTGTCCTCGGACGCCTCGTCGTGCCCGGTCGACAGCGCATTGGGATCGTCTGGACCATTCTGGTCGGTATCTTGGCCGCGTTCATCGGTGCGGCCATCGCGCACGCGCTGAACGTGGACGACACCAATGGCGTCGACTGGATCGAGTGGCTCATCCAGGTCGGTCTCGCCGCGGTCGGTGTCGCCGCCCTGGACCGGGCGAAGTCCCGCCGCTGACTCCACTTCCGCACCACCCCGCATACCGCAGCTCACCGGCCGGGGCCGGGCACCGGACGGGTGCCCGGCACCGGACGGGTGCCCGGCCCCGGCCGGTAAGCGCGCAGCGCGTAACGGGGCGGCTGCGCGGCGTTGGGCCGTCCTGCCTATTCTTCCCGGGCGGGAGCGCTGCGGAGCGTTTGAACGAGACGGAGCGGGAACACGTGACCTATGGCGAATCCTGACGACGAAACCAAGACGCACCACGCGCCCGGCTCGCAGCCGAGCACCCGCCCCGGCTCCGAGCGACCGCAGACCATCACGGCTCCGACGCCGCCCGTCGGCCGCGACAGCGACCCGCCGGACGAGGCGGACCTGGTGGACGAGGAAGGGACGCCGGAACGGTCCCGCGGTGCCGGGAAGCCGGAGCCCGAGGACGACTGAACCCCGGCCTTCCGTACGGTCCGGGCCGCCGCACGCCGGACGCTGCCGGGGCGGCGGCCCGCACCGTACAGGGGTGCGGACCTGCGCGAAGGCCGTGCGTGACGGACATCGTGGTCCGCGAGAGCGGTGAACGCGTGAGATGCGGGCAGGCGCCCCCCAGGGCGCGTGCTGACGGTCCGGCCCGCTGATGGGCGTGAGGCCCAGGAAGAACGGTGCGGGCGATGATCGACGATGGTTGAGCGGTTCCTGGCGGTGCCCCCGGTCGGTGATGAGATCGGCGCGGCCCGTGACTGGGCGCTGATGCACGTGCGGAACTTCCCGTGGTGCGCCGATTGGCAGCCCGACGCCGGGTCGGTGGCCCTGGTCGTCTCCGAGCTGGTCACCAACGCCCAGCGGCACGGCGCTGGCTCCGTGGGGCTGTCGCTGGTCCTCGAGGAGAGCCGGTTGCGGATCGCGGTGAACGACGAATCCCGCGCGCAGCCGGTGATCTGCCCGACCGCCCCCGGCAAGGTGGGCGGACACGGACTGCGCATCGTGGCGAAACTGTCCGGGCAGTGGGGCGTGACCCTGCTCGGGGCCGGCAAGCAGGTGTGGGCCGAACTGCGGCCACCGGGTCCGGCGCCCACACGGCACGCGGTGGGATGACGGCCCGCAGCCGTCCGGAGTTCCCCCAACCGCGATGACCCGGGACCGACCCGGGGCCTACCCGGCCTCGCCGCACTCCCGCCGCCGGTCACCGTGTCCGCACCAGTGACGGGTCGGCGAGGAACCGCAGGTACTCCTCCGGGTCGAGCGGATTGCCGTCCGTCCGGGGCCGGCGCAGTGGGACACCGCGCAGCGGCCGGTCCTTGCCGGGACGCGACCACAGAGCCCCCTCCCCGCGGGTGAGGCCGGGCAGGGCGTCGCCCAGCTCCTGCATTCTGCCGGTGGGCAGATGAGCGCCCAGGGTCCAGCGGTCCCCGCTCTCCCGGGTCGCGCCGATACTGCCGCCGAGTTCGGCGATCCTGGCCGTGACCGTCCCCAGCGTGTCCTGGGGAATCTCCACCTCCACGTCCCCGCACGGCTCGTGGACCCGCGTTCCCGCGCGGCTGAGCGCGCGCATCAGCACCATCGGAGTGAGCTTGCGGAAGTCGGCCGCGGTGCTCACCGGGGAGGCCCAGCCGGTGCGGACGACGGTGACGGTGATGTCGGTGACCTCCCAGCCGAGGAGCCCCTGCCGCAGGCCGAGGCGCACGCTCTCCTCGATGGCGCGGTGGAACGCGCGCGGCAGCGCACCCCACTCCGTCTCGCGGACGTAGCCGACGCCCGAACCGTAGGGTGCCGGATCGACGCGCAGGCCCACCGCGGCGAAGAACTCGCCCGGCCCGGCGCCCAGTTCCCGCACCGCGACCCCGGAGCCGACCGGTCGTTCGCGGTACAGGGGGGTGACGGCGGCGAACTCCGCCGTGATGCCGAACTCCCGCCGCAGGCGGTCCGCGAGGACCTCGCGCTGGACCGCGCCGTGCAGCAGCAGCGAGAGCGTTCCGTCGGGGGCGGTGCGCGTCCTGATGAACGGGTCCTCGTCGGCCAGCGCGCTCAGCGCGGCGTGCAGGGCACCCTGCTGACCGGGGTGGGCGGCGCGTACGACGGCCTCGAGTCCCGGCGGGGCGAGCCGGACCGGTGGCCGGTCGCCGGTCGCCGCGCCGACGCGATCGCCGACCCGGACGCCCGGGAGCCCGCGCACGACGCCGATCCCGCCGGCGGTGAGCTCTCCACGGCTCTCCGCGTCGCCGCCGCTGTCGGCGGTCACGACGTCCAGCCGGGAGATCCGCCCGCTGACGGTCGGCGTCCCCTCCGTCCCGTCCCGGTGCAGGACGAGGCGCTGCCGTTCGCGCAGCAGGCCGGTGAACAGCCGGACGTAGGCGCGTTTCTCCCCGCTCTCCGTGCGGTCGACTGCGAAGACCGTGCCGCGGGCGGGGGCGTGTGCGTCCGCCGGTGGGGCGGGCAGCAGGGTCGCGATGCCCGCGGCCAGCTCCGCGATGCCCGCGCCGCTGAGGGCCGAGCCGAAGAAGACGGGCTGCACCAGGGCGGCGGCCGTCTGGCGGCGCAGCTGCTCGCGGAGGTCCCGTTCGGTGGGGGGCGGGCCGTCGACGAGCCGGGCCAGCAGCGCGGTGTCGTGCTCGGCGAGGACGGCGGCGGCCGCGGACGGTTCCCGGTCGCCGGTGAGCGGGACCGGGAGCGCGCGGGCGTCCGGGGTGCCGGCGCCGAGCGTCGACGTCAGCGGGACGAGGTGGGGCGCCAGGGCGCGGCGCACCTGCGCCAGCAGGGCGGCGTCGCGGGCACCGGTCCGGTCGATCTTGTTGACGAAGATCAGGGTGGGCAGCCGCAGCCGGCGCAGGGACGTCATCAGGACCCGGGTCTGGGCCTGGATCCCCTCGACCGCCGACACGACGAGGACGGCCGCGTCCAGGACGGACAGGGCGCGTTCGACCTCCGCGATGAAGTCGGGGTGGCCGGGGGTGTCGACGAGGTTGACGTGGCGGCCCGCGATGATCAGCGGTGCCACGGCCGTGCGGATGGTGATGCCGCGCTCGCGTTCGAGCTCGCCGGTGTCGGTGGTGGTGCTGCCCGCGTCGACGCTGCCGAGTACGGGGCGCGCTCCGTGGTCGAACAGCAGCCGCTCGGTCAGGCTGGTCTTACCGGCGTCGACGTGGGCGAGGATGCCCAGATTCAGGGGTGTGGAGGGTGCTGCGGACGTCAAAGTGGTCCTCGGGAGGCAGAGAGGGGGCGTGGGGCGACGCGACTGCTCCGAGGTGACGGCGCATGGGTCTCTCCTTGCTGCGAGGACGGTCGTGCGGGGCACGGCGGGTGTACCGGGCGCAGGCTAGTGCACGGGGCCCGCGCGGCGCCGCTCCTTTTCCGGCCCGAGCCGCGGACACGGCCCGAGCCGGACGCGCATCGAGCCGGACGCGCATCGGGGCGGCGGCCGGGCGGGCGAGGCCGGAGGACCCTCCCGGGTCAGGGTGCGGATCCTGCCGGCGGCGCCGTCGGGCTCCTCGCGCCGCTCGCGCAGGTCGCCGTGTCCCCGCCCCGCCCGCCCTGCGGTGTCAGCGCCAGGCCGCCCGCGAGCCGAGGGGGAGCACCTTCGGCAGTTCCACCTTGCGCAGCACCCGCCGGCCTGCCCGCGCCAGCGGTCCCGAGGGGACGTGGAGGCGCGCCCGGGTGACCCGGCGCAGCACGGTCGTCCACCCGCCCCGCCGCACCAGGATGCCCCTCCTGCGCCCGGTGGCCCTCCGCGGGGTCGCCGGGCAGCTCAGGCAGCCCTGGCCGGCCGTCGTCGCCGCCATCGTCGAGCTCATGGGGGTCGTCACGGGCGTCGCCGGCTGCGGGCGCGTGCTCTGGGGGATCACGTCGGCCCACACGTGCTTGCCTCCGGGCCGGTCCGCCACCCCCCACGCCCGGGTCAGGCGCGCGACGATGTGCAGGCCCCGCCCACCGGGCTCCGTCGGGTGCGGGGTGCGCATCACGGGCCATTCCGGGGAATCGTCGCTGACGATGATGCGCAGCTGGCGTGCCCCGGACACCAGGGTCAGGCGCACGGTCCCGCCGGCGTGTCGCAGGGCGTTGGTCACCAGCTCCGAGACCACGAGCGCGACGGCCCCCTCGTCCGGCCTCCAGCGCGTCGGCCACCGGAACGCCCGCACGGTCTCGCGCGCCCACCGGCGGGCCCGACCCACCACTCCCGGCGCCGCAGAGATCTTCACGGACCGTTCCGCCATCACGAACCACCGCCATCCAGTGCCAGGGACGCTCTCGCCGGTACCACGGATCCGGCAATCGGCCAAGACGTCTTGGTGAGCACTTTCCCGGATGTTGGTGATCCATGACTCGCACGGTGCAAACGGGGTGCACGATGGCAGGCTTCCAGCCGTTCGGGCTGTTGGGGCCGTTGGGCCGTTCAGACCGTTCCGGCGGATTCACGGGCGAGCGGCTCCGCTTGCGCGAGGTCGCTGAGGAGCCGGCCCGCGTCGGTGAGCAGCGTGCCGTGCAGGGACAGCTGCGGGGAGGTGCCGGAGGCGGGCTCGGTGAGGTGCCGTTCGAGGGCTGCGATCTGCCGGTCGGCTTCCTGGAGCAGATCGCGCAGGGCATGGGGGTCGGTGGGGCCCAGCCGGCCGACCTCCGCCATCGCCTCGGCCATCGTGGCGAGCAGTTCACCGTAGGGGGCGCGGAACTCCGGGGTCAGGGCATTCCATCGGTCGCTGCAGGCGGCGTAGGTCAGGCTGCGGATGATGGAGTGGCAGTGGGAGAAGGCGCGTTGCAGCACGTCGATGGTCATCGGCAGGCGGGGGAGGGCCTGTTCCCCGCCGGCCGAGGGTCGGCGGGGGTTGAGGACCGCGTTCTCCTGTTCGGTGTCGACCGCGGCCCGCATCCGGTCGGCCAGCCGGTCGAAGCCGGCACCGTGCCGGGCCCACTCCCGGGTCCGGTCGGCCGTGGGGGTCTCCTTGCGCAGGTCGTCGGCGAGGGCGTGCAGGATGTGCTGGGCGCGTGCCGCGAGGCGGGCGACGCCGCCCTGGGCGGCCTGGGTGTGCCGGGAGGGTGCCAGGATCAGATGGGCGGCGAGGCCGCAGAACGAGCCGATGAGGATGGACAGGGCGAGGTGCCCGATGAAGAGCGGCTCACCCTGTCCTGCGGTGAACGCGAACAGGGCCATGACGGCCACCTGGGCGCCGTGGGCGCCCAGGTGCTGGATCTTCCCCGCCGCGAGGGCGGCGGAGATCAGCACGGCCAGGCTCCACGCGTGCACGCCGACGGTCGTGCCGAACGCCGCCGCCAGCAGCACGCCCACCGCCATCGCGCCCAGGTACTGCACGCAGTCGTGCAGCGAGCGGTAGAGCGTGGACCGGGTCACCAGCAGGACGGTCAGCGCGGCGTAGGTCGTCACGACCGCGGGCAGCAGGAAGTGGGCGGCCTCCCAGGCGACCAGGGCGGCGATCACCGCTTTGACCTGCAGGATCAGGACGTCCCGTTCCTGTCCCGGCCGGCGTACGCCCCGTACTCCGAAGTGGAACAGGTCGGCGCACCGCGCCGGTATCCGATTCCCCCACTGGCCGACCTTCACCCGTGCTCCTGCCTGCTCGTACTGCTCGGCCCCCGGTGTTCAGGCTCCGTCTATCCCGATTCGGGCGCGGCAACGCCTCGGCGCCGCTCGATGGGGGGTGGCGGCGGTGCACGGAACGGCTGCGCGGGACCGGCGGGGTGCGGTGACGGCCAGGACGGGCCCGCACCGCCTCAGCGCGTGCCGGGCGGGGCGCCGGGGTCGTGTCCCTCGCCGGCGGGGCGCTGCGGGTCGGAGCCCACGAGCGTGGTGCCGCCCCGGGTCATGTCGATCCCCAGGGCGCGCTGGGACTCGGCGTGCTCCCCCAGGAGGGCGTGCAGGGCCCGCAGTTCGGCGTCGTCGGTGCGGTCGAGGCCGTCCATGAGGGTCAGGAGCTGCAGGGGCTGCGGCTGCCAGTTGTAGACCAGCGCCGCCAGGCCGCGCGCTTCCGCGGACCGCTTGAGGCCCAGCACGCAGCGCACGCCGACGACGTCCATGAAGGAGATGTGGTGCAGGTCGCAGGCGATGACCGTCACGTCGGCGGGGAGGGTCGCCATGACCTGGGCGACGGCGGGCTCGGCTTCGATGTCGAGTTCCCCGGCCAGCGTCAGATGCAGGGTCGGCCCGTAGCGTCGCAGCGTGATCTGGAGAGGGCCACCTGCGATGAGGTCCATGGCATCTTTCGCCTTGAAAGGAAGGGCATCTGCTGAACACGCCTGCCCAGGTGGACGCGGATAACACGCCGGCGGGATTCGTTCTTTCGAGCGCACCGCAACCCGAACGGGCGACGGCGCGCAGTCGCCGGGGCCAGGTGGGCGAGGGCGTGCGGGCGGAGTGGTCGGCGCGCGGCGGACCGCCGGTGGGGCAGGATGGGGGCGCGAACTGCCGGGTGGAGGTGAGGGCGGTGGGTTCTGTCCCCTCCGGGAGCGACGACCGCCGCGACGACGGCGGTCCGCGCGCCGGGGCGGAGGGGGCGGAGGTGTCCGTGCGTCCGGGCGAGCTGTTCCGGGGCGTGGTGCGCGGCAGGACCGGCACGGACGTGCCCGCCGCGCTGTGCCGGGCGTGCGTGGACCTGATGGACGTCTCCGGCGTTTCGCTGTCGCTGTCCGGCGCGGATCTGGACACCCGGACGCTGTGGTGGTCGAGCGACCCGGTGGCGGGCCGGCTCGCCGAAGCGCAGTACACCCTGGGTGACGGGCCGTGGCGGACGGCGGTCTCACTGGTCGCCCCGGTGCTGGCGGACGATCTCTCGGGCGGGGCGGATGCCGCGCGGTGGCCGGTGTTCGCGGCGCAGGCCGTCGCCCTGGGGGTGCGGGCGGTGTTCTCGGTGCCGCTGGGCAGCAGCG
Source organism: Streptomyces sp. NPDC006733 (assembly GCF_040636125.1). NCBI lineage: Bacteria > Bacillati > Actinomycetota > Actinomycetes > Kitasatosporales > Streptomycetaceae > Streptomyces > Streptomyces sp. NPDC006733. The sequence continues at coordinate 164,280 of NZ_JBEYJD010000003.1, read as the reverse complement.
CCGTCGCGATCGGCACGCTCGACCTCTACCGGGACCGTGCCGGTCCGCTGTCGCCGCGCGACCGGTCCTTCGCGTTCGCGGCCGCCGACGCGATCACCACGGCCCTGCTGGCTCTGCAGCGGCAGGACGACCGGCTGGACGGCTCGTGGCTCGACGAGGCCGAGACGGACCACGAGGACGTGCACTACGCCACCGGAATGATCATGGTGCACCTCGGTGTCGACCCCCACCAGGCGCTGGCCCGGCTGCGGGCCCACGCCTTCACCCGCGGGCAGTCCGTGACCGCGGCGGCGGGCGACGTCATCGCCGGGAAGGTGCGGTTCTACGACTGAGCCGCCGGGGCGGCGCCGGGCCGCTTGCGTGTTCGGCAGGGCATCGGGCCATCGCCTTGCGCATACCGGGAACCATGATGCTGCGACGGCAAGGCCCTCCTAGCGTGGCCGGTATGAACCACACCTCCCCGCACGCGGCCCACCACGGTGCGCACGCCGCTGACCAGCCCACCTCCGACGCCCACGGCCAGGCCGAGATCCTCGATCTGGACGCGGAGGTGCTCGCCGAGCACATCGCGGCCGTCACCGCCTGGCTGCCCGTCGAGCGTGCCCCGCGGCACATCGTCGACCTGGGGTGCGGCACCGGGGCCGGCACCTTCGCGCTGCTCGCGCGCTTTCCCGAGGCGTGGGTGACGGCCGTCGACACGTCGGAGAGCCATCTGCGGCGCCTGCGGGAGAAGGCCGCCGAGCTCGGCGTGGCCGACCGGGTGCGCCTGGTCCTCGCCGACCTCGACGGGGACTGGCCCGAGCTGGGCCGCGCCGATCTGGTGTGGGCGTCCGCGTCCATGCACCACCTGGCCGACCCCGACCGCGCCCTGCGCACGGTCCACGACGTGCTCGCGCCCGGCGGCCTGTTCGCCGTCGTGGAGCTGGCCGGCTTCCCGCGCTTCCTGCCCGCGGACGGCCCGAAGGAGCGGCCCGGCCTGGAGGAGCGCTGCCACGCCGCCCTCGCCCACCGGCACGCCGAGCACCTGCCGCACCGCGGCGCCGACTGGGGGCCCAAGCTGGCCGCCGCCGGGTTCACCGTGGAGGGCGAGCGCACGATCACCGTGCACGTCGAGGGTGCGCGCAACGAGGCGGTGGGCCGCTACGCGCTCAGCGGCCTCGCGCGGCTGCGCGAGAGCGCGGCCCACGCCCTCGCCGCCGAGGACCTCGCGGCGCTGGACGGGCTGCTCGACCCGGGCGGTCCGCTGAGCGTCCTGCGCCGCGGCGACCTGGCGGTCCGCACCGAGCGCACCGTGTGTGCCGCCCGCCGGGGCTGACGCGGGCGGCGCCCGTACCCGGTCCCGGCGCGGTCGGCGGGGTGCCGCAGCGGCCCGCCAAGCCATGACAAAAGCCTCAAGTGATGCGGAAGCGAAGGCGTGTCCCGATCCCCCGGGTGTGCGCGACCACGGCAGGTCCACGGGTGGCTGACGGTAAACTCGCCTGGTCGAACATGCTTTGAATGCGGGCAGCCGGTCCGGCCGCGGGCGGGCTGTCTGCCGTCGCGTCCGCGGTCACACGGCAGGGTAAGGGTTGGGTATGAGCGAGGGTCAGCGGAACACGGTCGGCAAGGTGTCCGTACCCAGCGGCGGCGGGGTGGGGGAACCCGAACTGCGCCAGCTCCTGGCAGGGTTGACCGCGGTGCGCGACGGGGACTTCGGCCCCCGCCTGCCCGGCGACGGCGAAGGCCTGCTGGGGGAGATCGCCACGGTCTTCAACGGCATGGTCGACCAGCTGTCGCTGTTCACCTCCGAGGTCACCCGCGTGGCCCGCGAGGTCGGCACCGAGGGACGGCTCGGCGGCCAGGCGGAGGTGCCGGGGGTCTCGGGGACCTGGGCGGACCTGACCGACTCGGTCAACGCCATGGCCGGCAACCTGACCACGCAGGTCCGCGACATCGCCCAGGTCGCCACGGCGGTGGCCAAGGGCGACCTGTCGCAGAAGATCGACGTGGACGCGCGCGGCGAGATCCTGGAGCTCAAGGACACCGTCAACACGATGGTCGACCAGCTATCCTCGTTCGGGGCCGAGGTCACCCGCGTGGCGCGTGAGGTCGGCAGCGAGGGCCGGCTGGGCGGCCAGGCGCTGGTGCCCGGCGTGGGCGGGGTGTGGCGCGACCTCACCGACTCGGTGAACTTCATGGCCGGCAACCTCACCGACCAGGTCCGCAACATCGCCCAGGTGACCACGGCCGTCGCCCGCGGCGACCTGTCGCAGAAGATCACCGTCGACGCCCGAGGCGAGATCCTGGAGCTGAAGAACACCATCAACACGATGGTCGACCAGCTCTCCTCCTTCGCCGACGAGGTGACCCGCGTGGCGCGCGAGGTCGGCACCGAAGGCAGCCTGGGCGGCCAGGCACGGGTCCCCGACGTCGGCGGCACCTGGCGCGACCTGACCGACTCGGTGAACTTCATGGCCGGCAACCTCACCGCGCAGGTGCGCTCCATCGCCCAGGTGGCCACGGCCGTCGCCAAGGGCGACCTGTCGCAGAAGATCACCGTCGACGCCCGGGGCGAGATCCTGGAGCTGAAGAACACCATCAACACCATGGTCGACCAGCTCTCCTCCTTCGCCGACGAGGTCACGCGCATGGCGCGCGAGGTCGGCACCGAGGGCCGGCTGGGCGGGCAGGCCGACGTCAAGGGCGTGTCGGGGACCTGGAAGGACCTGACGGAGTCCGTCAACGTCATGGGCGACAACCTGACGGCGCAGGTGCGCTCCATCGCCCAGGTGACCACCGCGGTCGCCAAGGGCGACCTGTCGCAGAAGATCCGGGTCGACGCGCGCGGGGAGATCCTGGAGCTGAAGGAGACCATCAACACGATGGTCGACCAGCTGTCCGCGTTCGCCGACGAGGTGACCCGCGTGGCGCGCGAGGTCGGCACCGAGGGCAACCTCGGCGGCCAGGCCACCGTGCGCGGGGTGTCGGGCACCTGGAAGGACCTGACCGACAACGTCAACGTGATGGCGTCCAACCTGACCGGCCAGGTGCGCTCCATCGCCCAGGTGGCCACGGCCGTCGCCAAGGGCGACCTCTCGCAGAAGATCACCGTGGAGGCGAAGGGCGAGGTCGCCGCGCTCGCCGGGGTGATCAACACGATGGTCGACACGCTGTCCGCGTTCGCCGACGAGGTCACCCGCGTCGCCCGTGAGGTCGGCACCGAGGGCATCCTCGGCGGCCAGGCCCGCGTCTCCAACGTCGCCGGGACCTGGAAGGACCTGACCGACAACGTCAACTCCATGGCGAACAACCTGACCGGGCAGGTCCGCAACATCGCCCAGGTCACCACGGCGGTGGCCCGGGGCGACCTGACCCGCAAGATCGACGTGGACGCGCGCGGGGAGATCCTGGAGCTCAAGACCACCATCAACACGATGGTCGACCAGCTGTCGTCGTTCGCGGCCGAGGTCACCCGCGTCGCCCGCGAGGTCGGCAGCGAGGGCCGGCTGGGCGGCCAGGCCGAGGTCGAGGGCGTGTCGGGCACCTGGAAGCGGCTGACCGAGAACGTCAACGGACTGGCCGGCAACCTGACCCGCCAGGTCCGGGCGATCGCCGAGGTCACCAGCGCCGTCGCCGAGGGCGACCTGACGCGTTCCATCACCGTGGACGCCTCCGGTGAGGTCGCGGACCTCAAGGACAACATCAACTCCATGGTGGAGTCGCTGCGCGAGACCACCCGCGCCAACCACGACCAGGACTGGCTCAAGACCAACCTCGCCCGTATCTCCAGCCTGATGCAGGGCCGCCGCGACCTGGCCGTGGTCGCCGAACTGATCATGGACGAGCTCGCCCCGCTGGTGTCCGCGCAGTACGGCGCGTTCTACCTCGCCGAGACGGACGAGAGCGCGCAGAGCGCGGACCGGCTGGAGCTGCACCTGGTCGGCTCCTACGGGCACCCCGGCGGGGTCGGCGGCGACGGCCGGCCGCGGCACTTCCGCCTCGGGCAGTCGCTGGTCGGCCAGGCCGCCCGCAGCCGCCGCATCATCGCCGTCGAGGACGTGCCGCAGGACTACGTCGCCATCGGGTCCGGGCTCGGCCAGTCCGCGCCCACCAGCCTGATCCTGCTGCCCATCGTGGTCGAGGACCAGGTGCTGGGCGTCATCGAGCTGGCGTCGGTCAACCGCTTCACCCCGGTCCACCGCGACTTCCTCGAGCAGCTGATGGAGACCGTCGGCGTCAACGTCAACACCATCGTCGCCAACTCCCGCACCGACGAGCTGCTGGGCGAGTCCCAGCGGCTGGCCGGTGAGCTGCAGGCGCGCTCGGAGGAACTGCAGAACCGGCAGGAGGAACTGCAGCTCTCCAACGCCGAACTGGAGGAGAAGGCCGCGCTGCTGGCCACCCAGAACCGCGACATCGAGGCGAAGAACCTCGAGATCGAGCAGGCCCGTCAGGAGCTGGAGGCCCGCGCCCAGCAGCTGTCGCTGGCGTCGAAGTACAAGTCGGAGTTCCTGGCCAACATGAGCCACGAGCTGCGCACCCCGCTCAACAGCCTGCTGATCCTGGCCCAGCTGCTGGCCCAGAACCCGGCCCGGAACCTGACGCCCAAGCAGGTGGAGTACGCCGGGGTCATCCACTCCGCCGGGTCCGACCTGCTGCAGCTGATCAACGACATCCTGGACCTGTCCAAGGTCGAGGCGGGGAAGATGGACATCACCCCCGAACGCGTGCCGCTGCGGCAGCTGGTGGACTACGTGGAGGCCACCTTCCGCCCGCTGACCACCCAGAAGAGCCTGGACTTCAAGGTCACCACCGGTCCCGACGTGGCCACGCACCTGGTGACCGACGACTCGCGGCTGCGGCAGGTGCTGGGCAACCTGTTGTCGAACGCGGTGAAGTTCACCGAGACCGGCCAGGTCGAACTGCACATCGAGGCCGCCGACCCGGCCCGGCTGCCCGCGAACGTCAGGGACAGCGGCCCGGCCCTGTCCTTCCAGGTGCGCGACACCGGCATCGGGATCGCCGAACAGCAGCTGGAGACCATCTTCGGGGCCTTCCAGCAGGCCGACGGCACCACCAGCCGCAAGTACGGCGGCACCGGACTGGGACTGTCGATCAGCCGGGAGATCGCGCAGCTGCTCGGCGGTTCGATCAGTGCGGAGAGCACCCTGGGGGAGGGCAGCACCTTCACCCTCTACATCCCGCTGGAGCGCCCCGGCTTCGAGGACTCCACCGCCGGCTCCCCGGCCGGGCCGCGCAACCGGGACCGTGACGGGTCGCGGGCGCCGGTGGCGACGGCGGCGGCGCCCGCGGCGTCCAGCGGGCCGCAGCCGGCCCAGCGGCGCCGGGTGCTGGTGATCGAGGAGCGGTCGCACGGGCTGCTGTCGATGGTCGCCGAGAGCGCCGTGGCCGACGTCGCCGCCAGCCGTGAGCCCACGGACCCGCGCAGCCACGTCGAGGTCATCTCGGTGCTGGGCGCCGGGCAGGCCGCGGCCGCGCTGGCCACGCAGCCGTGCCACTGCGTCGTGCTGGAGCTCGACATGTCCGGCGACGAGGCCTTCACCTTCCTGGAGGCCCTCGACGGCGACCGGGCCCTGCGCGGGGTGCCGGTGCTGGCCCACAACAGCCGGCGGCTGGACGCGGCGCACGAGCAGCAGCTGCACGCGCGCTCGGACTCCCAGCCCCTGGAGCTGCTGCCCAGTTTGGACGAGCTGCGCGAGCGCATCGTGCTGCACCTGAGCGCGGAGCAGCCCAGCGACGTGCTGCCCCTGGTGCGCCCCGGGCGGGACCCGCAGCCGGTGTTCAACCCGGTGGACGGGCGGCTGGCCGGGCGCAAGGTCCTGGTCGTGGACGACGACCCGCGCAACGTGTTCGCGCTGACGGGCATCCTGGAGCTGCACGGCATGCAGGTCCTGCACGCCGACAACGGGCGGGCCGGGATCGAGGCCCTGTCGCGGCACGAGGGCATCGAACTGATCCTGATGGACGTGATGATGCCGGAGATGGACGGCTACGCCGCCACCGCCGCGATCCGGGCCATGCCGGAACACGCCGACCTGCCGATCATCGCCGTCACCGCCAAGGCCATGCACGGGGACCGGGAGAAGAGCCTGGCCTCGGGGTCGAGCGACTACGTCACCAAGCCGGTGGACGCCCATGCGCTGATCGCCTGCATCCAACGGTGGCTGCGGGCCTGAGCCGGCGCCGGGAGCGGCCCGGCCGGAGGTGACCGGCCGGTCGGACGGGGGTCCGGCCGGCCGGCGGGTACCAGCTCGTGCGACGCGGCAACGCGGTCGGTAGGCCTTTTCTAGGAGCCACGAAAATGTCGACACCCCCAGAGCCCCCGGGGTCCGCCGAGTCCGGCGCGGTGGCCGGTCCCCGGCGCGGGGACGACCCGGTCGCGTCGGGACGCCTGGCCGGCACGGTCGCCCGCCTGCGGGTCCAGGTCCAGCAGGCCCAGGAGGCGTTCGCCGGGCAGGCGCTGATCGAGCAGGCCAAGGGCATCCTGGTGGAGCGCCTGCACTGCGGCCCGCGCGAGGCGGCCCGGCAGCTGGACACCCTGGCCGCCGGGGCCGGCGTCACCCTGCTGGAGCTGGCCGCGGACATCGTCAACCAGGCCGCCCGCGACCACCTGACCGAACTCACCGCCGCCATGCTCGAAGCGGCTCCCACCCACGCCGTCCCCGCCGCGGCCACCGCGGCGACCGTGCGGATGCGGACCGCCGAGAGCAGCACGCTGTCGGCCTCCGACACCCAGACCGTCGCCGACTCCCTGCTGCGCTACGCGCTGGCGCCGCTGGGCGCCACCGCGCTGGCCATCTGGTCCGTGACCTACGACGGGGCCCTGCGGCTGGCCGGCCACGCGGGCTTTCCCGAGGCCGAGGGGGCCCGCTGGCACTACGTCCCCCCGGAGGTGGCGACGCTGGCGCGGCGGGCGCTGAGCCAGCGCCACACGCTGTGGACCCGGACCCTGGCCGAGACCCAGCTGCCGTCCATCGGCGGCACCGCCTCCGCGCAGGCCGGCCGCGTCGTGGTGCCGGCCGGCACCAGCGGACGCCTGGTGGGTGCCCTGGAGATCTGCTGGCCCGGCCCGCTGGAGCCCCAGACGCCCCAGGTCCGGCGCCAGGTCGAGGCGCTGGCCGACCTGTGCGCCCACACCCTGGACACCCACGTCCCGTTCGGCCCCGACGGCGAGCCCTCCGACCTGGTCGGTCTCGCCGAAGGGCTGTGGGACCCGGCGATGGTGCTGCGCCCGCACCTGGACGCCGACGGCCGCGTCACCGACTTCCGGATCCACCACCTCAACGCGCACTTCGCGGACCTCGCCGGCCGGCCCCCCACCGCCATCGCCGGCTCCCTGCTGCTGGAGAGCTATCCGGCGAGCGCCGACCCCAGCGGCCTGTACGAGAAGGTCGAGCACGTCCACGCCACCGGTGAGCCCTTCCGGGCCCGGCGGCTGGCCATCACCAGCCTCGTCGACCAGATCCCGCTGCCGATCGTCGCGGACGTGAGCATCACCCGGCACGGCGAGGAGGTCCTGGCGACCTGGCGCATCCAGGACCAGGGGACCCGGCTGGCCCATGTGCTGCAGCACGCGCAGCGGCTGGGGCGCATCGGCGGCTTCGAGGAGGACTTCCACACCGGCGAGATCACCTGGAACAGCCAGCTGTTCGCCCTGTGCGGGCTGCAGCCGACCGACGCGCCGATCCCGCTGCAGGAGCTCACCGCTCACGCCCACCCCGATGACGCCACCGCCCTGGGGCGGTTCCTGCGCACCCTGCTGCACCACCACCGCCCGGCGTCCACCGCGTTCCGGCTGAACCGGCCCGACACGACCTCCCGCCACATCCGGATCGTCGCCGAACCGGTGCTGGACGGCCAGGGGAAGCTGCACCTGATCCGCGGCGCGTACCAGGACATCTCGGCCCAGCACTGGACCGAGGTGGCGCTCGCCGCCACCCGTGACCAACTCGCGCACACGGAGAAGGAGTCGGCCGAGCACAACCGGCTCGCCCTGCAGCTGCAGCACGCCATCATGCCGCCCACCCGCGCCCCCCTCGACATCCCCGGACTGCACCTCGCGGTGCGCTACCGGCCGGCCGAGGAGGACCGCCTGGTCGGCGGCGACTGGTACGACATCGTCACGCTGCCGAACCGGCAGGTGCTGCTCGCGGTCGGCGACATCGCCGGCCACGGGATCCGCGCCGCCACCTCCATGATCGTGCTGCGCAACGCGCTGCGCGGCCTGACCGCCACCGGTGCCGGGCCCGCCCAACTGCTGGTGTGGCTCAACACCGTCGCCCACTTCCTGACCGAGCACGTCACCGCCACGGCCGTCTGCGCGCTGTACGACCCCGACACCCGGATCCTGCGCTGGGCCCGCGCCGGCCACCTGCCGCCGATCCTGGTCCGCAAGGGCCGCGCCGAGCCGCTGCCGGCGATCAAGGGCATCCTGCTCGGTGCGCTGCCCGAGGCGAAGTACCAGGAGGGTGAAGTGCAACTCGAGTTCGGGGACACCCTGCTGATGTATACCGACGGTCTGATCGAGCGAAGGGACCGTTCCATGCAGTCCTCCCTGGACGGCCTCGTCACCGCCGCCGAGCGCTCCACGCCGACCCTGGAGGCGCACCTGGACTACCTGCTGACCCGTAGCAACGCCGACACCGACGACGACACCTGTCTCATCGGTATTCAGCTCACCTGAGGAGAGACCGAGGATGTGCGCCGCCTGCGGTGTCCCCACCCACATATCCGAGCCGGCCGCGGCCGTGCCCGTCACCGGGGCCGCCGCACCGCCGGCCGCCCCGCCGCGGCGTTTCGCCGCGCTGCGCAACCGCGACTGCCGGCCCTACCTCGTCGGCTCGATGCTGGCGATGATGGCCGACAACATCGAGCACGTCATCACGTACTGGGTGCTCTGGCAGACGTTCCACTCACCGGCGCTGACCGGATTCCAGGTGATCAGCCACTGGGTGCCGTTCCTGCTGCTGTCGATGTGGTTCGGCTCGCTGGCCGACCGCTACGACTGCCGCCGCGTGATCCAGACGGCCCAGGCGGTGTTCATGGGTGTCTCCGCGGCCTGGGGGATCCTGTTCCTCACCGGCTCGCTGCACATGTGGGAGGCGTGCGTCCTGCTCGTCCTGCACGGCCTGGCCGGATCGCTGTGGGGGCCGGGCGAGCAGCTGATGCTGCACGACTTCGTGGGTCCGGCGGAGCTGCCCAGCGCGGTCCGGCTGAACGCGACGTTCCGCAGCCTGGGCGTGCTGTTCGGCCCGGTGATCGGCTCCGCGCTGCTGCTGGGCCTCGGCCCGACCGCCGGTATCTTCGCCAACATCGCCTTCTACCTGCCGCTGACCCTCTTCCTGTTCCGCACCAGGTTCACCGGGCACACCCGGGACGGCCACAGCCGCCCGCGGGTCGGCGCGCTGCAGTCGCTGCGGGTGCTGCGGGAGGTCGGCTCCAACCCGACCCTGGTCAGCATGATCGTGCTGGCCGGGCTGGGCTCGTTCTTCGTCGGCGCGTCCCTGCAGTCCTCGATGCCGATCTTCGCCCACGACCTGGGGGCCGGCGCTGCGGGCACCGCCTACGGGGTGTTGCTGTTCGCCAACGGTGCGGGCGGGGTCATCGGCGGCATCGTGCTGGAGGCCACCGGGTGGGTCAGACCCCGGGTGGCCGCGGCCGTCCTCAGTACCGCCCTGTACGGCGTGACCAGCATCTTCTTCGCCCTCACCACCAGCTACCCGCTCGCCCTGGCGCTGCTGCTGGTCGGCGGCGTCGCCAACCTGGCCTCGATGTCGATCGGCCAGACCGTCGTGCAGCTGCTCGCACCGGCCGCCGACCGGGGCCGGGTCCTCGGCGTCTACGGCATGTCCGCGGGCGGGCTGCGCGCGGGCAGCGGCTTCACCGTCGGCCTGCTGGGCGCGGCCATCGGGGTGCGCACGTCGCTGGCGTTCAGCGCGACGGCCCTGTGCCTGGGCACGGCCGCCGCCGGCGTCCACGCGCTGCGCGGCGGCCGGCGCGCACCGGGCGGCGTCGGCGCGGTGCGCGAGGACGAGCGCGCGGGCGCACCTCGCGCCTGACCGGCCGATCGGGCTACACCAGGTCCTGTCCCGGTGCTTGGTCGTGTCGCGCGCCCGCGTCGCGCCAGGCCAGGGCCCGGTGGATCTGCGGGGCGGTCAGCCCGGTCGCCGGGCTGAGCTCGTCGACGGTCAGGTCGTCCGGAACGGCGGACAGGGCCCGGACGATCTGCCAGGACCACAGCTCCTCCTCGACGAAGGGCCGCCGCCGGTACTTCTCCAGGAGCTCGCCCAGGTGCTCGCCGCCGCAGGCCACGAGCAGGCGCATGCCGTCCTTGGCCGGATCGGTGGCGTGCACGGCCGAGGAGTCCCGCACGATCGCCAGCACCCCGCCGTCGCGCCAGAGCCGGCCGCACCAGTCGCACAGCTCCACCGGCTCCGTCGGCTCGCGCATCGCATCCTGCTCCGCCATGCCCCGCGCCTACCCGCCCCGCGCCACTCCACCGCCGCCAACCGCCGTACCCGCGTGGCCTGTTGCCGGTCACCGAAGCGGAATGTGCGCTACCCCGCACGGTCCGTAGCCGCCGGGCGGCGCCGCCGCCGCGCACGATCGTCCGAAAACCGCCCATGGGCACCGCCCGGCCGGGCGGTGCCCACGGGAACGCGCTTCGGGTCAGGCGCGAACGGTGAGCCAGGCTCCCAGGCCGCTGCACCCCTGGGCGTCATACGTGGTGCTGCGGTAGCCGGCCGGGATGGGGGAGTAGGGGCAGGTCCAGATGCCGTTGCGTACCAGCTGGTGGAACCAGGCGCCGATCCCGCTGCAGCCGGTGCGGTCGTACATGGTGATGACGTAGCCGGACACGACCGGGGACCCCGCGCAGGTCCAGATCCCGTCCCGGGCGAGCTTGTGGAACCAGGCGCCGACCCCGCTGCAGCCCGTGCGGTCGTACATGGTGATGACGTAGCCGGTCACGATCGGCGACCCCGCGCAGGTCCAGATCCCGTCCCGGACGGGCTGCTGCAACCACGCTCCCGCGCCGTTGCAGCCGCTCCGGTCGAACATGGTGATCACGTAACCGGGCGGGACGGCCACGCCCGGACAGGTCCACCCGCCCACCGCGGCCTGGGCCCGGGAGTCTGCGGCCGCGGCCGTGCCGGTGGCCGTTCCGGTGAACACGGCCGCGAGGAGCGCGACCGCTCCCACGATCGCGGCGATCCTGCCGCGGAACACGGCTATGGACGAACGGTTCCAGAAGTGACGAAGTCGGCTGTTCACAGCACCCCGGTCCAATCGGTCTGCTCAGATGAATGAGGTGCCAGCTTGCCCGTGCCGCCGGACCCGGCAGCGGCTTTTGGGCACGTCACAGCCGTGATCGACGATCACTGGGCGTGAGCCTGGGGGGCGGGGGAACGCGGGACGGGGGGCCGAAGGTCAGGCGCTGCGCCTGCGCGCGGCGGTCTTCTTGGCGGGGGCCTTCTTCGCCGCCTTCTTCGCGGTCGTCCGCTCGGCCGCCGCCTTCTTCGCCGCGGGCTTCTTCGCGGCCCCCTTCTCCGGCGCGATGTCGTGCACGGTGGCGTCCTGCCCGCGGTTCTCCTTGGCCTGGACGAGGCTGGCCTCCAGCGCCTCCATCAGGTCCACGACCTTCCCGCCCGCCGGAGCGGGAGCACCGGCCGGAGCGGTCTCCGCGCCTTCGACCTTGCCGCGCACCAGGTCCGCCACCGCGGCGGTGTACTGGTCCTCGTAGGTGTCGAGGTCCGCCTCGCCCAGCGCGTCGATCAGGGCGATGGCGGCCTCGATCTCGTGGTCGGCGAGCTGCACCTTCGCGGTGGGCGCGGCCTCGGCGGGGGACTTCATCTCGTCGGGCCAGTGCAGGGTGTGGGCGATCAGCACGTCGTCGTGGGCGTAGATCAGCACCAGCTGTTCCTTGTTGTGCAGCGCCACCTTGCCCACGGCGGCCTTCCCCGACCGGGCGAGCGCCTGGCGCATCAGCACGTAGGGCTTGTCCCCGCCGGAGCTCGGCTGCAGCACGTACGGGGTGTTGTACTGGGCGCCGGGCACCCCGGCCATGTCGAGGAAACCGCTGATCTCGATGGTCTTGGCGGTGGGCAGCGGCATGGCGGCGAGCTCGTCGTCGGTGATCTCCACGAGCGTGCCGTCGGGCGTCTCGTAGGCACGGCCGATCTCGTCCTGGCTGAGCACGGTGTCGTCCAGCTCGCACTTCTTGCGGTAGCGGACGGGCCCGTGGTCCGTCTTGTGCATCTGCCGGAACGGGATTTTGTGGCTGCTCACCGTCGATCCCAGGCGCACGGGGATGGAGACCAGCCCGAAGGAGACCGTCCCGGACCACAGCGGCTTCATCCCGCGACCCCGCCGGTTGAGTGACTCATATCCCGACGCTACGACCCCCGCCCCCGCCCCGCGACCGCACGGGTACGGCGCGGGCGCGGGAGCGGGGGTCATCAGGCGGCCACCGGGGTGGCGGGGCGGTGCGCCGTGCGGTGGGGGAGCCACCAGGCCCGCCCGCCGGCGGCCGCGATCAGGTCGGCCGAGGCCAGGGCGGCCAGGACCGTCGGGTCGAGGCGGTCGCGGTCCGCGCCCGGCAGCAGGGTGGCGATGGCCTGAAGGAACGCCGGGTCGTCGATGGTGATCCGCTGGACCCGGCCGCCCCGCCGGTCGCGGATCTGCACGAAGCCCGGACCGTTGCGGTACACGCACGCCTCCCGGCGGTAGCCGGACCGCCACTCCCGGTGGATCCGCTCACCGTCGCCGGGATCCGCGGTCTCCACCGACACCGGCGGATACAGGTGGCCGAGCGCCCGCCAGCTGCCCGGGGGCCCGTCGACGCGCAGCCGCCAGTCGGCCACGAGGCCGTACGCGGTCAGCTCCCGGATCAGGACCAGGGCCGGTACCGACGCCGGGTCGGCCGGGGCCACCGCCTCCCGCAGGCCGACGCGGCGTACCCCGCGGGCGTACCACGCCCGCACCGTGCGATGGGCGTCGGCACCGGTCGGCAGGGACGTGGCACCCAGGTCTGTGTCGGCGGGGACGGCGGACAGCACGTCCGGGTCGTAATCACGCCACAGCCGCAGGGACAGGGCCGGTGGGCTGAAGGTCATCGAGGCTCCCGGGGAGGGTGTCGGCGGACGGGTCGTCGAGCAGTTCCTGGTTGACGGCGGCCGGCACCACGTGCACGAACTGGCCGTTGTCGGTGAAAACCAGGCCCAGTGCGCACCACCGGTCCAGCAGCGCGGTGATCTCAGCGCCGTCCACCGCGCGGCCGGCGCGGGCGCCGGCCTTCGCGGCGAGCACCGCCGGGGTGCGGGGCTGGTCGAGCAGCCGGAAGACGGCGAGTTCCACGGGATCGTCCAGGCGCAGCACCGTCCAGGGGAACCGGGCCCGCCGGCTCACCAGGAGGATGCGGTCTCCGAGGTCGCAGTGGGTGAGCCGGCTGCGCCCCGCCGCCGCCCGCCAGGCGTCCACCGCGGTGTGCAGCCGTTCGGCGGTCGCGGCGCCGATGCCGCGCTCCGGCGCGGAGAACAGGTAGGCGAGATCGGCCAGTTCCTCCTCCGGCAGGTCGTGGACGAGGCCGTACTGCGGGTCCGGGCGCAGCGCGCCGAAGCCCAGTTCCGGGCGGTCGAAGTACGGGCTGAACCGTTCGATGGCGATGCGGCTCGCGGACAGCGGCGGGGTCAGGTGGTGCAGGGCGGGCAGCTGGCCGATGACGGGCAGGTAGTCCTGGTCCGTCTCGCCCGGGAAGCCGTAGAGGTAGTTCCACTCCGGGACCAGGCCGGTGGTGCGGGAGTCGCGCAGCATGCGGACGTTCTGGCAGCCGGTGACGCCCTTGTCCATCAGCTGCAGCGTGCGGCTGCCCAGGCTCTCGATGCCGGGCTGCACGTGCACCAGGCCCGCGTCGGCGAGTAGTTGGAGCTGCCCGAGCCGCAGGTTGGACTTGATCTCGTAGTGCAGCCGCAGGTCGTGGCCGGAGGCCGCGAGGCGCGGGAGCAGGGTGGTCAGGTAGTTCATGTCCAGGATGTTGTCGACGACGACCACGTCCAGCACCTGATGCCGTTCGACCAGGCCGGTGATCTCGTCGTGGAAGACGTCGGGGTGCTTGCTGCGGAACTGCATGAAGGAGCCGTTCAGACCGCAGAACGTGCAGTGGTGCTTCTCCCCCCACCAGCAGCCGCGGGCGCCTTCGACCACCAGCCGCGGCTCGCTCCAGGCGCCGGCCCGGGAGGCGGCGAAGCGTTCGAAGTAGCCGTCGTAGTCGGGGGGCACGATCGCCGCCGGCGGCAGCGGCCGGGTGCTCATCGGCTGGGCGACGGAGGTGCCGTCCACGTCGCGGCGGCACAGTCCGGGCACGTCGTCGAGCGGTCCGCCGTCCCGCAGCGCTCTCAGCAGGGACGGGAAGGCGGTCTCGCCCTCGCCGCGCAGGACGAAGTCGGCGCACGGGAAGTTGCGGTGCAGTGCCTCGCCCTGGGCGCCGTCGCAGTTGGCCCCGCCGAAGACCGTCACGATGTCCGGCGCCAGGTCCTTGAGGTGGCGGGCGGCGGCCAGGGCGGCGGTGTTCTGCTGGAAGGTGGTGGTGAAGCCGACCACGTCCGGGGCGCGGGCGGCGATCCGCTGGGCGAGGTGCCGGATGAAGTCCGGTGCCGTGCGGTGCAGTTCGGTCGCCAGCGCGAGCATGCCGTCCGGCATCCGGGGGCCCATCAGCTCGGTGAACTCCCGCAGCCGCCAGTCGGGATCGCCGTACAGGGCGCTGGAGAACACCCAGTCGCCGCAGCCCTGGAAGTAGGAGTCGTGGGCGAAGTAGGTGTAGTCGTCGCCGGTGAGTGCGGTGCGCCGGGTGACCCAGTCGATGTAGTCGAGGTTGGCGTGCACCACCTCGGCCTCGGCGTCCGGCAGTTGCTCCCGCACGCTGCGGCGCAGGATGCCCAGCGCGAGGGAGGGGACGTCGGCCGACGCCCACGGCATGTTAACCAGTAGTACGCGCATGGTCCTTCCCCGGTGAGGTGTGGTCCGGTGCTGACGGGAGGGCGGCGGCCGGGTCCGGGGCGGGCCCGGTCCGTGCCAGGCGGGAGGTCGGTTCGCGCACCTCGCCCACCGCGAGCAGCGGCAGCGGGATCAGGGCGAAGGCCGCCGCGCCCAGCCACAGCACGGGGCCGGTGCCCAGTGCGAAGGCAGCGGCCCCGCCGAGGGCGTGCCCGGCCGGCCGCAGCGAGAACGAGCCGACCATGTCCCAGGCGCTGATCCGGCCGAGCACGTGCGCGGGCACGGCCTGGGCCAGTGCGGTCCGCCACAGCACGACGAAGACGGCCTGGCAGACCCCGACGAGGAGGTGGGCGCCGACCACCACCGCGAACGGCGAGCCCAGGGCCAGGCACAGCGGCGCGACGGCCATCGGCACGGCCATCAGGTTGGCCGCCAGGACGGCCCGGCCGACCTTGAGGCGCCCGGCGACCCAGCCGCCGGCCACGGACCCCAGCCCCAGCGCGGACATCAGCCACGCGTAGCCCCATGCCCCGCCGTAGCGGTCGTCGGCGACGACCGGCAGGACGGTGATCAGCGGCCCCGAGCCGAGGAGTTCCAGCGCGCAGGCCGCCAGGATCGACGTCCACAGCCAGCGGCGGGCGGTCAGCTCGCGCCAGCCGGTGCGCAGTTCGCGGCAGAGCGACGGCGCGGCGCTCCCGGCGCTCCCGGCGTGCTCGTCGCGTGCGGCGGGCCCGGGCTGCTGGGCGGCGGTCCGCGCCCGGCGCGGGCAGATCCGCAGGATCAGGCAGGCGCTGACGGCGAAGGTCACCGCGTCGCCGGCCAGCACCCAGGCGGGGCCGACCCCCGCCACCAGGGCGCCGCCGGCCAGCGGGGCGGCGACCGCCACCACCGCCGAGGCGACGCCCAGCCGCGCGTTGGCCCGCTGCACCTCGTCCGGTCCGACGATGCGCACCACCACGGACTGCGCCGCCGGGCCGAAGAACGCCGTGGCCGCGCCCTTGACGAACATCAGCGCCGCGAAGAGCGGGACGGTCATCGCCCCGGTCGCCAGCAGCGCCGCCGCGGCGGTCTGCACCGTCAGGGACAGGACGTCGGAGGCGACCATCACCCGCGCGGGCGGGAACCGGTCGGCCAGGGCGCCGCTGAGGACGAGGAAGACCAGCATCCCGGCGAAGGTCGCCGCGAGCACCACGCCGATGTCCGCGGCGCTGCCGCCCATGACGTCGAGGACGGCGAAGGCGGCGGCGACCGGGACCACCAGGTCCCCGAAGGCGGAGCAGACGCGCGCCGCGAGCAGCAGACCGAGGTCCCGCGGGCGGCGCGCCTGCGGGCTCACGCCGCCCCCGGCGCCGCCGCGGTGCCGCCGAGCAGGCCCGCGGTGTACATCCGGTCCAGGACCATGCCGTCCACCGTGTCGGCGTACCGCTGCGCGACCTGTTCGGGGATCCGGTTCTCGGCCGGGTAGCCGCACGCGACCCAGCGCGAGGCGACCAGGTCGTCGTCGGCGAAGTACCCGCCGTCGACGGTGCCGACCTCGTAGCCGGGCTTGCCCGCGGACTCCCAGCAGCTGTACAGCGTCCCGTCGGAGTTGACCACGGACCCGGTCCTTCCGCCGACCTCGCCGCAGGTCTCGCAGACATGCTGGCGCGGCAGCGGGATGCGGAAGCCGGCGTGCAGGGCCCGGCCGTAGAGCCGGCCGACGCGTTCCGCCAGCTCCACCGAGCGTTCGACGGTGTCCGCGAAGCCCGTGCCGGGGTCGTGCACCGGGGCGAAGGCGAGGGCGAACTTCGAGGTGTCCAGCCGGCCGGCGAGCCGGTCGACGAGCGCGTCGGCGCCGGGCAGCGAGTCACCGGTCAGGTTGACCCGCAGCTGCCAGTCGATGGAGGTGTCCCGGGAGACGGCGGCCAGGTTGTCCACGATCCGGGCGAAGGTGCCGCGCCCCGCGACGGTGATGCGCGACCGGTCGTGGGCGGCCACGTCGCCGTCGAAGGTCACCTGGACCGACCGCAGGCCGGCGTCCTGCAGCGCTTTCATCCGTCCGACGGTGAACAGCGTCCCGTTGGAGATCATCGAAGCGGTGACCGGCCCGAGCTTCGCCGCCCCCTCCAGCAGCTTGAGGCACAGGTCCAGATGCAGGGTCGGCTCACCGCCGAAGAGCATCAGCCCGAGCTTGTCGGCCCCGTGGCGTTCCATCTGCCGTCCGGCGAACGCGAGGATGTCGGCGATGCGGTCGTCGTCGATGTTCTCCCCGGCGATGCGGACCGGCACGGTGCCCGGGACCTGGCCGGGGCCGGCGGACGGCAGCTCGGCGTTCTGGAAGCAGTAGGCGCACGCGAGATTGCAGCGCGTCGTGATGAGCACGGTCATGTGGTACGTGCCGGTGTCGGCGGGCGGGGAGAGCTGTGCGTTCTCCAGCGCCCCGCGCGCGTCGCCGGTCAGCCGACCGTTCTCGAAGACCCCGTCGAGCGGCAGTCGCGCGACCCGCCGCGTGCCGACCGCCCAGTAGCAGTCCGTCCCCCGTATGACCCGGTACACCGTGTCGTCCCTCTCTCAACCCTGGATTGTGTCGATCACCTGACGCGGCCGATCAGCCGCCGAACAGCACGCAGTAGCCGTAACAGACGCTTCCGCCTGCCGTCACGGCGCTGTCGAACACCTCGATGCGCATGGCCTTCACCCCCCTCGCCGCCTCGTGTGCCGCGGATCGCGCCGTGGGGCGGATCCGCCGTGCCGCCGGTGGGGGACGGTGTCCCCCACCGGCGCAGGACGGCCGGCGTCCCGGCCGGTGGCTGGGATCAGCCGAAGATCGTGCAGTAGCCGTAGCAGACGCTGGCGGCCTCCATGGCTGCGCTGTCGAAGACCTCGATACGCATTCCTGTCACCCCCGTTCGGATGTCGCTGGTCCGGCCGGCGCTCGTCGTTCCCGTCCGGCCGTGGACAGTTCTACGCGGGTGGAGGAGCTCGGGCATCCGTAACCGGCTGCCCATATCGGCGGCGGCGGTTGCCTACGCACGCTGTCCGACGGGCACCTGCCGCATGCGGCGCAGAGCGGGCGCGGAGCGGGAAACGGACGTGCCGTCGCCGGCGAACCGATGGCACGATGCCCTCATGCGGGGGCATCTGCTCGAACGGGAGACGGAACTGGAGGAGCTGGTCTCGGCGGTCGCCGCGGCGCAGGCGGGACACAGCTCGGTGGCACTGGTCGTCGGCGAGGCCGGCATCGGCAAGACCAGCCTGGTACGCGCCTTCAGCCGGACCGTCGCCGGTACGGCCCGGGTGCTGACGGGGGCCTGCGACGACCTGATGGCACCGCGCGGGCTGGGCCCGCTGCGGGACGCGGCGTACGGTACCGGCGGACCACTGGAGAAGACGCTCGCCGAGGGGCTGACGGGGGAGGCGATCCTGGTCGCGCTCACCGAGGAGCTGTCCGGACCGGAGACCGCCGTCCTCGTCGTCGAGGATGTGCACTGGGCCGACGACGCCAGTCTCGACGCCCTGAACTACCTGGTCAGGCGGCTGGAAAGCCACAAGGTGGTGCTCGTGCTGACCTTCCGGGACGACGAGGTGGGCCCCGGCCACCCGCTGCAGCAGTTGCTCGGCACCCTCGCCCAGGCCCGGGTGCACCGGCTGCCGCTGCGTCCGCTGTCCCCGGCGGCCGTCGCCGCGCTCGCCGCCGGCTCGGGCCGCGACCCGGAGGCGCTGCACGCCGTCACCCGGGGCAACGCCTTCTACGTCACGGAGGTGCTCGCCGACGTGCCGGGAGCGGTGCCGGACACCGTCGCCGACGCGGTGTCCGCCCGGGTGCGGATGCTGGGGGAGGAGTGCCGCGAGGCGCTGGAGCGGCTGTCCGTGGTGCCCAACCACGTCACCTTCGGGCTGGCCGGGACGCTGCTGGGCGATCAGCTCGACGCCCTGGCGGAGGCGGAGGGCCGCGGGATCGTCGAAGTGCGCCCCGACGGGCTGGCGTTCCGCCACGAACTGGCCCGCCGCGCCGTCGAGCGCGGGCTGCCCGCGCTGCGCCGCCGCGCGCTGCACCGCGCGGTGGTCCGGGCGCTGCGCGCGCACGGCGACTGCGATCTGGTCCGGCTGGTCCACCACGCCGTCGAGGCCGACGACGAGGACACCGTCGTGCGGTACGCGCCGGACGCCGCCCGCGAGGCGGCGCGGACCGGCTCCCACCGGCAGGCGCTGGCGCTGTTCGCGGCGGCGCTGCGCTACCCGCACCGGTTCGTCTCCGGGGAGTTGGCGCGGCTGATGGACGAGTACGCGTGGGAGCTGTACAACGCCCACCGGTTCGCCGAGGCGGTGGAGGCCGGGCAGCGGGCGGTGCGGCTGTACGAGCCGCTGAGCGATCCGGTGCCGCTGGGCGAGGCCCTGGTGCGGCTCTCCCGCCACCTGTACATGACGGGGGCGACCGATGCGGCGGAGGAGGCCGTGGAGCGGGCGGTGCGGGTCCTGGAACCGGCCGGTCATGTCTCCGCCCTCGCGTACGCGCTGACCTACCGCGGCGCGGTGCTCACGCTGACCGGCCACGGGGAGGCGGCCACCGACATCCTGGACCGGGCGCGGCACCTCGGCGACCGGGCCGGCCGGCCCGATCTGGTCGCCCTGTGCCTGAACTACCTCGGGATCGCGCGGGCGGATCTGGGGGAGGCGGCGGACGGGCTGCGCCATGTGCGCGAGAGCCTGGCGGTCTCCACGCGGGAGGGGTTCTACGAGAGCGCCGCCCGCGCCTACACCAACCTGGGCGAGCTCTTCCACCGGTTCGGCGACCACGACGCCCTGGGCGACTGCGTCCGCGTGGGTCTGGCCTTCACCCGGGAGCGGGGTTTCTGGTCGCACGCCTACAACCTGGAGGTCCACCGCTGCCTGGCCCTGATGCGGCGCGGTGAGTGGGCCCGCGCGGAGGAGGGGCTGCGCGGGCTCGTCGAGGGCGTCGACGACCCGGGCATGCTCCACGCCTACAGCGTCCCGCCGTACGCGCGGCTGCTGGCCCGGCGGGACGAGCCGCGGGCGCAGCCGCTGCTGGCCGAGGCCTGGCAACGGGCGCTGCGCCACCGGTCGATGCCCGGGATGGCGTACGCGGGCATCGCCTACGCCGAGTGGGCGTGGCTGGCGCGCTGCCCGGAGGTGGCCGCGGAGATCCGGGACGCGCTGCTGCCGCAGCTGTCGTCCCCCGGAAGGGCGCCCTTCCGCGCCGAACTGCTGCGCTACCTGGCCCGGTCGGGCCTGGCCGCGGCGCCCGTCACGGACTGCCCGACGCCGTACGCCGACGGTCTGCGCGGCGACTGGCGCGCGGCGGCGGCCGGCTGGCAACGGCTCGGCGACCCGTACGAACGGGCCCTGGAACTGGCCGCGTCGGGGGAGCCGGAGCCGACCGTGGAGGCGCTGCGGGTGCTGGACGGACTGGGCGCGACGGCCCCCGCCGCCCTGGTGCGCGGGCAGTTGCAGCGGCTGGGCCTGCGCCGGCTGCCCCGCGGCCCGGCGGTGGCCACCCGCGCCCACCCCGCCAACCTGACCTCCCGGCAGGCCGATGTGCTCACGCTGCTGAGCGAGGGGCTCACCAACGCCAAGATCGCCGAACGGCTGGTGCTGTCGGTGCGGACGGTGGACCACCACGTGTCCGCGATCCTCGGCAAGCTCGGCGCCAGCACCCGCCGTGAGGCCGCCGAGACCGCGCGCTCCCTGTCGGCCCCGCTCCCGCGGCCGTCGTCGGCCTGACGGCCGGCCGGCGCCTTCCCCGCCTCCGCGACACCTCGCGACACCTCGCGACACGAGGGGATCGTGCGCGTCCGAGGCCCGGCCGCGGCCGGGAGGTGAGGTCCGCCCGCACCGAGGAAAGTGACACAGAGTAGCTATCGAACAAATGTACGGATCTCGGGTTATGGTGGAACAGCGACGGAGGAGATCCGGTGGGGGAGGACGCGTGCAGAGGAACTGGAGGTGCCGATGTCGTCGTTTACGCACCTCCACGCCATGTCCGGCTACTCGGCCCGCTACGGCGCCGCGCACGTCGACCAGCTCGTGCACCGGGCGGCGGAACGCGGCATGGGTGCACTGGCGCTCACCGACCGTGACACCGTCACGGGGGCCGTGCGGTTCGCCAAGGCCTGCGGAACCCACGGCGTCCGCCCGCTCCTCGGCGTCGACCTCGCCGTCGCACCCCACCGCCCCGCGCCCACCGCGGCCCGGACCCGCACCCCGGCGCGCGGCGGTGCCCACGTGGTGCAGGCGCCCCTGCGGGTGACCCTGCTGGCCCGGCACGCCGCCGGCTGGGCCCGCCTGTGCCGCCTGGTCTCCACCGCGTACACCGACCCGGCCGCGGGCGTGCCGGTGGCGTCCTGGCCGGCCCTGGCCCAGTACGCGGGGGAGGGGCTGACGGTCCTGCTGGGCCCGGCCTCCGAACCCGTCCGCGCCCTGAGCGCCGGCCGCGAGGACCTGGCCGAACAGCTCCTCGCCCCGTGGCGCGACCTGGCCGGCGACCACCTGCGGATGGAGGTGGTGTGGTTCGGCCTGCAGGGCACCGGCCCCGGCTCGCTGCGGCTGGCCGGCCGCACCCTGGCCCTGGCCGACCGGCTCGGCGTCCCGGCCGTGCTGACCAACGCGGTCCGCTACGCCGACCGCGAGCAGCACCGCCTCGCCGACGTGCTGGACGCCGCCCGGCTGCTGCGCCCCATCGACCGGCAGCGCCTCGACACGGGGGAGCGCTGGCTGAAGGACCCGACGGCCATGGCCGCGGTCGCCGACCGCGTCGCCGAGGCGGCGGGCGCCGGCCCGGACCGGGCGCGGCGGCTGCTGGCGGAGACCGCCCGGACGGCGGCGGAGTGCCGCGTCGACCCGGTGGCCGACCTGGGGCTGGGCCGCCCGCACTTTCCCGAGCCGTCGGTCGTCGGCGCCGGGGCCGGCCCCGGACAGGCGGCGGCGCTGCTGCGCGAGCGGTGCGAGGCGGGCATGGCCCGGCGCGGCCTGGACCGCGACCCGGTCGCCGTGCGCAGGCTCCAGGAGGAGCTCGACGTCATCGCCCGCATGGAGTACGACACGTACTTCCTCACCGTGGCGGCCGTCGTGGCCGACGTGCGGGAGATGGGGATCCGGGTGGCGGCCCGCGGCTCGGGGGCCGGTTCCATGGTCAACCACGCCCTGTACATCGCCACCGCCAACCCGCTGGAACACCACCTGCTGTTCGAGCGGTTCCTCAACGTCCGGCGGAACTCGCTGCCCGACATCGACATCGACGTGGAGTCCGCCCGCCGCCTGGAGGTCTACGACCGCATCATCGAACGCTTCGGCACCGAGCGCGTCGCGGTCACCGGCATGCCCGAGACCTACCGGGCCCGCCACGCCCTGCGCGACACCGGTCTGGCCCTGGGCATCGCCCCGCACACGGTCGACCGCATCGCGAAGTCGTTTCCGCACATCCGGGCCTGCGACATCACCTCGGCCCTGGCCGAGCTGCCCGAACTGCGGGACCTGGCCGCCGCGGCGGACCGGTTCGGACCGCTGTGGGAGCTCGCCGAGGGCCTGGACGCGCTGCCGCGCGGGATGGCGATGCACCCGTGCGGCGTCATCGTCAGCGACACCACCCTGCTGGACCGGCTGCCGGTGCAGCCCACCCCGGGCGGCTACCCGATGGTGCAGGCCGACAAGGAGGACGTCGAGGACCTCGGGCTGATCAAACTGGACGTGCTCGGCGTGCGGATGCAGTCCGCGATGGCGCACGCCGTCACCGAGATCCGGCGCGTCACCGGCCGGAGCATCGACCTCGACGACAACCGGCAGGTGCCGCTGGACGACTTCTTCGCCTTCAAGCTGATCCAGGCCTCCGACACCATCGGCATGTTCCAGCTGGAGAGCCCGGGCCAGCAGGATCTGCTGGCCCGGCTGCAGCCCAGGGACCCGCAGGACGTCATCGCCGACATCAGCCTCTTCCGCCCGGGACCGGTCGCCGGCGGGATGCCCGCGCAGTACATCGCCGCCCGCCACGGCGCCGCCCCCGTCTACCCGCACCGCGACCTCGAACCGGTCCTCGCCGACACCTACGGCGTGACGATCTGGCACGAGCAGATCATCGACATGCTCGCGACCCTCACCGGCTGCGACCGCGCGCTGGCCGAGGTCGGCCGCCGCGCTCTGGGCGACAGGAACCGG
Source organism: Streptomyces sp. NPDC006733 (assembly GCF_040636125.1). Classification (NCBI taxonomy): domain Bacteria; kingdom Bacillati; phylum Actinomycetota; class Actinomycetes; order Kitasatosporales; family Streptomycetaceae; genus Streptomyces; species Streptomyces sp. NPDC006733. The sequence continues at coordinate 141,144 of NZ_JBEYJD010000003.1, read as the reverse complement.
CTGCCGAAACTGCGGGAGTGGTTCCACCGGGAGGCCGCCGCCCGCGGCTACACCCCCGAGGTCCGGGAGGAGGTGTGGGGGATCATCGAAGGGTTCGGCTCCTTCGGCTTCTGCCGCGCGCACGCCGTCGCCTTCGCCGTCCCCGCCCTGCAGTCGGCGTGGCTGAAAGCGCACTTCCCGGCCTTCCTGGTGGCCGGCCTGCTCGAACACGACCCGGGCATGTGGCCCAAGCGGGTGATCGTCGCGGACGCCCGCCGCCACAACGTGCCCGTCCTGAGCGTGGACGTCAACCACTCCCGGGCCACCCACACCGTGGAGAGGACCGACGACGGCACCTGGGGTGTGCGGCTGGCGTTCTCCGCGGTCAAGGGCATCAGCGAGGACCAGATCGGCCGGCTGGTGGCCGCCCAGCCCTACGCCTCGCTGCAGGACCTGTGGCAGCGCGCCCGCCCCGACCGCCCCACCGCGGAACGCCTCGCGGAAGTCGGCGCCCTGGACGCCGTGCGCGGGTCGCTGACCCGCCGGGACCTGCTCCTGCAGATCGCCGAACTCCACGCCCACGCCCGCGGCCGGCAGGGCGACGGCCAGCTGCCGCTGCACGACGTCAGCGCCGGCTCCGCCCCCAGCGGCCTGCCGGAGATGACCGGCCGCGAAGCGCTCGGCGCCGAACTGGAGACCCTCAGCATCGACATCAGCCAGCACCTCATGGAGCACCACCACCGGCTGCTGCGCGAGGTCGGCGCCACCGACGCCGCCCACCTGGAGGCCTTCGAATCCGGGCAGACGGTCCTGGTCGCCGGCGTGCGCGCCTCGACGCAGACCCCGCCCATCGCGTCCGGCAAGCGCATCATCTTCGTCACCCTCGAAGACGGCTCCGGCCTCGTGGACCTGGCCTTCTTCGAGGACTCCCACGCCGCCTGCGCCCACACCGTCTTCCACAGCGGACTGCTGCTGGTGCGCGGCACCGTCCAGCGCCGCGGACCGCGCCGCACCGTGGTCGGCATCCGCGCGTGGGACCTCGAAGCCCTCGCCGCCGCCCGCCGCGACCACGGGCCCGAAGCCGTCGTGCGCCTCCTGGGCGACACCGCCCTGCCCGGACCCACCCCCGCCCAGGCCCCGCGGCGCACCCTCGCCAACGGAACCACCGGCGCCGTCCTGCACCCGTGGGCCGACCTGCAGCCCGCCGGCACCCGCTCCGCGAACCTCACCAAGCTCGGCCACATCAGCCCCGGAAGCGCAGGATGAGCCCCATGCAGCCGGCACCGCGCCCCATCCTGCACGCGCACTTCCACGGCGGGACCCGGGACGATCCCGCGCTGTACCAGCAGCTCCTGGAAGTCCTGCAGGGCATCAGCCCGCGCGTGCAGGCGCTGGAACCCGACGGCGCGCAGATGGACCTCACCGGTGCGCTGCGCTACTTCGACCGCTCCCCCCGCGACCTCGCCGAACTGATCCGGATGCGGGTCGTGGCCCTGCACGGCGTCCAGGTGACCCTCGCCGTCGCGGGCAACCGGCTGCTGGCCGGGATGGCCGCGGCCGTGACGCCGCCCGGCGGCATCACCGTCATCGGCCACGACCCGCACGACATCGCCGCGTTCCTGCGACCGCAACCGGTCAGCGCCCTGCCCGGCGTCGGGCCGGCCACCGCCAGGACGCTGGTCCGGCACGGCCTGCACCGCATCGGGGACCTCGCGGACGCGCCGCTGCTCACCACCCAGCGGCTACTGGGAGCGACCACGGGCCGCTCCCTGCACGACCTCGCCCACGGCCGCGACCCCCGCCCCGTCACCCCCCGGGCCGTCGGCCGCTCCGTCGGCGCCGACCACCACTTCGACCGCGACGAGCTCGACCCCGACCAGCACCGGCGCGTCCTGCTCGACCTCAGCGACCGGCTCGGCTCCCGGCTGCGCTCCCAGGCGCAGATCACCGGCGGCCTGTCCCTGACCGCCCGCTACGCCGACCGCTCGACCACCACCCGCACCCGGTCGCTGCCCGAGCCCTCGGCCCACGGCGACGACATCCGCGCCACCGTCTACGAGCTGTACGCGGCGCTGGGCCTGCAGCGCGCCCGCGTCCGGTCCCTCGGCGTGCGCGCCGAGCAACTGCGCCCCGCCCACGCCGCGGCGCAGCAGCTGAGCCTGGACCAGGTCCGCGAGAACCGCCTGGCCGTCGAACCGGCCGTCGACCGCGCCAACGCCCGCTTCGGCCCCGGCGCCGTGCGCCCAGCCAGCCTGGCCCGCTCCCGCCGGGGGTAGGAACGGGTGGAGCCCACCGGCGCGGGATCGCCGGTGGGCTCCGTCGTACGTCGGGCTGCGGTGTGTCAGGCCTTCGTGGCCTGCCATTCCGTGTGGTACTCCTCCAGGATGGCGTGGAGTTGGTGGCCGATCTTGAGGTAGTCGAGGTCGTCGAGGTTGGCCAGGGAGACGCGGACCGACCACTGGGGGCCGTCGAAGCCGCCGCCGGGCAGGAGGACCACGGAGGTCTGCTCGGCGAGTCGGAACAGCGGGTCGATCGGCTCGTAGGTCGCCCGCAGGTAGGCGCCGAACTCCGGGCCGTGCACCCGCTCGGCCTCCGCCATCAGGTCCAGCTCGATGTAGTAGCCGGCCCGCTGCGGGTCATCGGAGATCTTCATCGTGCTGCCCTCCAGCAGCAGGTCGAGCCGGCGCAGCACGATGGAGCGCACGAGCGCCTTGTACTCCTGGCCCTCGGGGTCCAGGTCGAACAGGGAGAACAGCGCCATCTGCACCTGCTGCGGCAGGGAGAGGCCCGCGGTGTGGTTGAGGGCGACGTCGCGGGAGTCGGCGACCAGCCGGTCGATGAACTTGATCTTCGAGGGTTCCAGCGTGAGGGTGCCGTAGCGCCGGTCCAGTTCGGCCTTCCGCTCGGCGGGCAGGTTCGCGATCATCTCGTCGATGACGTTGTCCTCGTTCAGCCCGATGACGCCCAGCCGCCAGCCGGTCGCTCCGTAGTGCTTGGACCAGGAGTAGACCAGGAGCGTGTTGCGGGGCAGGTCGGCGGCGAGGGAGCGGAAGTCCTCGACGAAGGTCCCGTAGACGTCGTCGGTGATCACGACGAGGTTCGGATTCGACGTCCTGACGATCTCCTGGATCTGTCGGCTGACCCGGTCGGAGAGCGCCATCGACGGCGGGTTGGACGGGTTGACCAGGCACACGGCCTTCACCGCGGGGTCGGCCAGCTTCGCGACCTGCTCCTCGGAGTAGCGCCACATCCGCACGCCCTCCTCGGCCCACATGTCGGCCTCGACGGTCACCACGTCGAAGGAGAACCGGTCCAGGTCGCAGACCTCGATGTACGGGTTGAAGATCGGCACCATCAGAGCGATCTTGTCGCCCTTGTGCAGGATGCCGTTCTGCATCAGGGAGTCGAAGGTGTAGCACATCGCCGCCGTGCCGCCCTCGGTGGCGAACAGGTCCATGGTGCCCGCCGGCGGCCGGCCGCCCGTCAGCTCGGCGTCGAGGTAGGCCCGCACGACCCGCTCGACGTGGTGCAGCATGCGGTCGGGCACCGGGTAGTTGTCGCCGATGACGGAGTCGGCGAGCTCGTGCACCCAGGCGTCCGGCACGAAGCCGAGCCGGTCGATCCCGTAGGCGACGCAGCGGGCCAGCAGTGGGATGCCGGGCATGCCCGGGTTGGCGTGCACGAAGCGGGTGAAGCGCTCGTGCGAGCCCTCGGAGGCGGGCATGCCGCCGAGGTTGTCCATCGTCCACACCCGGCGGGACTCCGAGATCCCGAAGTTCAGCAGGGCGGCGAACGCCTCGCGGGGGCCGGTCGCGACCCAGTTCGGGTTGCCGCGGCCGGCGTTGAGCATCGCCCGGGCGTTCTTCTCACGGCTCTTGTCGGCGAGCTTGATCAGCTCGTCCTTCAGCTCGAACGGGCTGAGCCTGCCGAGCTCACGCATCTGCTCGCGGCTGGTGGTGGATGCGGTCATGGGTGGCTCCAGTTCAGTGGTTGAGGAGGACGATGACGGCGCCCCACACGGTCAGCAGGACGTTGCCGACGGCGTAGGGGATGGTGTAGCCGAGGGTGGGGATCTGGCTCTTGGAGGTCTCGCCGATCGCGCCGATCGCGGCCGTGGTGGTCTGGCCGCCGGCCAGGACGCCCATCAGGATCGGGAAGCGGATCTTCTGGATGTAGTGGCCGACACCGAACCCGACCAGGAGCGGGACGACGGTGGCGATGGCGCCGAAGAGCAGCAGCCCCCAGCCGGCCTCCGACAGCCCGTCGGTGAAGCTCGGACCCGCGTTGATACCGACGACCGCGACGAACATGCACAGGCCGAGGGTGTCCATGAACCACTGCGCGCCCGGCGGAACGTTCCCGTACGTGGGGTACTTGGCGCGGATGTAGCCGAAGATCAGACCCATGATCAGGCCGCCGCCGGAGGTCGACAGGCTGATGGGGACCCCGCTGACGGTCAGGGCGGGGATGCCGATGCAGCCGCCGAGGAAGATGCCCAGGCCGACCCAGATCATGTCGGTGGCGAAGCTGGTCGGCACCGGTTTGCCGATCGCCCTGCCCGCCGGGTCCACCAGCCGCTTCGGGCCGGTGAGCAGGACGGTGTCCCCCCGTTCCAGCTCCGTGCTGAGCCGGTAGGGGAACTCCGAGCCCGCCCGGTACAGCTTGTCGACGTACACGCCGGCCATGAACGGCTCCCGGCGCAGTTCGGCGATGGTCCTGCCGAGTTGCGCCTTCTCGGAGGCGATCACGTGCAGGGTCTCGGTCCGGTAGCCGAGCAGCTCCACGTCGTCGGCCTCGGCCCCCACGTGCACGCGGGCGTCGAAGGCCACCAGGTCGCCGCGGAGCGCGCTGATCGCGAGGGTGTCGCCGAGCTGGAGCGCGGTGGACTGGTCGTGCTCGAGGATCACCCCGTCGCGCCGGACCCGGGTGATGTAGATGCGGCGGCCGAGCCCCTTCTGCTGGGCCTCGAAGTCGTCGATGGTGCGGCCCGCGAGGTCCGGGCGGTCGACGGTGAAGGCGCGCAGCACGATCTCGTAGTAGCCCTCGGCGAGGTCCGGGTCGCTGTCCGGGGCGTCGAGTTCGGCGGCGAGCTGGGCGCTCTCGGCGGCCAGGTCCTTGCGGTAGAGCCGGGGCAGCACGTTGGCCAGCAGCATCGCGCACAGGATGGTGCCGAGCGGGTAGGTGACGGCGTACCCCACCGCGACCAGGTTCTGCTCGTTCTTGATGTCGGCGGGGCTGAGGCCGGGCAGGGTGCCGATGGCGTCCTGCGCGACGCCGATGGCGGCGGACTGGGTGAGCGCGCCGCTCATCAGGCCGGCGCCCAGCCCGGGGCCGTATCCGAGCAGCACGGCGAAGACCCAGGACACCAGCAGCCCGGTGACGCAGACGATCACCGCGTTGAGCACCTGCGGCAGGCCGTCCTTCTTCAGGCCCCGGAAGAACTGCGGTCCGACCCGGTAGCCCAGGGCGAACAGGAACATGATGAAGAACAGCGACTTGACGGTGCCGTCGATCGGGACCTTCAACTGGGCGCCGAGGAAGAGACCGGCCACGAGGCAGCCGGTGACGGCGCCCAGCGCGATCGCCTTGTAGCGGATCCGGCCGAGCAGGAACCCGAGTGCGACGACGAGGAAGACCAGCAGCTCGGGGTGGGGCTTGAAGATGTTCCGGTTGAGAAAATCGATCATCGGTCCGGTCTTTCAGCTGGAGGACGGGTCGTCAGGCGCCGAGGATGCCGACGAGGATCGGACCGGTCAGCGGCAGCAGGAAGTTGGAGATCGTGTACGTGATCGTGTAGCCGAGCAGCGGCACCGAACTCTGCGCCACCTGGGTGATCGAGGTGATGGCGGGGGTACTGCACTGCTGGCCGGCGATGGCGCCGATGAGCAGGGGCTTCTCGATCTTCAGCAGTTTCAGGCCGACGACGAGGGAGATCGCGGCCGGGATGAGCACCATGCCGATGCCGGCCAGCGGGAGCAGCGCGCCGTACTGCTTGAGCAGCGGTCCGGCCTGCGGGCCCGAGGCGAGACCGGTGCAGGCGATGAAGACCGCCAGGCCCAGGTCCTTGATGGTGGTGGCGGCCTGGGGAGGGAAGGCGCCGAACGTCGGGCGGCGGGAGCGGAACCAGCCGAAGAGCAGGCCGGAGACCAGGCAGCCGCCGCCGGTGCCCAGCGACAGCGGCACGCTGCCGATCCGCACCACGATCTGGCCGAGCAGCACACCGGCCGACAGCCCGAGCCCGAGGTAGATGAAGTCGGTGGCTTCGTTCTTGACCACCGCGCCGATCTTCTTGACCACCCGGTCGAGCCCGGAGCGCGCGCCGACCAGGGTGAGGATGTCGCCCCGGTGCAGTTCGGTCTCCAGCGCGGCGGGCAGATGCTGTTCGGCGCGCAGCACGTCCGTCACGTACACCCCGGACTTGATGAAGTCCGGGTTCGCCTTCTGCAGCGCGTCCAGGGACTTGCGGTCCATGGCCTTGTCGGTCAGCACGACCTGGCGCACCGCCAGCGGCGCGTCCAGACCGGGGATGGCGGGGGTCTCGGGGCCGATGACCCGGCCCGCCTCGATGGTGTTGGCGCGCCGGCCCACGACCAGGACCAGGTCGCTGAGGGTCAGCTCCAGGTCCGGTGCGGGCGTCAGGAGTTCGCTGCCGCGTTTGACCCCCTCGACGGTGATCCGGTTGCCGAGCCCGGACTCCAGGTCGCCGACGGTGCGGCCGTCGGCGGTGGTGACCAGGTAGGTGCGCCCCACCAGCCCTGGCAGTGCCTCCCGCTCGTCGTCCTCCAGCGCCGCCGAGTCCCCGCGCATCTTCTCCCACAGCTCGCGGGAGGCGTCGCGCAGGTTGATGCGCAGCAGCATCGGGATGATCTGGCTGGTGAGGATGACGATGGTGATCAGGCCGAAGAGGTAGCAGACGGTGTACGCCGTGGCCACGTGGCCCTGGTAGGTGCTGATCTGCTGCTCGGTCAGCCCGGAGAGCTTGCCGATCGCCTCGGTGGCCGTGCCGACCACGGCGGACTCGGTGGCGGCGCCGGCCAGGATGCCGGCGGCGGTGCCCACGTCGAGGTCGAACGCCTTGGCCAGGCCGAGGGCGAAGAGGACGACCGTGACCATCTCGATCAGCGACAGCACGCCGAACCGCAGGCCCTTGCGGTTCAGGTGCGCGAAGAACTGCGGGCCGCCCATGTAGCCGAGCGCGAAGATGAACAGGGCGAAGAAGATGGTCTTGACGTCGTCGTCGACCGTGATCTTCTGGGTGCCGAGCAGCAGCGACACGATGAGGGTGCCGCAGATGCCGCCCAAGGTGATGGGGCCGACCCGGAGTTTGCCGACGAGGTAGCCGGCGGCCAGGCAGAGGAAGAGCGCGAGTTCCGGATGGTCACGCAGAACGCCCATGGCGCATCACCCGCCACCAGGGGTATCTAGGTACAAAAGGAGACATAAGCGGACGCTAGCAACGAAGTGCTGGGCTCCCTCGAACCGCCGCGCACACGTCCCCCGTTCGCGCCGGGGGCGTGTGCGCGGCGGGAGCCGGCCGGTCCGGCCGGGCTCAGGCCACGGCGAGCGTCACCACGCCGAGCGCGAGCAGCCCGCCGCAGATCGCGAGGTTCAGCTTCAGGTGGTCCACGAAGACCGCCACGAACTCCCTGATCGTCGCGCTCGGCCAGAAGTACGCGGCGGTGGGGGAGCCGATCACCTGCCCGTTGATGCCCGCCCGCCGCGCCATCAGTGCCGCGCGGAACGCGTGGAAGTTGTTGGTCACCACCACGCACCGGTACGCCGGGGCGCGCTCCGCCATCAGCACCTCGCTGCAGGCCAGGTTCTCCTCCGTGGTCCGCGACTCCTCCTCCCGCAGGATCCGCTCCTCCGGAACCCCCTTCGCCACCAGGTACTCCGCCATGGCGTGCGACTCGGGGCGCCCCTCGTCGGGCCCCTGCCCGCCGGAGACCAGCAGCTGCGGCGTCCCGCCGTGCCGCTGCTCCGCCTCGTAGGCGGCCAGCCCGCGCTCCAGCCGGGAGGCGAGCAGCGGCGGGACCTGGTCGCCGGCCAGGCCGCAGCCGAGCACGACGACGAAGTCGACACCGGCGCGCACCGTGGTCCGCCCGTAGAGGAAGGAGTACGTGAGGTAGCAGACGAACAGGAACGAGACGTAGGCGACGACGAACGCGGTCAGCACGCCCGCGGAGAACAGCACCCGGGACCCGGAGCTCGCGGCGAGGGCGAGGAACGCCAGCAGCAGGAAGATGCCCAGGCCCGCGAGGAGCGACAGCAGGTTGCCCAGGCCGCGCCCTTCCTTGCGGACCATCAGCAGGCCGTTGGCCACGAGCGCGAAGGGCAGCGCGAGACCGGCGAGCAGGACCAGCAGCGGCAGCAGGTACAGGACGTACCGCGACCCGGGGATCGGGGCTCCGTGCAGGGACACCACGAACGCGACGCTGAGGAGCACCAGCCCCAGCCCGAGGAAGACGGCGTTGCGGAACAGGCGGCGGTCCTTGCGGAAGCCGACGGCGAAGGCGAGGAACGCGAGGGCGGAGGCGGCGGAGAGGGAGAGGAGCACGAGCGCATCGTAAGGGCGCGGCGTCCGGCGCCCGGTGCCGGGGCGCGCCGCCGCGGCGCAGGTCACACCCTCCCGCGCGGCGCGGCCCGGCCGCACGTGACACGGCCGGGAGGCGGGGGAGGGGCGGGCTCAGGGCTTGCGGGCGACCGCCGCGTAGCAGGAGGTCTCGTTGTCGGTGACTCCGCCGAGGCTGTCCTCGGGGTCCGGCCGCCACCGCTGGGTGGAGGTCACGCCCGGCTCCAGGAGCGTCCAGTTGGCGAAGAAGGCGGTGAACTCGGCGCGGGTGCGGGCTTGGACGGGGGTGCCGGCCGCTCGGTAGACCTGCATGACGCGGTCGATCGGAGCGGGGTCGAAGTCCGCCGTCACATGGGAGAGGGTCAGCGCGCTGCCGGGGGCCAGTTCGTCCTTGAGGGTCTCGACGATGCCGTGGGCGTCCTGGTCGTCGGGGACGAAGTGCAGGATCGCGTTGAGGCTCAGCGCGACGGGCCGGGTGAGGTCCAGGGTCCGTTTGACCTCCAGGGACTCCAGCAGGGCCCGGGGGTCGGTGACGTCGGCCTGGGTGTAGGCGGTGCACCCCTCGGGGGTGCCGTGCAGCAGGGCCGCGGCGTGGGCCAGGACGATGGGGTCGTTGTCGGCGTAGACCACGCGGGAGGCGGGATCGGCCTGTTGGGCGATCTCGTGCAGGTTGGGCGACGTGGGGATCCCGGTGCCGATGTCCAGGAACTGGGTGAGCCCGAGGGAGGCCAGGTGGCGGGTGGAGCGGTGCACGAAGCGGCGGTTGGCGCGCGCGGCGACCAGCGCGGAGGGGAAGGCCGTGATGGCCTTGCCCGCGGCCTCGCGGTCGGCGGGGAAGTTGGTCCAGCCGCCGAGGTAGTAGTCGTACATCCGCGCCGAGTGGGGCCGGTCCAGCTGCAGATCGATGCCGGACTCCTGCTCGATGCCCATGGTGTTCTCCCTGTGCGGCGCGGGCGCCGGGCGGCCCCCCGGGCTCCTCCCCGGACCGCGCGGCCCGCAAGCGCCCTCTTCGGCCAACTTCACCGATGCGTTATCGACGGATCACGGCGGGTGAGAAAATAGTCGCAATGATCTTCAACAGCAGGGGCCGTGATCCGGTTTGCTGATCGTGGGAGCACATCGACTCCCCGCCGACGCCCCTCCATCCACGGAACGGTGCGGTGCCAGTGGACGGGAACGCCCGTGCGAGAGACCGACAACACGCCGCTTCCGCCCCGGCCGCCCCCCGCCTGCGCCCCCGACCGCACAGTGCCGCAGACCGGAAGGCGATGACACGATGACCCGGACCCGTCCATTCGCCGCCCCGGCGCTGGCCACCCCCGAGCAGGTCGCGCAGCGCCGCGCCAACCTGACGCTGGCCGCCTTCTACGAGTACCACCGCACCTTATGGCTGCGGTACGCGCTGCTGCAGGTCGGCGACCGCCATCAGGCGGCACGGCTGGTGCGCGAGGTCCACGACCAGCTCGCCCAGGACTGGGAGCTGGTCCTGCGCCAGGAATCCGTGCCGCAGTACGCGTGGACCGCGCTCAAGGACCACATCCACCACTGGCTGACGCTCCACCGGCGCACCCCCGTCATGCCCGACACCGCCGCGTTCCGCGCCGCGATGCGCAAGCTGCTGGTGCGCGAACTCCAGGACGGCTGGGCGCTGCTGGAGAGCGAACTGGGCCTGTACACGGCCATCTCGGAGCTTCCGGAACGGCAGTGCGACGTCATCGTCCTGCGCTACGTCCTCAAGGCCGAGGACCACGACATCGCCGAGTACCTGGGCACGACCACCGACACCGTGCGCTCCCACGTCATGCGGGCCAAGGACCGGCTCGCCACGAAGCTGACGTCCCTGCTCAAGGAGGAAGCGTGAGCGGACGAGCCCCCCGCCGGCTGCGCGCGGACATCGACGCGCTCCTGCAGGCGGCCGACGTCTTCCCGGACCGCGACGACCCCGGCTCGGACCTGGACCTCGACCTGGACGGCGCCGGCGGCGGCGAGGCGGAGGACACGGCGTACGAGCCCTGCCGCCACCACCGCCCCCCGCCGTCCGACGCCCCGGCGGACGCCGTCCGCGAACCGCTGTGCGTCCCGGACTGCGCGTACGCCATCCGGCAGACCGCCGCCCGCGACCTGCACCTGGCCGTCTCCCTGGTCGTCGGCGACGCCCGCGCCGCCGACGCGCTCACCCGCTTCGCCGACCAGGCCGGCGCCGAGACCGAAGGCGCCCTCGTCTTCGGCTGCCTGCTCTTCCTGGCCGGCCACAGCGACGCCGCCGAGTACTGGTGGCAGTACGCCGCCGGCGGCGAGAACTCCACCGCCGCCTTCTGCCTGTACCTCCACCACCGCAACCAGGGCCAGCACCGCACCGCCCAGCAGTGGCGCGCCCAGAGCCACCAGTTGGGGACCGCGGTCCGGCCCCCCGTCCCGCGCCGGCCTCCCGGCTCGCTCCCGCTGCTGCCCGGCCGCGCACGCCGGGCGCTGCTCACCCAGTGCCACCAAGGAGCCTCCCCCCATCTGCCCCCCGCGATGGAGGCCGCCATCAACACCCTCTACGGCCACAGCCACAGCGAGGAGGACCAGGACACCGACGCGTACCCGCTGCCGTACGACAGCTTCCCCCGCCATCTCGCGCGGGCGGCCAACCGCTGACCGCGGCGCCGCGCGGAACGCAGTGGTGCCGTACCGCCCCGCCTGCGAGCATGCTGCGGTGACCCCTGACCGCGTGCGCGTTCCCGACTCCCTCGCCGCCTCGCACCGCACGTACTTCGGGGCGGCCGGACGGACGTGGATCAGCGCGCTGCCGGCCCTGGCCGAGGTGTTCCTGGACCGCTGGGACCTGCGGCCGGACGGAGCCCCTCGCAACGGTGCCGTCGCCCTGGTCCTGCCCGTCCTGCGCGAGGACGGCACCCCGGCCGTGCTCAAGCTGCAACCGGTGGACGAAGAGACGCGCGGAGAGCCCGCGGCCCTGCGCGAGTGGGCCGGCCAGGGGGCGGTCACGCTGCTGGAGGCGGACGCCGCCACCGGGACGATGCTGCTGGAGCGGCTGGACGCCAGTCGCTCGCTGGACGATGTCGACGACGACCTGGCCGCCTTGGAGATCCTGGCGCAGGTGCTGGCCCGCCTGGTCGCCGTTCCGGCGCCCGCGGGGCTGCGCCGTCTGGCCGACGTCGGCGCCGCCGTCCTGGACCGGGCCGCCTCGGCCCGCGGACAGCTCGCCGACCCGGTGGAGCGGCGCCTGCTCGACGCCTGCGCCGGCGCCCTGCGCGAGGTGCTCGTGGAGCCGGGCGACCGGCTGCTGCACTGGGACCTGCACTACGAGAACGTGCTGGCGTCGCCGCCCGGCTCGGGGCGGGACCCCTGGCTGGCGATCGACGCCAAACCGCTGGCCGGCGACCCCGGCTTCGATCTGCTGCCCGCGCTGTGGAACCGGTGGGACGAGGTGGAGCGGTCGGGCGACACCCCCCGCTCCGTCCGCCGCCGGTTCGACCTGATGACCGAGGTCGTCGGCCTGGCCCGCGAGCGGGCGACCGGCTGGACGCTCGGCCGGGTGCTGCAGACCGCGACGTGGTCGATCGAGGAGGGCGCGACGCGCCTGCCGGCCGTCCCCGCGGCCATCGCGAGGGTCCTGCTGCGCCGCCGGTGAGACCGCCCCGCCCGGACCGTCCTTATGCGTCCGGGCCGGTGACGGCCTCGCCGAAGGCGGCGGCGAGTGCCGTCGCGATCAGGTCGGGCAGCGCGGTCCGTCCGTCGTCCTCGGCCCAGCGGACCAGGGCCGTGTGCATCGCCGCCAGACAGGCGCCGGCCGCCGCCCGGGCGCGGAACGCCGCGTCGGGATCGGCGGGACCGCTGTCGAGGGCGTCGACGATGGCCTGCTGCAGGGCGTAGTGGTTGTCCAGGTGCCTGGCGCGCAGCGCCGGTGTCGCGATCATGAGCCGCAGACGGGCCAGCAGGAACTGCTCGTCGGCCGTCGGGCCGTCCGCGGGGCCGCCGCCGGTGACCGCCGTCGCCGACTCGACGAGCGCCCGGCTGATGCGGCGGACCAGGGGCTGCGCGGCGGCCGAGGCGGCGATCCGATCGGCGACGATCCGGCCGATCCGGTCGGTGAGGACGAGGTCTTCCTTGGTCGGGAAGTGCCGGTAGACGGTCATGGGCGACACGCCTGCGGCCTCGGCGACGTCGGCCACGGTGGCCGCGTCGTATCCCCGCTCGGTGAACAGCCGGACCGCGTGGGCCTGGATCAGGCGCTGTGTGTCGGCCCGCCGTTGTGCTCGCAACGTTGAGTGCTGGTCGGCCATGTGGTAGACCCTACCGTAGTGGTAGTGACTACCAGATAGGTAGTCGCTCGCATCAAGGGGTGGGGCATGAGCGAGTTGACCGGCAGGACGGCTCTGGTGACCGGCGCGTCGCGCGGCATCGGCCAGGCGATCGCGATCCGGCTGGCGGCGGGGGGAGCGAGGGTCGTGGTGCACTTCGGCACGGACGCGGACGGCGCGGCGGCGACGGTCGAGGCGATCGAGCGCACCGGTGGCACCGCGCACGCCGTCCGGGCGGAGCTGGGCGGCGCGGACGACGTCGACACGCTCTTCGGGGGAGTCGAGGCGGCGCTGGCCGGGCGGCCGCTGGACGTCGTCGTCAACAACGCGGCGGCCGCGCCCGCCGGACCGCTCGGCGCCACGACGCGGGCGCAGTTCGACCACCTCTTCGCGGTGAACGTCCGCGCGCCCTACTTCATCGTCCAGCGGGCGCTGCCGCTGTTGCGCGACGGTGGCCGCGTCGTCACGATCTCCTCCGTGGCGACCCGGATGGCCAACCCCGCCCAGACCGCCTTCGCGATGACCAAGGGCGCGGTCGAGACGATGACCCTGACCCTGGCCAACGAGTTGGGGGCCCGCGGCATCACGGTGAACGCCGTCGCTCCGGGCGCCACCCGGACGGCGACCAACGGGTCGGCCTTCGCGTCGCCGGGTCTGGCCGAGTTCATCGCCGCGACGACGGCGCTCGGCCGGCTGGGCGCGCCCGAGGACGTCGCCGACGTCGTCGCGTTCCTCGCCTCCGACGCGGCGCGCTGGATCACCGGGCAGGTCATCGACGCCAGCGGAGGCCTCTTCCTCGGACCGCGCGCCTGACCGCGGGCGCGCCGCTCAGTAGTCGACGGGTTCGCGGATGATCGGGCAGGTCATGCAGTGGCCGCCGCCGCGCCCGCGGCCCAGTTCCGCACCGACGATCGTGATCACTTCCACGCCGGCCTTGCGCAGCTGGGTGTTGGTCTGGGTGTTGCGGTCGTAGGTGAACACCACGCCCGGCTCCACCGCCACGGCGTTGTTGCCGCTGTCCCACTGCTGGCGTTCCGAGGCGTAGGCGTCGCCGGCCGTCTCGATCACGCGCAGCTCCTTCAGCCCGAGGGACCGGGCGACGACCTCGGTGAACGGGCGGTCGCGCTCGTCGGTGATCTCGATTCCCGGGGCGCTGTCGCTGGGCCGCAGTGAGAACGTGTGGACCGCGTTCATGATGGGCGGGTGCAGGGTGACGATGTCGCGGTCCGCGAAGGTGAAGACCGTGTCCAGGTGCATCGCCGCCCGCAGTTTGGGCATGCCGGCGACCACGACGTGCTGCGCCGCACCCCGTTCGAACAGGGCCGCCGCGACCTGGGTGATCGCCTGCCGCGAGGTGCGCTCGCTCATGCCCATCAGGACGACGCCGTTGCCGACCGGCATGATGTCGCCGCCCTCGAACGTGGCCTGTCCCCAGTCCTTCTCCGGGTCGCCCCACCACACTGTCGAGTCCTTGTAGTCGGGGTGGAACGTGTAGACGGCCTTCATCAGCAGCGTCTCGTCGTGGCGGGCCGGCCAGTACAGCGGGTTGAGGGTCACCCCGCCGTAGAGCCAGCACGTGGTGTCGCGGGTGTAGAGGGTGTTGGGCAGCGGCGGCATGAGGTACTCGCGGATGCCCGCCAGAGCGACGTACCCCGGGCGGAAGTCCTCCGGCAGATCCGCCGTCGCCAGCCCGCCGATGAGGAACTCCACCAGCTCCCCCGGCTCCAGGGTGTCGAGGAACTCCCGTGTCGGCTCGATCAGCCCCAGCCCGACCTGGTTCGCGTTGATCTTCCGGTCGAGCAGCCAGGACCGCGCCGCCGGGATCGCCATCGTCTGCGCCAGCAGGTCGTGCAGCTCCACGACCTCCACCCCGCGCCCGCGCAGCTTGTTGACGAAGTCCGCGTGGTCGCGCTGGGCGTTCTCCACCCACATCACGTCGTCGAAGAGCAGGTCGTCGGCGTTGGTCGGGGTCAGCCGGCGGTGTGCGAGGCCGGGTGCGCACACCAGGACCTTGCGGAGCCGGCCGACCTCGGAATGGACGCCGAAGGCCGGCTGGGGGGTGATGTCGGTGCTCATCGCGTTGCGCCTTTCGGTCGGGGACAGCCAGGGGGTCGGGTGCGGGTCACAGTTCGATCCAGCCCAGGGCCAGGGCGAGCACGCCCACGGCGGCGCCGGCGACCGAGACGGCGCAGATGACGGCCTCGCGCGGCGAGAACAGCCGCCGGTTCTGCTCCCGCCGGGCCTTGACGAACAGGAACGTCGCCGGTGCGTAGATGAGGAAGGAGACCAGGACGAACTTCAGCCCGGCGGCGTACAGCAGGAACGCGGTGTAGACGGTGGCGATCACGGCGACCACGAGTTCGCTGCGGGGGCCCTGCCCGGTGACGCGCTCGCGCTGCGGCCACAGTGCGATCTTGACGGCGAAGCCGGCGGCGAGCAGGAACGGGATCAGGCTCAGCGCGCTGGTCAGGTCGAGGGCGAAGTTGAACGCGTCGTCGGAGAACATCGTGATGATCAGGACGACCTGACTCAGCACGGTGGTCATCAGCAGCGCGGGCACCGGTACGTCCTCGGTGGTGGACTGCCGCAGGAAGCGCGGCATGTCGTCGTCCTTCGCGGCGACGAAGAGCACCTCGGCGGCCATCAGCGTCCAGGCGAGATAGGCGCCCAGGACCGAGACGATCAGGCCGACGCTGACGAACACCTCGCCCCAGGTGCCGACCGCGTGCTCCAGCACCCCGGCCATCGAGGGCTGGCGCAGCTCGGCGATCTCGGCCATCGGCATGATGCCGTAGGACACGATGGTCACCGAGGCGAAGACGGCGAAGACGCTGAGGAAGCCCAGGATCGTGGCGCGCCCGACGTCCTCGCGCCGCTTGGCGTGCCGGGAGTACACGCTCGCCCCCTCGACGCCGAGGAAGACGAAGACGGTGGCGAGCATCGTGCCGCGGACCTGGTTGAACAGCGAGCCGGCGTAGTCGGCGCCGCCCCAGTTCTGCGCGAAGACGTCGGTGTCGAGGTAGAACAGCGCCAGGACGACGAAGACCAGGATGGGGACGATCTTCGCGACCGTCACGATCTTGTTGATCGCCGCCGCTTCCTTGACCCCGCGCCGGATGAACAGGAAGAACGCCCACAGTCCGACCGAGGACAGGACGACGGCCAGCACGGTGTCGCCGTCCCCGAGCGCGGGCCAGATCGCGCCGATCGTCGACATGATCAGCACCCAGTAGGTGACGTTGCCGACGCAGGCGCTGGCCCAGTAGCCGAACGCGGAGAAGAAGCCGAGGTACTCGCCGAACCCGGCCTTGGCGTACGCGTAGACACCCGCGTCCAGGTCCGGCCTGCGGACGGCCAGGCTCTGGAAGACGAAGGCGAGCATCAGCATGCCGGTGCCGGCGATCGCCCAGGCGATGAGCGCCCCGGCGACACCGGTCTCCTGGGCGAAGCGGCGCGGCAGGGAGAAGACCCCGGCGCCGACCATCGAGCCGACCACCATCGCGGTCAGGGTCAGCAGCGTCAGTTTGGCGGCCGGCCGCTCGGCGGCGGGCGGGGCGGTGGTTTCCACGTGGCTCATGACTTCCCTCGTCGACGGAGCCCGGCGTGCGGGCGACCGACTGCGGGCCGGCCCCGTTCGGTGATGGGGGTCGACTCGCTGTCTCACCCATCCTCTGAACGCGAATGTAACCTGCCATTAGCGACATACGTCGCATATGTGTGTGTCTTGCTCGCGGAGAGGAGCCTGAGGGGGAGCCGGAGGGGAGGGCGGGGAGCCGGACGGGGCTGCGGGGGTCCCGGCGCGGGGGCGGTCAGGCGCCGGGCTGCGCGGGCGGGTCGTCCAGGAGCTGGGGGCCGTTGTTGCGGACGTTGTTGACCGCGGTGGAGACCGCGCGGGTGTCCAGGTGGCCGCCGGCCGGCGCGGTCAGCAGCGCCCGCAGCTCGTGCGGGTCCTGGTGGGTGGGGTCGAGCCAGGCGTCGTGGTCGGCGGGGGCGATGGCCAGCGGCATCCGCGGGTGGATCCGACCGGCCGCGTCGGTGGCCTCGGTGGTGATGATGGTGCAGGTCATCCACCACGCCGCCGCGTCGTCACCCTCCGCTGCCCCGGGCTCCCGCCAGAACTCGTACAGCCCGGCCATGGCCATCACCGAGCCGTCCTCGGGCCGGATGAAGTACGGCTGCTTGTAGGCCTTGGCACCGTCCGTCGCCGGGACGGCCTGCCACTCGTAGTAGCCGTCGGCCGGCAGCAGGCACCGCCGCTTGGCGAACGCCCGGCGATAGGCCGGCTTCTCGTGGACGGTCTCCACCCGGGCGTTGATCATCTTCGAGCCGACGCTCAGGCTCTTCGCCCAAGACGGCACCAGGCCCCAGCGCAGCGGACGCAGCTCCCGCGCCAGCTCCCCGGTGTCGTGGTCGGCCCGCTCCAGCACCGCCCACACGTCGTCCGTCGGGGCGACGTTCCAGCTCGGTGCCAGGACCTGTTCCGGCTGCGGACCGGTGACCTGGAACAGCGGCGCGAGGTCCTGCGGGGTGCGGGTGGAGACGTAGCGGCCACACATGGCACCCAGCTTGTCATGCCCGCGGGCATGAGGGCGGCATTGCGTGTCCCTGTCCGCCGCGTCCCGCCCGGACGCGAGCGTGCCGCGGGCGGCGCCCGCACCAGGTGGGTGCGGGCGCCGCCCGCCGGTGCGGGGACGTCCCCGCCGGCCCGTCGGACCGTGTCGGCTCCGTCGGTCCCGTCAGCCCAGGGACAGCAGATGGTCCCGCAGCCCGATGCCGAAGGCGGTCGGAGTGCCGTCGTACTTGCTGATCAGGGACGGGCCCGTGGAGCAGTCCCAGGTGTTCCACGTCCAGCCCAGGTACGAGGCGCTGTGCTGGTCGAGCCACTGCATGACGCGGTCGATGTACCCGTGCCCGCAGGTGTTCTCGCCGATCTCGCCCGCGACGAGCGGGACGCGGGCGGCGACGGGCGCGAGGGTGGAGTCCCAGCAGGCCGACGTCGAGCAGGTGTTGAAGTTGTAGCTGTGCCAGGCCGCGGCCACGTTGCCCGCCGGGTCGGTGGGTGCGTACCGCAGCCACTGGCTCAGGTCGTTGGAGTAGGCGATGCCCGGGGCCAGGACCAGGTTGGTCGCCCCGGTGGCGCGGACGGCGTCCAGCAGGTCCTGCATGCCCGCCACCTCGTAGCCGATGCCGGGGCAGGTGCCGCCGTCGCGCCAGCAGGCCCACGCCTGGTCGATGGTGGTTGTGGCGCGGTCCGGGTAGGGCTCGTTGAACAGGTCGAAGGCGACGGCCGGATCGGCCTTGAAGGTGGTGGCGACCGAGGTCCAGAACGCGGGCGTGTACTGGGCGTCGGGCATCGGCTTCTGGCAGGTCGCGTGGATGTCGGCGCAGCCGGAGGAGTTGCCGGTGTACTGCCCGTGCGTCCAGTGCAGTTCGAGCAGCGGGGTGATCCCGTGGGCTTCGAGGCGGCCGACGAAGTCCTTGACGGCGCCGATGTACGCGCTGCCCGCGTAGGCGGGGTTGACGTTGTCCAGTCCCAGCCAGCACTCCTCGTTGAGCGGGACACGGACGGTGTTGACGCCCCAGGAGGCGATCGCGGCGACCGACGCGTCGTCGACCGGGCCGTCGAAGAAGCCGTAGCCCTGGACGCACATGAACTCGCCGCCCGAGCGGTTGACGCCGAGCATCCGGCGGGTGGCACCGTTCTGGTCGACGAGCTTGTTGCCCGACACGTGCAGCTTGGGCGGTGCCCCCGGGTTCCCCGGCGGGGTCGTGGGCGGGGTGGTGGGGGGCGTCGTGGGGGGTTGGGTGTCCTGGTTGCAGGTGACGCCGTTGAGCTTGAAGACGGTGGGGGCGGGGTTGGTCCCGCTCCAGGAGGCGATGAAGCCCGCGGTGAGGGTGGCGCCGGTGGCCAGCGAGCCGTTCCAGCTCTCGTTGGCGGCGGTGACGGCGGCGCCGGTCTGGGACCACTTGGCGTTCCAGCCCTGAGTCACCTTCTGGTTGCCGGCGAAGTCGAACGTCAGCGCCCAGCTGCTGAGTGCCGGACCGTTGTTGGTGAGGGTGACACCGCCCTGGAAGCCGCTGTCCCACTGGTTGGCGGTGGCGTACTGCACCGTGCACAGGGGTGTCGCCCCGGCGGCGGCGGAGGTGGTCGCGAGCGGCACCAGAGCCGTGCCCGCCAGGAGGAGTGCGGCTCCGGCGAGCAGGATCGGTAGGCGCGGGGGTGGTGACACGAGCGGCTCCTTGAGGTCGCAAACGCCGTACTGCGGCGCTCGGTCGACGGAAACGCTCCCACTGGTGACGTCAGAATGTAGCGGCGGGAGCCGGGCTGCGCCAGGGTCTGCGTTCAACTCATCAAGTTGCGCCGTTCGGTGCCCCGGGCTTTGAAATTTCCCTTGACATCAATTGCGCGCCACTCGAATCATGGGAGCGCTCCCACTGGTGCTCCTGTTGCCCACCCCCCACGTCTTCGAGCCGCCTAGGAGGGCCCCATGGCCATGCCCGCGTTGTCAAGAAGTAGAGTCAAGTGGCGATTAAGGACGGCCCTGGTGGTGGCGCTCGCGCTGCCGGCCGCCCTGACCATCGCCGAAGCCGGCCCCGCGCGGGCCGCCGCCGTGCAGTGCGGCGTCGACTACACGGCCAACGACTGGGGCAGCGGGTTCACCGCCAACGTCACCATCACCAACCGCGGCACGGCCGCACTCGACGGCTGGACGCTGACGTACGCGTACGCGGGCAACCAGCAGCTGTCGAACGGCTGGAGCGCCGCCTGGTCGCAGTCAGGCAAGACCGTCACCGCCAAGAACATGGACTGGAACAGGACGATCGCAGCGGGTGCGGCCGTCAGCGCCGGTGCCAACTTCAGCTACAGCGGCACCAACGCCGCTCCCACCGCCTTCTCCGTCAACGGCACCCTGTGCGCCGGCGCCCACCAGCCGCCCCTGACGGTGCTCACCAGCCCGGCCCCCGGAGCGGTCTTCAGCGCGGGCGCCGCCGTGCCGATGGCCGCCACCGCCGCGGCCGCGGACGGCGCCACCATCACCAAGGTCGAGTTCTACAGTGACACCACGCTGCTCGGCAGCGACACCACCGCCCCCTACACCTTCAACGCCACCGGTCTGGCGGCCGGCGCCTACTCGCTGTACGCGAAGGCGTACGACAGCCAGAACGCCTCGGGCGAGTCGACCCCGGTCGGCATCACCGTCGCCGCCGGCGCGTCCCTGATCGCCACGCCCGCCCAGCTCTCCGTCCAGCAGACGAAGACGGGCACCTTCGGCGTGAAGCTCTCCACCGCGCCGTCCGCCAACGTCACCGCCACGGTGGCCCGCACGGCCGGCAACACCGGACTGTCCGTCACCTCCGGCGCCAGCCTGACGTTCACCCCGGCGAACTGGGCCACGGCCCAGCAGGTCACCGTCGCCGCCGACGCCGCGGGCACCGGCGCGGCCACGTTCACCGTGACCGCGCCGGGCCACACCCAGGCCCAGGTGACCGTCACGGAACTGGCCGCGGGCCAGGACTACGACGCACGCTTCCTGGAGCTCTACCAGAAGATCAACGACCCGGCGAGCGGCTACTTCTCGCCCGAGGGCATCCCCTACCACTCGGTGGAGACGCTGATCGTCGAGGCCCCCGACCAGGGCCACGAGACGACCTCGGAGGCGTACAGCTACCTGATCTGGCTGCAGGCCATGTACGGGAAGATCACCGGGGACTGGACGAAGTTCAACGGTGCGTGGGACACCATGGAGAAGTACATGATCCCCACCCACGCCGACCAGCCCACCAACTCCTTCTACAACGCGTCCAAGCCCGCCACCTACGCACCCGAGTGGGATCTGCCCTCGCAGTACCCCGCACAGCTCGACCCCTCGGTCACGGCCGGATCCGACCCGATCGCCGCCGAGCTGAAGAGCGCGTACGGCACCGACGACATCTACGGCATGCACTGGCTGCAGGACGTCGACAACGTCTACGGCTACGGCAACTCGCCCGGCAAGTGCACGGCCGGCCCCACCGACACCGGCCCGTCGTACATCAACACCTTCCAGCGCGGCCCGCAGGAATCGGTGTGGGAGACCGTCCCGCAGCCGACCTGCGACGACTTCCAGTACGGCGGCAGGAACGGCTACCTGGACCTGTTCACCAAGGACGCCTCCTACGCCAAGCAGTGGAAGTTCACCGACGCCCCCGACGCCGACGCCCGCGCGGTGCAGGCCGCCTACTGGGCCGATGTGTGGGCCAAGGAGCAGGGCAAGGGCGCCACGGTGGCCACGACCGTCGGCAAGGCCGCCAAGATGGGCGACTACCTGCGCTACGCGATGTACGACAAGTACTTCAAGAAGGTCGGCAACTGCGTCGGGCCGTCCACCTGCCCGGCCGGCAGCGGCAAGAACAGCTCCGAGTACCTGCTGACCTGGTACTACGCCTGGGGCGGTGCCACCGACCCGTCCGCCGGCTGGGCGTGGCGCATCGGCTCCGGCCACGCGCACGGCGGCTACCAGAACCCGATGGCGGCCTACGCGCTGAGCCAGTACGCCGACCTCAAGCCCAAGTCGGCGACCGGACAGGCCGACTGGGCGACCAGTCTGGGCCGGCAGCTGGAGTTCTACCGGTGGCTGCAGTCCGACGAGGGCGCGATCTCCGGCGGCGCCACCAACAGCTGGCAGGGCCGCTACGCCACCCCGCCAGCCGGGACGCCGACGTTCTACGGCATGTACTACGACGAGGCGCCGGTCTACCACGACCCGCCGTCCAACCAGTGGTTCGGCTTCCAGGCCTGGTCCATGGAGCGCGTCGCCGAGTACTACCAGCAGAGCGGCAGCGCCGCGGCGAAGACCGTGCTCGACAAGTGGGTGAGCTGGGCGCTGTCGAAGACCACCGTCAACCCCGACGGCACCTTCCTCATCCCCTCCACCCTGCACTGGTCCGGGGCCCCGGACACCTGGAACGCCGCCAGCCCCGGCGCCAACGCGGGCCTGCACGTGACCGTCGCCGACTACACCAACGACGTCGGCGTGGCCGCCGCGTACGCCAAGACCCTGTCGTACTACGCCGCCAAGTCCGGAAACGCCCAGGCCAAGACGGTCGCCAAGGCGCTGCTCGACGGGATGTGGGACCACAACCGGGACGCGATCGGCGTCGCGGTCCCCGAGACCCGCACCGACTACAGCCGCTTCAACGACCCCGTCTCCGTGCCGAGCGGATGGACCGGCACGATGCCCAACGGTGACGCGATCAACTCCGCGTCGACGTTCTCCTCGCTGCGGTCGTTCTACAAGAACGACCCGGCCTGGCCGAAGATCGAAGCGTATCTGGCGGGCGGCGCGGCGCCGTCCTTCACCTACCACCGCTTCTGGGCCCAGGCGGACATCGCCATGGCCATGGGTACGTACGCGGAACTGCTCGAGTAGCACTCCGCTCCGCTCTCCGCGGCCGGGCGGCGACCCCCACCGGGGCGCCGCCCGGCCGTCCCCCACGTCAGCAGAGGGAGAACTCCCGTGCGCAGAACGACACGTCGCGCGCTCGTCGCGGCACTCACCCTGGCCCTGGCCGCGGTGGTTCCCCCCGCCGCCGCCCGCAGCGCCCCGGCCGCCGTGCGGTCCGCGCCGCAGTTCGCCGCGGCCACCCCGCAGTCCGCCGCCGCGGACGCGTACACCTGGAAGAACGTCCGCATCGACGGCGGCGGCTTCGTGCCCGGCATCGTGTTCAACCGCTCCGAGAAGAACCTGGCCTACGCCCGCACCGACATCGGCGGCGCCTACCGGTGGGAGCAGTCCACCAAATCCTGGAAACCGCTGCTGGACTCGGTGGACTGGGAGCACTGGGGCCACACCGGCGTGGTCAGCCTCGCCTCCGACGCCGTCGACCCCGACAGGGTCTACGTCGCGGCCGGCACCTACACCAACAGCTGGGACCCCACCAACGGCGCGATCCTGCGCTCGGCCGACCGCGGCGCCAGCTGGCAGAGCAGCGCGCTGCCCTTCAAGCTCGGCGGCAACATGCCCGGCCGCGGGATGGGCGAGCGCCTGGCGATCGACCCGCACGACAACCGCGTGCTGTACCTGGGCGCCCCCAGCGGCAAGGGCCTGTGGCGCTCCACCGACGCGGGCGTGACCTGGTCGCAGGTCACCGCCTTCCCCAACCCCGGCAACTACCAGCAGGATCCGACCGACACGAGCGGATACGCGTCGGACAACCAGGGCATTGTCTGGGTCACCTTCGACGAGTCCACGGGCACCGCGGGCAGCCGCACGAAGACCCTCTACGTCGGGGTCGCCGACAAGGAGAACGCGGTCTACCGCTCGACCGACGCCGGCGTCACCTGGTCGCGCCTGCCCGGTCAGCCGACCGGATACCTCGCCCACAAGGGCGTGCTCGACGCCGTCAACGGCTACCTGTACCTGGCCTACAGCGACACCGGCGGCCCCTACGACGGCGGCAAGGGCCAGGTCTGGCGCTACACCACCGCGACCGGTGCGTGGAAGGACATCAGCCCGCTCGCGGCGGCCGACACCTACTTCGGCTACAGCGGGCTGACCGTCGACCGGCAGCACCCCGGCACCGTCATGGTCAGCGGCTACAGCTCGTGGTGGCCGGACACCCAGATCTTCCGCACCACCGACAGCGGTGGCACTTGGACCCGGGCGTGGGACTACACCTCGTACCCGAACCGCGCGAACCGCTACACCCTGAACGTCTCCTCGGTGCCGTGGCTGAGCTGGGGCGCGAATCCGTCCCCGCCCGAACAGGCGCCGAAGCTGGGCTGGATGACCGAGGCGCTGGAGATCGACCCCTTCGACTCCGAGCGGATGATGTACGGCACGGGCGCGACGGTCTACGGCACGGAGAACCTCGGGCAGTGGGACCGCGGCGGCACCTTCAGCCTGACCCCCATGGTGCGGGGCCTGGAGGAGACCGCCGTCAACGACCTGGCCTCGCCGCCCTCGGGCGCCCCGCTGCTCAGCGCCCTCGGTGACGTCGGCGGCTTCCGCCACACGGACCTGGCGGCCGTCCCCCCGCTGATGTTCCAGTCACCGAACTTCACCACCACGACCAGCCTCGACTACGCCGAGAAGGACCCGAACACGGTGGTGCGGGTCGGCAACGCCGACACCGGCGCGCACCTCGCGCTCTCCCACGACAACGGCGCCACCTGGTACGCGGGAAGCGACCCGGCGGGTGTGACGGGCGGCGGCACCGTCGCGGCGGCCAGTGACGGCAGCCGCTTCGTGTGGAGCCCGGAGGGCGCGGCCGTGCAGACGGGCGGCGGCTCGTCGTGGACGGCGTCCGCGGGCGTTCCCGCGGGTGCGGTCGTCGAGTCGGACCGCGTCGACCCGAAGACGTTCTACGCCGTCGCCTCCGGCACCTTCTACGTCAGCACCGACGGCGGCGCGACCTTCACCGCCAAGGCCTCCACCGGTCTGCCGTCGAGCGGCCCGGTCCGCTTCAAGGCGCTGCCCGGCGTGCGGGGCGACATCTGGCTGGCGGGCGGCAGCACGGGCGGTACGTACGGGCTGTGGCACTCCACGGACGCCGGGACCAGCTTCACCCGCGTCCCGGGGGTGCAGGAGGCCGACACCGTGGGCTTCGGGAAGGCGGCCCCCGGCGCCACCTACCCCGCCCTCTACACCAGCGCGAAGATCGGCTCCGTGCGCGGCATCTTCCGCTCGACCGACGCGGGCGTGACCTGGGTCCGCATCAACGACTCGGCCCACCAGTGGGGATGGACCGGGGCGGCGATCACCGGCGACCCGCGCGTGTTCGGCCGGGTGTACGTCTCCACCAACGGGCGCGGCGTGATCTACGGCGACTCCGCGGACCCGGGCGGCGGGGGAGAGGACCCGCCCCCCGGGAGCACCGCGTGCACGGCCGTCTACAAGGTCACCAACCAGTGGCAGGGCGGCTTCCAGGCCGAACTGACCCTGCGGAACGACAGCGCTCAGCCGCTGAACGGCTGGACGGCGACCTTCGCGTTCCCCAACGGCCAGAAGATCGCCCAGCTGTGGAACGCCGCCTACCGGCAGGACGGAGCCCAGGTCACCGTGACCAACCTGAGCTGGAACGCCGCGCTGCCGGCCGGCGGGACGACGACGCTGGGCTTCACCGGCAGCTGGAGCGGTACCAACGGCACCCCGGCCGCCTTCACCCTGGGAGGATCCCCATGCGCAACCGGCTGATGTCCGTCGCCGCCGCGCTCCTCGCGACGTGCGCGCTCGCGGGCGTCGCCGCGCTGCCCGCCCGCGGCGCCGACAACCCGCCGCTGCGCGACCTGGCGAACGCCCAGGGCCGCTACTACGGCACCGCCGTCACCGCGTCGAAGCTGACCGGTGCCTACGGGGACGTGGCGGGGACCCAGTTCGACTCCGTCACCCCCGGCAACGAGATGAAGTGGGGCTCGGTCGAACCGGCCCGGGGCAGTTTCAACTGGGCCGGCGCGGACCAGGTGGTCGCGTTCGCCGCAGCGCACGGGCAGAAGGTGCGCGGGCACACCCTGGTCTGGCACAGCCAACTGCCCTCCTGGGTCAGCTCCGGCACCTGGAGCGCGGAGCAGCTGCGCACGCTCATGACCGACCACATCGCCACCGAAGTGGGCCGCTACCAGGGCCGGATCGACCACTGGGACGTCGTCAACGAACCGTTCAACGAGGACGGCACCCGGCGCCAGTCCCTCTTCCAGACCACGCTCGGCGACGGCTACATCGCCGACGCGCTGCGCGCGGCCCGGGCGGCGGACCCCGCCGCGAAGCTGTACGTCAACGACTACAACACCGACGGCACGGGCGCGAAGAGCGACGCCATGTACCGGCTGGTCAGCTCGCTGCGGGCGCAGGGTGTGCCGATCGACGGCGTCGGTTTCCAGGCCCATCTGATCCTCGGCCAGGTGCCGTCCACCCTGCAGGCCAACCTGCGGCGCTTCGCGGACCTGGGCCTCGACGTGGCCCTGACCGAACTCGACATCCGCATGCCGCTGCCGGCCACCGCGGCGCAGCTGGCCCAGCAGAAGGAGGAGTACCGGGCCGTCACGGCGGCCTGCGTGGCGGTGACGCGCTGCCGGGGCGTGACCGTGTGGGGGTTCACCGACGCGGACTCCTGGATCCCCGACGTCTTCCCCGGCCAGGGCGCCGCGACGCCGTACGACGAGAACCTGCGGCCCAAGCCCGCCTACGACGGCATCGTGCAGGCTCTGGGCGGCACGGTCCCGGTGCCCACGACCTCCTGCGCCGTGACCTACACGGTGCCCAACCAGTGGACCGGCGGCTTCACGGCGAACGTGGTCGTCAAGAACACCGGCACCACACCGGTGAACGGCTGGACGGTGGGCTGGAGCTGGCCCGCGGGGCAGCGGGTGACCCAGGCGTGGAGCACCACGCTGACCCAGTCCGGCAGCCAGGTCACGGCCGCCAACGCCTCCTACAACGGGTCCCTTCCGGCCGGCGGCTCGGCGTCCTTCGGCTTCAACGCCACCTGGACGGGCACGAACACCGCTCCCGCGGCCTTCACCCTCAACGGGGCCGCCTGCGCCCCCTGACCACCCCGGCGCTGCGGGGGGAAGAACGCCGTACCGGCCGGCCGGCTCGAGCGGCCGGCCGGTACGGTCCGCCGGGGGATGACCCGAGCAACGGCGGTGGGGCTGGCACCCGTTGCGGTCGGGAGCTGGCCGGAGTGAGGTGCGGACCGGCGCGGCATAGCGTCGTTGCGCATGGGACTCGTGAAACATCCGCGCACGGCGGCGGCCGCGGTGGCCGGTGCGTTCGTGCTCGCCGCGGCCGTGACCCCGGCCTCGGCGTCCGCCCCGGCCGCCCCCGCAGCGCGCTCCGCGACCTCGGCGTCACCCGGCTGCGGTGAGCACAGCGCGCTGCGGCAGGCGCTGCGCACGCTGGCCGCCGGCGACCACCTCCCGGGGGCCGCCGTCGACGTCACCGACCCGGTGTGCGGCCGCTGGAGCGACGCCACCGGAACCGCCGACCTCGCCACCGGCCGCCCGATGACCGCCCGGGACCGGCTGCGCGCCGGCAGCGTCACCAAGACGTTCACCGCCACGGTCGTCCTGCAACTCGCCGCCGAACACCGCCTCGACCCCCAGGCGCCCGTCGACCGCTATCTGCCCGGCCTGATCAGCGGCAACGGCTACGACGGCCGGAAGATCAGCGTCCGGCAGCTGCTGCAGCACACCAGCGGGCTGCCGGACTACCTCGACGCGGCGGACTGGGACCACCCCGAGCAGCTGCGCTACCGCCACTTCGAGCCGCGCGACCTGATCGCCCGGGCCCTGCGCCTGCCGCCGCCCGACAGACCGGCCGGCTCGGCCTTCCACTACGCGACCACCAACTACCTGGCCGCCGGTTTGATCATCGAGAAGGTCACCGGCCGCTCGGCGGAATCCGAGATCACCCGCCGGATCATCGGACCCCTCGCACTGCGCGACACCTCCTGGCCCGGCGACGACCCGCACCTGCGCGGCCCGCACTCGCACAGCTACTGGGTGCCGGAGGAGTCCGGCGGCCGGGTGGACGGCACCGACTGGAACATGACGTTCGGGGGCACCGGCGGCGCCCTGGTCTCCTCGCCGGCCGACCTGGAGCGGTTCTTCGGCGCCCTGCTCGGTGGCCGGCTGCTCCCGCCCGCGCAACTGTCCCTGATGCAGGACACGGTGGCCGCCGACCCGGACCGCCTGTGGCCCGGCGCCCGCTACGGACTGGGCCTGATCTCCAGCCCGCTGCGCTGCGGCGGAGTGTGGTGGGGCCATGCCGGGACCGTGCCGGGCGGCCACCGCGCGCTCGGTGCGGTCGGCCCCGGCGGACGCCGCGTGGCCGTCGTGCTCACCCAGGTGCCCTCCACCGAGCAAGCCGAAGAAGCGTTCCGCGACGTCATCGACGCGGCCCTGTGCGAACACCGGCCGCCGGACCGCGCCCATCCCGCCTCCACCCACCGGATCGAAGGGCATTCCGCATGAGTTTCCGCGCCTCCGCGCTGACCCTGGCCGCCACCGCCGTCCTGACCGCGCTGCCCACCGTGGCCGCGGCCGCCCCCGGCGCCGACACCGGCCTCGACCGTTACGCACACCAGCCGCTGACCTGGAACAGCTGCGTCCTCGGCCCCGACGACGCCACCGGCAAGGAGCTGGAGAAGGCCGGGGCCCGCTGCGCCGACGTCACCGTGCCCCTCGACTACGCCCGCCCCGGCGGACGCACGATCACCGTCGCGATATCGCGGATCCGGGCCGGCGACCCCGCGCACCGCATCGGCACCCTCATGCTGAACACCGGCGGCCCGGGCGGGACGGACCTCGGCGACCCGCCGTGGGTGCACGACGCGCTGCGGGACGTGGCCGGCCGCTACGACATCGTGGGCATGGACCCCCGCTTCGTCGGCCGCAGCACCCCGCTGGACTGCGGGTGGCCCACCGGCAGCTCGCTGCGCTCCGCGGGGGCGGACCGGGCCGGCTTCGACCGCCAGGTCGCGCTCCAGCGCGACCTGGCCACCCGGTGCCGCACGACGCACGCGGACGTGCTGCCGCACATCACCACCCGCAACACCGCACGCGACATGGACGTCATCCGGGCCGCCCTCGGCGAGCGCCGCGTCTCCTACCTGGGGTACTCCTACGGCACCTACCTCGGCGAGGTCTACACGACGATGTTCCCCGGCCGCACCGACCGGGTGGTCCTCGACGGGGTGCTCGACCCCACCCGGTACAGCCCCCGGCTGCTCGTCGGCAGCGAGGGCGCCAACGAGAACGCGCTGCGCCACTGGGCGGCGTGGGCCGCCCGGCACGACGCCGAGTTCGGCCTCGGCGCGACCCGCGACGCCGTCCTGGCCACCGTCGACCGCATCCAGCACACGGCGACCCGGCGGCCCCTGCAGATCGGCGGCGGGCCGACGCCGTCCTACCGGCTGGACGAGCACACCGTGCCGTTCGTCGTCTTCAGCGGTCTGGGGGACGACAAGGAGCCGGCGCTGCGGGCGTTCGCGTCCTCGATGCGCACCCTCCAGCAGGCCGCGCTGGGCCGGCCGGCGCAGCCCGACGCCGACCTCGTGTCCACCCTGGACTTCGTGCTCAAGGGGGGCGACGGGGCGTCGGCCTACGGCAGCGTGCAGACCGCGATCCTCTGCGGTGACGTGGCCGCCCCGCGCGACCCGGAGGTCTACTGGCGCGACGTGCAGCGCAGCCGCGCGGCCCACCCGCTGGTGGGGCCGTTCACGAACAACATCACCCCCTGCGCGTTCTGGGACCGGCCGCGCGAGCGCCCCACCGCCGTCCGCGCCGACCTGCCCGCCCTGATGGTCAACGCCACGGGCGACCCCCGCACCACCTACGCCGGGGCGACCGCGATGCACCGCGCCTGGCCCAGCTCGCGCCTGGTGACCGTCGACGGTGCCGACCGGCACGGCATCTACGGTGACTACGGCAACGACTGCGTGGACCGCACGGTCAACGCCTACCTGGCCACCGGCAAGCTGCCCGCCGCGGACGTCACCTGCCCCACCACCGCACCCGCCGGCCCCTCGCGCGTGGCGCGTACGGCACGATGAGCGCGGGCGATGTTGCCGAACCGGCAACAGGAGTAGCGCGATCGGGACGCGGTGGGTGACGGTGGCCCCATGACCGACGACATCGCAGCACCCTCGACCGCCTCCGCCGCCTCCGCGCCCACCGAGGGATACCTCGGCGACCCCGCGGTGCGGGAGGAGTGGGACAGCCGCTACACCGAACGGCACCAGCTGTGGAGCGGCCAGCCCAATGGCGCGCTCGTGGCCGAGGTCGCCGGGCTCACCCCCGGCCGGGCCCTCGACGTCGGCTGCGGCGAGGGAGCGGACGCCCTGTGGCTGGCACGCGGCGGCTGGGACGTGACCGCCCTGGAGGTCTCGGGCGTGGCTCTGGAGCGCGCGGCCGGCCACGCCCGGGACGCCGGGCTCACCGTGCGCTGGGTGCACGCCGAACTGGCGCGGGCGGCGCTCCCGCCGCGCTCCTTCGACCTGGTGTCCGCGCAGTACCCGGCGCTGCTGCGCACCCCCGGCGGCGTGTCCGAGAACGCCCTGCTCGAGGCGGTGGCTCCCGGCGGTGTGCTGCTGCTGGTGCACCACGCGGGGATGGACACCGAGCCGGTGCGCGACAGCGGCTTCGATCCGGCCGACTACGTCTGGCCCTCGATGATTGCCGCACTGCTCGACGACGCCTGGGAGGTGCAGGTCGACGAGCAGCGACCGCGTGTCGTCCCCGACGGCGGTGCCGGAGCGCACCACACCGACGACGTGGTGCTGCGCGCGCGCCGGCTGCGCTGACGAAGCCGCTCGGGCCCGGTGACGCGGTCACCGGGCCCGAGCTCAGCGCGTCAGGGTGCGTCGCGCTCCGCGGCCTCGGCCGCGCGCTTGATGTTCGCCAACTGGCGGTCCCAGTCGGTCGCGAGCGCGGCCATCCACCGGGCGGTCGCGTCCAGGGCCGCCGGCCGGACCGTGTACCGCATCTCCCGGCCGACCCGGCCGCCGGCGACCAACCCGGCGGCGTCCAGGAGGGCGAGGTGTTTGACCACCGCCTGCCGGGAGACGGGCAGCTGTCCGGCCAGCGTCGTCGCGGTGGCCTCGCCCCGGGCGGCCAGCAGCTGCAGCAGCCGGCGTCGGGTCGGGTCGGCCAGCGCGACCAGGACGCTGTCGACCGGCTCGTCCGCGGCGCGCGGTTCGTCCGTCACACGGAGGGCTGTTCGGCGCGCGCCTTGAGGGCGTCGAGTTCCAGCGGCCAGCCGCCGCTGTGGTCCTTGTGGTTGTTCCGGCGCAGCTCGTCGGAGCCGGCCAGCGCCAGGAACCCGCTCTCCACCACCCGCAGCCGCGTCCGGTCGCCCTCGGCGGTGAGGGTGAACTCCACGAGGGTGCTGTTGTCCTCCCGCAGCTCCTCGCCGGGGAACGCGCTGGTCCATCGGTACGCCAGGTACGTCGGCGCGTCGACCTTCTCCACCCGCACGGGGAATTCGCCGTGCTCGGGGTGCTTGGCCACCACCACATCGCCCTCCTTGGCCACGGTGCCGGGCAGGCTCGCCTTGTCGGCGACCCAGAAGCCGGGCTGGGCCACCAGCGACCAGACCCGCTCGACGGGTGCCTCGATCAGGGTGTCACGTTCGATCCGGTCGTCGCCCATGAGGGAACTCCTTCGCTTTCACTGTCGCCATGGAGTGCTTGAGTGCAACTCCAGAGTTGCACATCATTCCCTCCGGTGCAACCGCAGGGTTGCGCGTCGAGGGGGAGTGGTGGAGGTGAGGCCGCGGGGCGGTGCGGGGGAGTCTCGTTCAGGTCGACCGGCCGGCCGCCCGCAAGGGACATCCGGTACCGGCCCGCGCGGCGAGGTCCGCCCGCAGGGCGGCGAGTTCGGCCATGCGGGCGTCGACGACCTGGATCTTCTCCGCGAACAGCGCGGACAGCGCTTCCGCGGCGTCCGGCAGCCCGCGCAGCTCCTCGCCGGTCCGTGCGATCTCCGCCAGCGAGAACCCGAGCGTCTGCGCGGTGCGGACGTAGTGCAGCCAGGGCACCGTCTCCGGCGGGAAGTCGCGGTAGCCGTTGGCGAGCCGCCGGCCCTCGACCAGGCCGACCTTCTCGTAGAACCGGATGGTGTCCCTGCTCATGCCCGCCTGAGCGGCCAACTCCCCGATGCGCATGGTCCTGTGTCCTCCGTCGGATGCCGGGCTTGACCTTGGACCGTACTCCACTGTTTAGCGTGAGGCGTCGCCCACGAACAGAAGGAGTCCCCCCGTGATCCCTCTCCCCACCCCCGCCCGACCCGGCTATCTGCGCCTCGTGCGCACGAGCGCCTGGTACGACCTGGTCGTCACGGCGGGATTCGCCACGCCGTGGACGTATGCGCTGATGCACGACGCGCTGTCGTCGCTGGGCGGCACGCTCGGCTTGGGACGGCTGCCCGAACTCGACCCGATCCAGACCCTGTACGCCAACCTGATGGGGTCGGTCGTGGTCGTCTGGGCCGTCCTGCGCATTCTCCGGCCGCTGCCGGTGCACGGTCTGCTCGACGGCGTCGCGCGCACCCTGTTCGCCGCCTGGCAGGCCTACGCTCTGGCCCACGGCGCCCCGCGGTTCCTCTGGCTGTTCCTCGCCATGGAAGTGGCCTTCGGCATCGCCCAGCTCG
This sequence comes from Streptomyces sp. NPDC006733, assembly GCF_040636125.1. Classification (NCBI taxonomy): domain Bacteria; kingdom Bacillati; phylum Actinomycetota; class Actinomycetes; order Kitasatosporales; family Streptomycetaceae; genus Streptomyces; species Streptomyces sp. NPDC006733. The sequence continues at coordinate 109,160 of NZ_JBEYJD010000003.1, read as the reverse complement.
CCCCGTGGCGCCACCGCCGCCGCACCGGCCCGCCGTCGGCGCGCGGCTCCCTCCCGGCGGACGGGCACCTGGGGGTGTGAGTCCCCCACGGGATCGATGACCGCGCCCGCCGCCCCTGCCCGCAACGCGGTCAGGAACGGCGGGCGCGTGACGCCGCCGCACGGTGCGCCAACGACGCTCCGTCAGGGCGTCACGCCCGTCAGGGTGCCACGGCGCGACCTGTCTGCGGGGAGATCCTGCCGGAGCACAGCCCCTTGCTCGCCAGCGTCTGCGCGATGCGCGGGATGGCGGCCAGCGTGTTGGCGGGCCACTCGTGCATCAGGATGACCTGGCCGTTGGTCAGCCGGTTGACGGCTCCCACGATCGCGTCCGTGGAGGCGTTGTTCCAGTCCTGGGAGTCGACGTTCCAGATGATCTCGGTCAGCCCGTAGCGGGCCTCCACGGAGCGCACGGTCGCGTTGGTCTCGCCGTACGGAGGGCGGAACAGCTGCGGGGTGCCGCCGCCCGCGTTGGCGATGGCCTGCTGCGTCCGCGCTATCTCGGAGTCGATCTGGGACTGGTTCAGTTGGGTCAGGTGCGGATGGGTGTAGCTGTGGTTGCCCACCCACATGCCGGCCTGGACCTGGGCCCGGACCTGGGAGGGGTTGGCGGCCGCGTACCCGCCCTGGTTGAACATCGTGGCCCGCAGCCGGTTGCTGGTGAGCGCGTTGAGCAGGGCCGGGGTGTGGCTGCCGGACGGGCCGTCGTCGAAGGTGAGCCCGACGTACCCGTTGCAGGCGGCGGCCTGTGCCGGGGCGGCGTGGACGGTGGCCGTGACGGTGCTCGCGACGGCGGTCGCGGCGACGGCCAGTCCTACGACCAGGGAGCGGGGGTGGGAGCGCATGCGTACGGGTCCTCCTCGTGGCGGTGGCGGGGGCGCGGTCGGGTTCCTCGGACGGCCGGGGACGTTCACCCGCTGACCGTGAGGTTGGAGCTGCCGCTGCTCTGGTAGCCCTCGGTGGCGAGGATCATGTAGTAGTTGAAGCTGCCCATCCGCATCCCGTAGCGGGCCCACGCGTCGAAGTGGTTGCCGGTGGTGATGGTGCCGCCCGTCCGCTTGGCCTGCCGGACGCTCCAGTACTGGTTGAAGGTCTTGGTGCCCTCCACGGAGGGGGCGTTGTACCGCGTGGTCTGGTAGACGTCGTACGTGCCGCCGTCGGAGGTGACGGAGCCCTTGTAGGTTCCGGTCGGCCGGTAGGTGCCCCAGTTGTCGACGATGTAGTACTCCACCAGCGGGTTGGAGGTCCACCCGTACAGTGCCAGATAGCCGTTGCCGGACGGGTAGAACGAGCCCGAGTAACTGACGTTCCTGCGGCCGCCGTTGCTCCAGCCCTTGCCCGCGACGAAGTTGCCGCAGTTGCGCCAGGAGGTGCTGTAGTTGCCACCGGACCCCAGGTTCATGGAGACCGACCCGCCGCCGTCGGTCCAGAACGAGTAGTAGAACCCGTTGTTGGTGCCGGTCTGGTTGGTGGTGATGGGCGCCGCGTTGGCGACGCCGGGCAGCAGCAGTCCGGAGGCGGACGCGGCCAGCGTCAACGCGCCGGCGCGGCCGATGAATCCCCTGCGGCTCATGGGGGGTGTCAGGGCGCTGTCCTTGTCGAGGTCCATGCCTGTTGTTCCTTCCGGGGGACGGTGAACGGATCGGCCGACGGGGGATCCGACGCGGCAGACGGCAGCAGGGGGCAAGGCCGGAACGGCCATGTCTGCGGGGGTGGAAGTGCTTCTGGGGTGGGGGAACCCTCGGCCGCTGGAAAGTATGGAGCGGCCCGACAAGGGCGGTCAATAACTCTGTTTCCGAAACTTCTTCGAAAGTTAACAATGATGGCCTGAGATGACAGTCGAAATATTTCGAAATCGAGGATCAAGCGGTTGAACGGAAAGGGAAGAATAGTGTTCGAGCCATCGTCGTCGAATGTTTCGAATTGTCGGGGGAGAGGCGGGGGAAGAATCCGTGCACTGCGGAGCACGGGGGAGAACCGACGGTGAAGATCGGCCTGGCACGGTCCGCCGCGGTCCAGTGGGTCACCGAGCACGCCCGGGCCGATCCCGGCTTTCGCGGCGCGTACATCAGCGGCTCGACCGTCGGGCTCCCGGCCGACGCCGAACTGTCACCCGCCTCCGACCTCGATATCTGCGTCGTCACCGCCCAGGAGGGCCCGTCGGCAAAACCGGGAAAGTTCCGCTTCCGGGGCGTCCTGCTGGAAGTGAGTCATGTGCCCTGGGCCGACCTGGCATCCGCCGACGACGTGCTGTCCTCCTACCACCTGGCCGGAAGCTTTCGCACCGACACGATCATCGACGACCCCGTCGGCGACCTCCGCCGGCTCCAGGCACACATCGCGCGCCACTTCGCGGCCCGGCCGTGGGTCCGCCGTCGATGCCAGGACGCCCGACGACGGATCGAGACCCGTCTCGCGGCGCTCGACCCCTCGGCGCCGTTCCACGAGCAGGTGACCGCGTGGCTGTTCCCCACCGGTGTGACCTGCCACGTCCTCCTCGTCGCAGCCCTGCGCAACCCCACCGTCCGGCTGCGCTATCCGGCCGCCCGGCAGGTTCTCGCCGACTACGGCCGCCTCGGCCTCTACCCGGAACTGCTCGACCTCCTCGGCTGCTCACAGCTGTCCGCGCAGCGCGTGCAGCACCACCTGGACGCACTCGCCGCGACGTTCGACGCCACCGCCGAAGTGGCGGAAACCCCGTTCTTCTTCAGCAGTGACATCACCCCCGCCGCACGGCCGGTCGCGATCGACGGCAGCCGGCGGCTCATCGACGCGGGCGACCACCGCGAAGCGGTCTTCTGGATCATCGCGACCTTCGCCCGCTGCCACACCATCCTGGCCGCCGACGCGCCCCGACTGCACGCGGCGCTCACCCCGGCGTTCCGGGCGGCTGTCAGCGACCTCGGCATCGACTCCACTTCGGACCTCGTCCACCGGGCCGGGACCGTGCTGCGGTTCCGGCCCCGGCTCTGGGCGGCCGCCGAGGACATCCTGGCCGACAACCCCGACATCACGGAGCCATCACGGAGCGAAGAACGCCCGGGTAGACAATCGGATCAGGGGCAGGAGCGAGCATTATGAGTACTGCAGAGACAACGGAGCACCCGCCGATCTACGGGCGCCTGATAGAAGAACGCGGCGACGCACCGAAAGCGGCCCGGGAGGCCGCCCAGGACGTGCAACGCCAGGCGGCGGTGGCTCTGGACTGGAGCGACGTACGGCTGGCCCAGCAGAAAAAGGAGGCCCATGCCTTCTCCGCTTTCGGCTGACCGCCCGGGCGGCCGGCTGCCGCGTCGGCGTGCGGCGGCCTGACCCCGCGCCGGCCGCCGCGACCCGCCGTAACCCGCCACGCCGCCGCGACCCGCTGCCCGCCCCGGGCAGCGGGTCGCCGGCTACGGGTGCCGGCCCGGACCGATGTGGCGCGGGGTGAGGGGAGTGGGGGAGAGGTCGGTGTCCTCCTCGCCCGCCTCCAGCAGGGTGCTGGCCGCACCGATGATGCGCGGGTCGGGCACGCCGACCGCGTCCGCGTCCTTGCCGTCGTAGTCGAAGCGGGCCAGGAAGCTGCGCATCGCCTCCAGGCGGCCGCGGAGCTTGTCGTTGTTCTTCACCACCGTCCAGGGCGCCTGCGCCGTGTCGGTCTGCCGGAACATCGCCACCTTCGCCTCGGTGTAGCTGTCCCACTGATCCAGCGAGGCGAGGTCGGTCGGCGAGAGCTTCCACTGGCGCACCGGGTCGACCTGGCGGATCGCGAAGCGGGTGCGCTGCTCGCCGCGGGAGACGGAGAACCAGAACTTCACCACGTCGATGCCGTCGTCGATCAGCATCTGCTCGAACGCGGGCGTCTGCCGCAGGAAGCGCTGGTACTCCTCGTCCGTGCAGTAGCCCATGACGCGTTCGACTCCAGCACGGTTGTACCAGGAGCGGTCGAACATGACGATCTCACCGGCCGACGGCAGGTGCGCGACGTAGCGCTGGAAGTACCACTGGGACTGCTCGCGCCCGCTGGGCTTGTCCAGTGCGACGACCCTGGCTCCGCGCGGGTTGAGGTACTCCGTGAACCGCTTGATGGTGCCGCCCTTGCCCGCCGCGTCCCGGCCCTCGAACACGACGACGACGCGGCCCCCGGTCTCCTTGAGCCAGCGCTGGAACTTCAGCAGCTCGATCTGCAGGACGCGTTTGGTCCGCTCGTACTCCTTGCGCCGCATCCGCTCCTGGAACGGGAAGTTCTCCCGCCACGTCTCGATGTTCGATCCGTCGCCGCTGAGCAGTACCGGCGCCTCGGCGCGGGAGCGGTCCACCCGCAGCCCGTCCAGCAGATCCGGTGTCGCCCCTCCGGTGTCGCCGACCGTCACGCTTCCCCACCTGAACCCGACCGCATGCTGCTCCTCCACGAACGCCCGACACCCCGCGTGATCCGTCGCCTGCCCCGGCCCACCCCGGCAACACCCGCGGGCCGGTGCGGGGCGTCGGGGGAGGAGCGGTTCCTGCCGCGGGCGGGCGGCGTTCGCGGCGATCCGGCGCGCGTCGAGCGTGAGGCGACGCGGGCGTTGAGCGGTCCGCGGAGGCAGCAGCCGGCTCGTCACGGCGGTGCGGTCAGGCGGGCTGCCACAGTTCGACGCGGTTTCCCTCGGGGTCGGTGACCCAGCCGAACCGGCCCACGCACGCCATGTCCTGCGTCTCCTCGGCCACGTCCGCTCCCGTGGCGCGCAGCTGGGCGAGCATCGCGTCCAGGTCGTGGACCCGGAAGTTGAGCATGGCCTGCTGGGTGCGGGACCCGAAGTAGTCGGTCTCGGACTCGAAGGCCGCGAACACCGTCGGACCGGCCTCCTGGCGCCACAGGCCGTTCTCGTCGGCGTCCAGCCCCAGGCAGTCGCGGTACCACGCACCCAGGGCCGCCGGGTCCGCGGCCCGAAGGAAGTACCCACCGATTCCCACCACACGTTCCATGGCGCCATCGTGCCAGGGCGACGATCAGGTCGGGAAGCACCCCGCGGACGGGTTCGGGTCCGGGGCAGCCGGGAGGGGGTGGCTGAGCGCCCGCTGCCGGGGTAGGCGGGGGGCAACCCCGGCAATAAGGAGCAATACGATGGGCGACATGTCCTTGCGGGCCGTCGGATGGGCGCAGTCCTTCCCGGTGTCCGGCGGCGTGCGACAGGGACGGGTCTGGGCGCGCGAGCACCTGGACGCCCTGGGCTGGACGGAGCAGGCGCCCGAAACGGTCGACGCGGTCCTGCTCACCGTCTCCGAACTGATCACCAACGCCCATGTGCACGCCCAGAGCACCGCGCAGCTCGTCCTGGCGTGGGACAGCCAGTGCCTGCACGTGAGCGTGCACGACTCCAGCACCGAGCTGCCCGCGCCGCGTGACGCCGACGCGACGGCGACCTCCGGGCGGGGGATGGCGCTGATCGACTACTTCGCCGACAGCTGGGAGACGCACCACCAGCGGTCCGGCAAGACCATCACCGCCTGCTTCACCCCGCCCGAGCAGCCGGACCCGCACGCCGCCGCGGAGCGCTGACCCGATCCCTCCCGGATCGGGCGGCCCGCGGCCGCCGCGCTGGCCTGCGGCTTCTTTCTAACGTTGCATCATGGCAGGAGAACGGGGCGCTCCGCAGGGCGGCGGATGCTGTCGCATCTCTGGACAGGGAACCACTGCCGTGCTGTCATTTCGTCGGACGCGCGTTTTGCAACGATGGAGAACTCCCGTTTCTCTCCCCCCTCGTGCCGGGCCGCGTGCACACCTGCGCCCAGCGCGCGCCATCCGCCCCCGCTCGGAGACGGGTTCCGCGCCCCGACGAGGAGCCGCCCCCCATGTCCGTGAACCGCCGGCAGTTCATCAGCAGCGCCGTGGCCACCGGGTTGACCGTCGCGATGTCCGCCCGCTGGGCAGGATCCGCCACCGCCGCCACGTCCCGGGTCGCGCCCGCGCGGGGCGGCCTGTACTTCCCCAACGCCGCCCCCCTCCAGCCGACCGCCTTCCTCAAACTGCCGCCGGGCAGCGTCACCGCCCGGGGCTGGCTGGCCGGGCAGCTCCAGCTCCAGCTGGACGGGTTGTGCGGCCGCTACGAGCAGGCCTCGCACTTCCTGGACATCACCACCTCCGGGTGGACGCACCCCGAGCGCGCCGGATGGGAGGAGGTGCCGTACTGGCTGCGCGGCTACGTCGACCTGGCGGCCGTCACCGGCAACGCCGCCGCGCGGGCCGGCAGCCGGCGGTGGATCGACGGCATCCTCGCGACCCAGCAGTCCGACGGCTTCTTCGGCCCGTCGGCGCTGCGGACGTCGCTCAACAACGGGCCGGACTTCTGGCCCTTCCTGCCACTGCTCCAGGCGCTGCGCTCCTGGCAGGAGTACACGGGCGACACCAGGATCGTCCCGTTCCTCACCCGGTTCTTCCGGTACATGAACGCGCAGGGGCCCGGCGCCTTCAACTCCAGCTGGGTCTCCGTGCGCTGGGGCGACGGCCTGGACAGCGTCTTCTGGCTGTTCAACCGGACCCAGGACGCCTTCCTGCTGGCCCTCGCCGACAAGATCCACACCAATGGGGCGAGCTGGGTCGACAACCTCCCCAGCCTCCACAACGTCAACATCGCGCAGGGCTTCCGCGAACCCGCCCAGTACGCGCTGCGCAACGGGTCCGCCGCGCTGACCCAGGCGACCTACCGCACGTACACCACGGTCATGAACTCCTACGGGCAGTTCCCCGGCGGCGGGTTCGCCGGGGACGAGAACGCCCGGCCCGGCTTCGGCGACCCGCGCCAGGGCTTCGAGACCTGCGGCATCGTCGAGTACATGGCCAGCCACCAGCTGCTGACCCGCATCACCGGCGACCCGCTGTGGGCCGACCGCTGCGAGGACCTGGCCTTCAACTCGCTGCCCGCCTCGCTCGATCCGACCGGGCGCGCGATCCACTACATCACCAGCGCCAACAGCGTCGACCTGGACAACGCCCCCAAGTCGCAGGGGCAGTTCCAGAACGGCTTCGCGATGCAGGCGTACCTGCCTGGGGTCGACCAGTACCGCTGCTGCCCCCACAACTACGGCATGGGCTGGCCGTACTTCACCGAGGAGCTGTGGCTCGCCACCCCGGACCTCGGCCTCGCGGCCGCTCTGTACGCCCCCAGCGTCGTCACCGCCCAGGTCGGCGCCGGAACCACCGTCACCGTCACCGAGGACACCGACTACCCCTTCACCGACACCCTGACCCTCACGCTCAGCACCCCGGCCGCCGTCGCGTTCCCCCTCTACCTGCGCATCCCGGCCTGGTGCGGCGCCCCGGTCATCGCCGTCAACGGCCGGCCGCAGTCGGCCCCCGCGGGCCCGGCCTTCACCAGGATCGACCGGACCTGGTCGAACGGCGACACGGTGACCGTGCGCTTCCCGCAGACCACCTCCGTCCGCACCTGGGGCGCCAACCACCACTCCGTCTCGGTCGATCACGGCCCGCTCACGTACTCCCTCAAGGTCGGCGAGCGGTACGAGCGCCTGGCCGGCAGCGACCAGTTCCCCGAGTACGCGGTGCACGCGACCTCGCCCTGGAACTACGGGCTGGCCGTCGACCCGGCCGCCCCGGCCGGACTGACCTTCACCGGACCCGCCGGCCGCCTGACGGCCGACCCCTTCACCCAGTCCGGCACCCCCGTGCGCATCACGGCCCCCGGCCGCCGGATCGCGGAGTGGACGGCCGACAGCCAGCACGTCGTCACCCCGCTGCAGGAGAGCCCGGCGCGCAGCACCGCCCCCGTCGAGACCCTCACCCTGATCCCGATGGGCGCCGCCCGGCTGCGCATCACCGCGTTTCCCACCGCCGCACCCGACGGCCACCCCTGGATCCCGGCCGCCACCGAGTACCGGATCTGGAACCGCAACTCGGGCAAAGTCATGGGTGTGGACCTGATGTCGACGGCGAACAGCGCCCATGTGGTGCAGTTCGACGACAACGGGACCGCGGACCACCTGTGGTCGCTGGTCGACAACGGGGACGGCTGGTACCGCATCCGCAACCGCAACTCCGGCAAGGTGCTGGGTGTGGACCTGATGTCGACGGCGAACAGCGCCCATGTGGTGCAGTTCGACGACAACGGGACCGCGGACCACCTGTGGTCGCTGGTCGACAAC
>NZ_JBEYJD010000003.1:0-100901 GCF_040636125.1 Streptomyces sp. NPDC006733 | reverse complement strand
GGGGACGGCTGGTACCGCATCCGCAACCGCAACTCCGGCAAGGTGCTGGGCGTGGACCTGATGTCGACCGCGAACAGCGCCCACGTCGTGCAGTACGACGACAACGGCACCGCCGACCACCTGTGGCAGTTGCGCTGACGTCCGGCGGCCCGCGGCCCGCGGCCCGCACCGCCGCGCCTCGAGCCGCCCCTCCGTCCCCGCGTCCGCCGTCGCCGCCCCCGCCCGCGTTAGCATGCGTCCATGCCGGATGCCGCGCCCCGCCCCGAGCCGTTCACCCCGTCAACCGACCCGGCGGCGCTGGAGGATCTCAGAGCGCGGCTGCGGGCGACCCGCTGGCCGGACGCGCCCGAGGACGCCGGGTGGGCGCTCGGCACCGACGTCGCCTACCTGCGGGAACTCGTCGCCTACTGGGCGGACGGGTTCGACTGGCCGGCGCAGGAGGCGGCGCTCGCCCGGTTCTCCCGCTTCCGCGTCCCGCTCGGCGGCCTCGGGATCCACTTCGCGCACGTGCGGGCCGTCACCCCGGCCGGGCCGGTGCTGCCGCTGGTGCTCAGCCATGGCTGGCCCGACTCGTTCTGGCGCTACGCGAAGGTCATCCCCCTGCTGACCGACCCCGGCGCGCACGGTGCCGATCCCGCCGACGCGTTCGACGTCGTCGTGCCCGACATGCCGGGCTACGGGTACTCCGACCGCCCCAGTGGCCCGCCGCTGAACTCCATCGCCGTCGCCGGCCTGTGGGCCGACCTGATGACCGTCCTGGGCTACGAACGCTTCGGCGCGGCCGGCGGGGACATCGGCAGCCACGTCAGCCGCTACCTGGCGCTCGACCACCCCGACCGGGTGGTGGCCGTCCACCGGACGGACGCCGGGGTGCCCGTGTTCGCCGGGGACCCGGCACAGCTGACCGCCGAGGAGCGCGCCTGGTTCGCTGCCGCCGCGTCCTGGGGCGGGGCGGAGGGGGCCTATGCCGCGATGCACCGCACGAAGCCGCAGACCGCCGCCGTCGGGCTCACCGACTCGCCGGCCGGTCTCGCCGCGTGGATCGTCGAGAAGCTGCGGGCGTGGAGCGACTGCGACGGGGACCTCGAGCGCAGCTTCACCAAGGACGAGATCCTCACCAATCTCACGATCTACTGGCTGACGGGGACGATCGGCTCCTCGATGCGGATGTACCACGCGAACGCCGCGATCCCGCCCGCGCAGCACGCCCGCCGGGTCGAGGTGCCGTCGGGCTTCGCCCTCTTCCCCGGCGACATCGTCCGCCCGCCGCGGGCCTGGATGGAGCGCACCGCGAACGTCGTGCGGGTGAGCCAGCCCGCGCGCGGCGGGCACTTCGCCGCCTTCGAGGAGCCGGAGCTGTACGCGGAGGAACTCCGCGCCTTCTTCCGCCCCTACCGGGCGGCCGCGCAGCGGTGACACCGCCCCGCCCGCCCCCCGGTGCGCGTACCGGGGGGCGGGCGGGGGCACGCACTGCTCAGTGGGCGGAGGCCGCGGCGGCGGTCACGTGCGGCCGCAACAGCGTGATCTTCGATGCGCCCAGCTCCGTGACGTACAGGTTGCCGTTGGCGGTGTCCTCGGTGAGGTCCAGCGGCTGCTGGAAGCCGGTGAATCCGGTGGTGCCCACCGTGGGCGCCGACAGCCGGCCGGCGGCGTCGACGCCGAAGGTCTCGATGTCCTGGCCGCTGCTGTAGCGGACGACCAGCAGCTTGCCCTTGAGCGCTCCCGCGAAGGTGTTGCTGCGGTACTCGACGACGCCGTCCGCCGAGGCGTGCAGCCCCGCGTCGTACATGCCCGCCAGGTCCAGGTTGCGGTCGGGCAGCGTACCGGCGGGATAGCTCGTGGCCTCGAAGGGGTCGATGCCGGCGGTCGGGTTGCCGCCGGCCAGCACCCATTCGCAGCGGGAGGGGTTGGGGTGTCCGTAGTAGCGGTTCTTCTTGATGTCGAAGACGTAGTCGGTCTCGGCGTTGGGGTTCGAGGTCAGCGCCGGGACGGTCGGGCCGGTGTAGGCGCCGGCCGTGGCCGCGTCGACGCGGCGGGAGCAGGCGGCGGGCAGTGGTGCCGGGGTGGCCGGGGTGTTGCCGCCGGCGGCGGAGCCGTTGGTCGGCGTGTACAGGTGGCCGTTGCTGTGCCAGACCAAGTCGAACGCGTTGCGCACCCCGGTGGCGTACAGGGTCAGCGGCGCGTTGGCCGCGAACGGGTCGTAGCTCCCGGGTGCTTCGGTCTGGACGTCGACGGCGCCGGTGGCGGGGAGTCTGGCCGGGTCCAGGCGCAGGACCGCCGCGTTCAGCAGGTGCTCCGGCCGGTTGCCCCAGGTCGGGTCCGCGGCACCCATCGCGTTGTTGGCGCCCTGGGTGACGTAGAGGGCTCCGTCCGGCCCGAAGGCCAGCGAGTTGGTCTCGTGGTCCTTGACCGACCGCGGCAGGTGGTTGATCACCTCGGTGTAGGTGGCCAGCGCGGGCCCGGTCAGCCGGGCGATGCTGCTGGACCAGTCCGGCTCGCTCGGTGTGCCCCCGCCGTACATGGTGTTGGAGGTGATCCACAGGATCGGGTTGGTCGCCGTGGACGCGGGGTCGAAGGCCATGCCGATGATCGAGCGGTTGGGAGCGCCGGGCAGGCCGCGCGCGGTCGCGTCGGTGCGGACGGTGGAGATCGTCTCCGCTCCGGTGAGGGTGCCGTCCGCGGCGATGGTGTACCGCATGACGTAGCCGTCCAGGGTCGCCGCGTACAGCTTGCCGTCCGGCCCCTTCACCACCGTGGAGAACATCTTGCCGGTCGCGCCGGTGGCGACCTTGTCGAAGGCGACGGTGCCGCCGCCCCCGGCCGTGCCGGTGGTGAACACCGAGCGCCAGGGGACGAAGGTCCTGCCGTCGAGGTCCTTGACCCCGCTGGTCACCGCCAACTCGTAGCGGGTCGTGGGTTTCAGCCCCGCGGTGGGGGACACGTTGATCACGTCGCCGCCGCCGCTGGTGATCACATGGGTGGCCACCGGGGTGCCGGTCGCCGCTTCCTTGAGCGTGACGGTGCTGCTCGACAGGGTCGCGGTGTCGACACCGGAGGCGAGCAGGCGCAGGTCCGCGACGATGCTGCCGGTCGGCGACACCCCCGCCGCGGTGTTCGCCGGCGTCACCGCCCGCACGGCGGGGTGGGCGTCGGCGTCGGCCAGCGGGGCGATCGACACGTAGTTGATCTTCGTGTTGGTGCCGCCGAGCGGGCTGATCGTCAGCCGTCCGTCCGTGACGGTCGGATACGCCGTCGCCGTGCGGTACTTGACGGTGCCGCTCGGCACGAACGCGTCGACGCCGTTCTGGTCCTCGATCTGCAGGGTGTGCACGCTGTCCGTCGCGGTGCGGTCCCCGACGGCGACGGTCACCGCGTAGGTGCCGCTGGGCACCGCGATCTCCCACCGGCCCGGCGTCCTGACGCCCAGGGAGGCGGCCGGCAGTTGCATGTGCATCAGCGTGGCGAGCAACCGGTCCGGCTCGGCCGTTCCACGGTCCCGGCCGTTGCCCACCAGGTCCAGCGGCGTCGCGGAGCCCATCGCGATCCAGCCGTAACTCAGCCCGCTGCCCTGGTCGGGTCCGGTGCGCGGACCGTAGGCCTGCCCGTAGTCCAGGGTGTAGCCCGTCACGGGCACCGTCGTCGCGGTGCCGAAGTCGATCTTCGCGGAGAAGGTGGTACTCGCCTGTGCGGCCCCGGGTACGCCCAGGACCAGCCCCGCCATCGCCAGGGCGACCAGGGCGATCAGCAGGACGCCCGGGTGCGACGGCCGCCGGCCGTCCGGCCGGTGTGCGTGTCTTCGCGCGGATAGGACGTTCACGACTCTCTCCCCACCAGAGGTGACCTGAACCTCCGACGGTACTGACCGCGTGTCGCGTACATGAGGCGTTCGGCGACGGCGGCCGGATCGGCGCACGGGCGACCGGGCCCGGCGCGGGGGCCAGTTGGCGGCGGGGTGGGGGAGGCGGTGCCTCAGTCCGCCGAAGAGCTTTCGAGCATCCAGCGGCGGACCGCCAGAACGCGCGGGAGGGCGATGACGCGCTGCGACGAACCGTCCTCCCGTTCGACGACGAACACCCCGTCGGCTATCAGCTTGTCGAGCATGTAGGTCGAGATCCCCAGCAGCGACGCGGCGACCCGCAGCGGCACCGTCAGACCGGCGAAAGCGCCCGTCTCGCTGCCGTGCTCCAGTGCCCGCAACGGCCGATTCCGTGGCCCCATCTCCATAACCCCCTCTGACCAGCCCTGCTCATTCCCCCTTCCTACCGCAAAGCACTGACACAACGGCAGTACGCCCCCGGGCAATCACCGGTCCGTTCGCGACCGGAGTCGCGGAACGTCAACCGCCGCCCCCGACACGCCCGCTGCGGGGAACCCGTGCCGGAGCGTGACCGCGCCCCGCTGATGACACAGTGATCACTCACCCTTTGGGCAGAAAGGATCCGGTATGCCGGCTGCTGTGGATGTCGTGCAGGGCGCGCCCTGCTGGGTGAGCCTGGCGGCCCCCGACCTTTCGACGGTCAAGGACTTCTACGCCGCGACGCTCGGCTGGAGCTACCGGCCCGGCTTCGGTCTCGACGAGTACGCGATCGCCCTCAGCGACGGGATGCCCCTCGCCGGGCTGGGCGCCGCCGTGCGCGCGCCCGGCGTACCGCGGGCCTGGTCGGTGCACTTCGCGGTGCGCAGTGTGGACCAGGCGGCCGATCGGGTCCGTGAACGCGGTGGCACGGTCGCGGTCGGCCCGCTGTCCTTCGGCCCGGGCCGAATGCGTGGGCCACCGACCCGGACGGCGCGCCCTTCGTGCTGTGGGAGGGGCCCGTCACCCCCGGCTGGGGCGCCGGGGGTCCGGCGGGCGGGAAGGACCGGAGGGTGTGGCTGGACCTGTACACCCGCGACACCTTCGCCGCGGCGATCTTCTACAGCCAGGCGCTGGGCTGGGACACCGAACCCCCCGAGCGCTGCGCGCTGCGCTACGAGGACGACCGGGAGGTGCTGGTGGTCCACGGGCACGCCGTGGCGAGCCTGCGCGGGGGCGCGGTGGACCAGGCCCCGGATCCGAAGGTCCGCCCCCGCTGGCAGGTCACGTTCCGCACCCCGGACGCGGAGGCGGCGGCCGCCCGCGCGATCGCGGGGGGCGGCGAGGTGGCGCCCCCCGCGCTGCCCGCCCCGTCCGGGCCGGGGACGCAGCTGTTCGATGTGGCGGGCACCTTGTTCGCCGTCGACGGCGGCTGAATCACCGGCCTCCGACCGTCCCGGCGCCCTCGACCGGCCGTACGGGCGGCCAGGAGATCGGCGTCCGGCGGCTCAGGGGGTGCGCAGGGCGTCCTCGACGGTGTCGGCGAGCACGAAGACCTCGATCGCGCCCGTGAGGTCCAGGACGGCCCGCAAGGACGTACTGATGCCCGCCAGGACCAGGGCGATACCCCGCTGCTCCAGGTCCAGGCGCAGCTGCAGGAAGCGGTTGAGGCCCTGCGAGTCGCAGAACGTCACGCCCGCGCACTCCAGGACCAGCCGCTCGCAGTGCTCGCCCAGGGCGTCGGCCACCGCGTCGCCCAGAGCCTGCTCCGTGGCGTAGTCGAGCTCTCCGGCCACCGTGAGCACCACCACGCCGTCGCGATCCGGCCCGATCAGGCGTACCTGCAACGGTTCCATACGGTCCACCCCTGATCCATGTCTGCCTCCACGGACTGCGGAGTGCTTCGCGGGCGTCGGCCGCCGGTCTGGACAGTAACTGCCCAATGCCCGGCGGGGTGACGCACCCCCAATATACGTACACATGATCCATTTCCTTGGATCGACCGCGGCGCCGGGCCCCGCTCCCGGTGCCGGGGGCACGGAGCGGTCAGGGGACCGCTGCCGCGCTCGGCACCGCGCTCGCGGCGTCGGGGAAGAAGTGCCGGCCGAGATCGGACAGGGCCATCAGGTGGATCACGCAGGGCGACGGGTCGACGATCCGCAGGCGCTCCGCGCCCAGGGAGGTCCGGGCCCGCAGCAGGGCGTTGATCAGGGAGGTGCCGGCGAAGGTGACCGCGGACAGATCCAGGACGACGGTGCGCCGCGCGTCGGGGCCGGTGCGCGCGGCGCTCAGGGCGCACTGCAGCGGCTCGACGGTGTTGGGGTCGATGTCGCCGGCGACGGTGATGGTCAGGGCATCGTCGGTGCGGTGGCTGGTCAGCCGCAGGGCGTACTCGGCGGTGCCGGAGGAGTGCACGGGTCGGCCTCTCATGGCGGTAGCGCCGGTGGAGGCCGGAGGGCCGGGCCGGCTGCGGGTCCCGTGATGCTGGCGGCGTTTGCTCGGGTCGCCGGCGGGCAGGTGCCGACCGTGGATGCGGCCAGGACTACCACGCTAGCCATTCAGTTTCCATATGGCAACATTCCCTGGTGAGGGCGCTCGCCGAGCAGTCGTCGGCCGCGTTCGTGGCGCCCGACCACGCGCCCTGCGACGCCGTTGTCGCGGCGCGGCGGCAGGAGCGGAAGGGGAGGTGCGGTTGCTAGGCGGTGTCGGATTCGTCTCGCGAGAGCGTCGCGGGCGGCTGGTGCAGCCCGACGCGCGAGCGCGCCGCGTCCTGGAACGCCTCCAGGCCCTCGGCGAGGGCCGCGAGCTGGGCGGCGGGCATCGTCCGCAGCACCTCGGTGACCTCCTGCCGGCGCAGGGCCCGTATGTCGTGCAGCGCGGTCCGTCCCCGGCCCGTCAGCCGCAGTTCCACCTCGCGCCCGCTGGTCGTGCTGGGGGTCCTTTCCAGCAGCCCGCCCGCGACCAGGCGGTCGCACAGCCGGCTCACCGACGGGGGACGCGACCCGAGCGCCTCGCTCAAGGTCCGCAGATTGGCCCCCGCCCGCTCCTCGATCACGGTCAGCGCACGCAGTTGCGAAGGCGGCAGCGAGCCCACAGCGGTACCGTCCTGACCACGCCCCCACAGCACCTCGAGCCACTCCGCCACTGTCCCTGCAACGTGAGCCGCCCGCGCGGCATCGAACGACGGGGGAGTGGGGGGCATCACCCCACTGTGTCATCCGGTGCGGCTTCTTTCCACCCCGTCACCGGCCCCCCGCACGCGCTGCTCCCCGAGAAGCGTCATTTCCACATCGTCACCGTCGAGAAGGTCTGAACCAGCACATGAAGAATTTCCTGTCCGTGGAGCGTGCGCTGCGCACGGCCGCTCCGCACGCACTGCTGGACGCGGTGCGTTCCGCGCTCGCCGCCCATTACGGCGCGCACGCGGTGGATCTGCTGATGGCTGACTACAGCCAGAGCGTCCTGCAGCAGGTCACGACCCTGCCGCACACCGCCGCCGCGGTCTCGGTGCACTCCAGCGCGCAGGGCCGGGCCTTCGGCAGCCAGGAGCCGGTCGAGGAACGGCCCGAGGGGGGCGAGCTGGTCGACCTGCACCTGCCGGTGACCGTGCGCGGCGACCGGCTGGGCGTCCTCACCGTCCGGCTGCCCCCGGCGGACTGCACGCCGGTGGCCGTCCGTGACCTCGCCGACATCGCCGAGCTCATGGGCCACGAGATCCTGGTCGCGGAGCGCGACACGGACGTCTATGTGCAGGCCCGACGGGTCAACCGGCTCACGCTCGCCGCCGAGATGCAGTGGCAGCTGCTGCCGGCCCGCTCCTGCGCCCGCGCCGAGTACTCCATCGGCGCCCAGCTGGAGCCCGCCTACGCGATCCACGGCGACAACTTCGACTGGGCCAGCGCCGCGCAGACCCTCACCCTGACCATCACCAACGGCATGGGCGAGGGCATCGACGCGTCCCTCCTGACGAACCTCGCGGTCAACGCCCTGCGCAACGCCCGCCGGGCCGGCATCGGCATCGCCGACCAGGCCGCCCTGGCCGACCAGGCGCTCTACACCGAGCACGGCGGCAACGCGCACGTGTCCACGCTGCTGCTCTGCTTCGACCTGGCCACCGGCCAGGTACAGGTGGTCGACGCGGGCTCGCCGCAGCTGTGGCGCCAGCGGGACAAGACCGTGGAACGCATTCCGTTCGAGGCCCAGCTGCCGCTGGGGATGTTCGACCAGACCGACTACGTCGTGCAGGAGTTCCGGGTGCTGCCCGGCGACCGGCTGGTCTTCGTCAGCGACGGCGTCTACGCCGCCGCGTCGCCGGCCGGCGTGGCGTACGAGGAGCAGGCCCTGGCGCGCGCCATCGGCGCGGCCACCATGCTGCCCGCCGCCGACGTGCCCGGCGCGGTGCTGCGGGAACTCAGCGAGTACCGCGACGCGGACGCCGACGACGACGCCCTGGTGGTCTGCCTCGACTGGCACGGCCGCAGCAACCCCGTCTGACACCCCCGGCACATCCCCCAGCTGCGGATCACCGCCCGATGGAGGGCGCGCTGCGTTCAGGCGCGGTACGTCCCCGCTCCCTACGGTCGGCCCGGCACGAGAGAGTCGTGTGCTGCAGGAGGTTCCGTGAGCGGGCGGTTGCGTCACGCACGACGGTGGGGCGCGCCCCTGGTGTTCACCCTCGCGGGGAGCAGCCGGACGTTCTTCCTGGACTGGACGACGTCGGGGCACACCAGCGTGGACGTGCCGGTGACGGCCGCCGGCCCGCTCTCCGACCGCTTCTCGGGCAAGCACCCCAACACCTACGTGCACGACGTGCTCGCCCAGGTCCTGGCCCCGCGCCGCTGACCAGCTCCCCCGTACGAGCCCGGCCCCCGCAAGGTCCTGCGGGGGCCGGGCTCGTGCTGCGTGCGCAGCCGCGCGGGCGCAGCGCGCGGTGGCCGCCGCGACCCCCGGCTCACGCCGGGGTGATCCGGCGGTGCAGGTCCTCCAGGAGATGGCGCATGGCCATGCGGAAGACGTCGTCCTGCTGTTCGCCGAGGAAGGAGGTGTGCCCGAAGACCTCCAGGACGACGAGTCCGTGCAGGTGGCCCCATGCGCCCAGCAGCAGGGCGGTCGCGGGGGCGGGCAGATACCCCTGGCCGTAGTGCGGCAGCCGCTCCAGGTGCGCCCGCAGCGCGGGTGACAGAGCCGGGACGCGGGCCGCGGCCAGCTGGGCCGCGGTGAAGCCGGCGAACAGCTCGCGCTCGAAGATCGCGCTCATGCGGCGCGTCGCCTGCGTGGTCGGGCCGTCGGCGGGTGCCGCGTAGTCCCGCAGCGGTGTCCCGTACAGCAGCTGGAAGCGCTCGGGGTGCGCGACGGCCCAGCGGCGGTAGCCCTCCGCCGCGACCACCAGCCCCGGCAGGTCCGCGTCGCGGGTCGGGCTGTCGACGGCGGCCCGCACGGCGTCGGCCAGGTCGTCGTACGCCCTGGTGATGAGCACCGTCACGAGGGCGTCCCGGCTCGGGAAGTAGTGGTAGAGCGCCTGCACCGTCATGTCGAGGCTGCGGGCGACCGCCCGCAGGGACAGGGCCGCCGGCCCGTGCTCGGTGAGGTGGCGCTCGGCGGCGTCCAGGATCTCCTGCGTGGCGGCCGCGCGGCGGCGCTGGCGCAGGGTGGGCGGGGCCATGGCGCATTCCTCCGCGGACAGGCGGCGGCCGGCGACGGCCGCCCGGGTGGGCCACCCGCGTCGTGCGGGGTGTTAGGAAAATCTAACACTGCCAAAACTTCCGCCCGCTCACTAGCGTCACCCGTGGCGACGAAGCGTGCGACCCGCACCTGCCGCTGCCGGGGTGAACCGACTCCGCGGCAGCGCCGCGCTGACCCCTCGTGCGTCAACCGCGGCCGTTCCGTGCCGCTTTCACCGTATGGACATCGAAGGAGATCGTGCGTGTTTGAACGCATAGCCGAACTGGCGATCCGCCGGTCCCGGCTGGTACTGATCGTCGCCGCTGTGGCAGTGGCCCTCATGGGCGTGCTGGGCGCCGGCGCGTTCGGCAAGCTGCTCGGAGGCGGCTACGACGACCCGGCCTCCCCGTCCACCCGGGCCGGCAAGGTCATCGAGGAGAAGTTCGGCGGGCAGACGAACCTGGTCCTGCTGGTCCGCACCTCCGCCGGCCGCGTCGACGACCCGGCCGCACAGCGCGGCGGCCAGGCCCTGGTGGCCGCCCTGAAGAAGGAACAGCACCTGGACAACGTGATCTCGTACTGGGACACGGCCAACCCCGAGCTGCGCTCCCAGGACGGGAGCGAGGCCATGGTGCTCGCCCATGTGAAGGGCAACGACACCGAACGCGGGAAGAACGCCGAGGGCGTCATCGACGCCTACACCGGCCCGTACGCCGGTGCGCTCACCGTCCAGGCCGGCGGCGGCGCCGCGGTCACCAGCGAGATGGGCACCCAGTCCGGCGAGGACCTCCTGCTGGCCGAGTCGATCGCCGTGCCGCTCACCCTCGTGCTGCTCCTGCTGGTCTTCGGCAGCCTGGTCGCGGCCCTGCTGCCGCTGGCGATCGGCACCATCGCCATCGCGGGCACCTTCGCGGAGCTCTTCGTCCTGGGCAGCGTCACCGACGTCTCGGTGTTCGCGATCAACCTGACCACCGCCCTGGGCCTGGGCCTGGGCATCGACTACGCGCTGCTCATGGTCAGCCGCTTCCGCGAGCAGCTCGCGGCAGGCGCCGCCGTGGACGACGCCGTCCGGCGGACGGTGAGCACCGCGGGCCGCACGGTGGCGTTCTCCGCCGCGACGGTGGCCGCCGCGCTCGGGGCGCTGCTGGTGTTCCCGCAGTACTTCCTGCGCTCGTTCGGCTACGCGGGGATCGGGGTCGTGGCCATCGCGGCCGTCAGCGCCCTGTTCGTCATGCCGGCCCTGTTCGCCGTGCTGGGGCACCGGGTCAACAGCGGGCGCCTGCCGTGGACGAAGGCGGTCCGCCCGGCCACCCGGGCGCCCTTCTGGGGGCGGCTGGCCGGCACCGTCATGCGGCGGCCCGCGCTCACCGCGCTGCCCGTGCTGGCGGTCCTGCTGCTGGCGGCGAGTCCGCTGCTGGGCATCACCTTCGGGACCCCGGACGAACGGGTGCTGCCCGAGGGCGCCGCCAGCCGCGAGGTCTCCTCGGCGCTGCGGCAGCACTTCCACGGCAACGACGACGCGGCCCTGCACATCGTCATCGACCAGCCCCTGGGCAGGGCCCCGTTGGAGTCGTACGCGGTCACGCTGTCCGGGCTCCGCGGCGTCGTCCGCGTCGAGGCCAGCACGGGCACCTACGCCGGCGGCAGGTCGGCCGCGACCGACCCCGGCAACCCGGCACTCGGCCGCCCCGACGCGCAGCAGATCAACGTGGTCAGCACCCTGGCGCCGAAGTCGGACGCGGCGCAGGGCCTGGTCGAGGAGGTGCGGGCGGTGGCCCCGCCCGCCGGTGCGCACCCGCTGGTGGGCGGGGTCGACGCGGCCCTGGTCGACTCCAAGGACTCCATCGCCGGCCGGCTCCCGCTCGCCGCGGGCCTGGTCGCCCTCACCACCTTCCTGCTGCTCTTCCTGTTCACCGGCAGCATCGTCCAGCCGCTGCGCGCCCTGCTGCTCAACCTCATCAGCCTCGGAGCGACCCTCGGCGTCATGACGTGGATCTTCCAGGACGGTCACCTCTCCTCCCTGCTCGGCTTCACCGCGCAGCCCATGGAGGTGTCCATCACGGTGCTGATGTTCTGCATCGCCTTCGGGCTGTCGATGGACTACGAGGTGTTCGTCACCAGCCGCATCAAGGAACTGCACGATCTGGGCGAGGACAACGAGTCGGCGGTGCGCGACGGTCTGGGGCACACGGGCCGCATCGTCACCGCGGCGGCCTGCCTGCTGGCGGTGAGCTTCTTCGCCTTCGGGACGGCGAAGCTCAGCTTCATGCAGCTGTTCGGCCTCGGCAGCGGACTGGCGGTCCTCATCGACGCCGTCGCCGTGCGCGGCATCCTCGTGCCCGCCGCGATGCGCCTGCTCGGCAACTCGGCCTGGTACGCGCCCGGTTTCCTGCGCACGTTCCACGGGCGCTTCGGCCTCAGCGAGGGCGGCCCCGCGCCCGAGGCCGGCGCCGCGCCGCAGCGCGTCGACCCGGAGGTCTACGCGAAGAGCGCGCCGCGGTCCTGATCCGCGCACGCGCCCCCCGCGGGTCCCCGCCTCCGCCCCCGTGAGGCGGGGACCCGCGGGCGCGACCGCGCGCCGCCCCGGTGCGAGGTCAGGCGTTACGTCGGACGGGCCGGTCGCGGGGCCGGTGGTGTGCGGGGCCGGGGGGCCAGGGCCGCGCGCAGCGCCGGGGCGAGGTGGTGGCGGGCCTCGGCGGGGGTGAGGGCGGCGAGGGAGGGCAGCGGGTTGAGGTAGCGGGTGTAGATCAGGCCGCCGAGGACCGTCACCACGGCCGTGGCGCGGGCGGTCGCGTCGCGCCCGCCGAGGAATTCAACAAGCCGGGCCAGCAGCTCGTGTTCCAGGTACTCGCGGATCACCTCGGCGGCCTCGTCGCCGTGGGCGGTGAGCTGCCGGAAGTCGGCGTCCTCCCACAGGCCCGTCACCGCGTCGATCAGCCGCTCGGGCAGGGCGGCGGGGTCCCCGCCGAGCACGTCCTGCACTGCCAGCGCGTTGGCGCACTGGAACTGCATCACGTCCGCGAACAGGCCTTTCTTGGAGCCGAAGTGGTACGCGATCAGGGCCGCGTCGACGCCCGCGGCGCCCGCCACCGCGCGCACGGTGGTGCCCCGGTAACCGCGGCTCAGGAACAGCGCACGGGCCGCCACGACGATCGACTCGCGCGTCGGCGGCTTGCCGCGGGGACGGCCGCGCGGGCGGGCGGGGACGAGGGCGGCGTTATTCATCACCGTTGAGCTTGCGTTCCATGATCGGCACAGTCAAGGGCGTTCCACCCCACCTCCCCCTCACCCCGCGAAGGGATGCCCGACACCATGCGTATCGCAGTCTTCGGCGCCAACGGACCGACCGGCCGCCACCTCACCGAACAGGCCCTCGCCCGCGGACACGAGGTCGTCGCGGTGACCCGCCGCCCCGGCTCCCTCACCCCGGCCGGCGGGATGACCGTGGCCGTCGCCGACGCCACCGACGCGGCGGCGGTCGACGCCGCGGTCGCCGGAACGGACGCGGTGCTGTCCGCGCTGGGCGCCCGCCCCGGCAGGCAGGCCGTCACCCTGTACTCGGCGAGCGCGGCCGCCATCACCACGGCGATGGAGCGCCACGGCGTCAAGCGGCTGCTCGCCGTCAGCTCCAGCGTGGCCGACCCGAACTGGCGCCCCACCGGCGCCCACTTCTTCAACCACGTCTTCGACCCGCTGGTGAACCGGCGCCTCGCCCGCCCGGTCCACGACGACATGCGCCGCATGGAGGACGTCATCCGCCGCACGCCCCTGCAGTGGACCCTCGTGCGGCCCTCCGGCCTGTTCGAACACCCCGTCGTCACGCGCTTCCACACCGCCGAGACCAGCGCCGACGGCGTCTTCACCGCCCGCGCCGACCTCGCCGCCGGCATGCTGCGCGAGCTGGAGGAGAGGCGGTACGTCCGGACGGCCATGGGCGTCATCACCACGGCCGTGAAGCCGAACATCGCCAAGCTGGTCTGGAACGAGGGCGTGAGGAAGAAGTGAGCCGGGCGACCACCGAACTCCCGTCCGGCCTGCGGGCGTTCCTGACCCACGCGCACCCCGCCACCTTCACCACCCTCCGCCCCGACGGCACCCCGCACGTGACCCCCGTCCGCTTCACCTTCGACGCCGGGGCCGGTCTGGCCCGGGTGACCACCCGGGCCGGTGCCCGCAAGGCCCGCAACGTGCTGGCCGCCGGTCCGGCGGCCCGGGTCGCGCTCTGCCAGGCGGACGGCTTCCGCTGGATCACCCTCGAAGGCCGGGCCGCCGTCACCGACGACGCGGCGCGCGTGGCCGAGGCGGTCCGCCGCTACACCGTCCGCTACCGGACGCCCCCGCCCGCCCCGCCGGACCTGGTCGTCATCGAAATCGCCCTCGACCGCGTCCTGCACCTCGACCTCCCCGAACCGAAAGCGATGTGACACCCCGATGCCCACGCTCCCCGTCCTCGACTCGACCCTCCACTACCGCGAGTCCGGCGACCCGGACGGGCTGCCGTTCGTGTTCCTGCACGGCAACCCCACCTCCTCGCACCTGTGGCGCAACGTCCTGCCGGGTGTGGCCGCGCCCGGCCGCCGCCTGCTGGCCCCCGACCTCATCGGCATGGGGGACTCCGGCAAGCCCGACCTCGCCTACTCCTTCGACGACCATGCCCGGTACCTCGACGCCTGGTTCGACGCGCTGGGCCTCGACGAGGCCGTGCTCGTCGGGCACGACTGGGGCGGCGCGCTCGCCTTCGACCGTGCCGCCCGTCTGCCGGGCAGCGTGCGTGGCCTCGCGTTCGCCGAGACGATCGTCAAGCCGCTGGTGGGCGACGAGTTCCCGGCGGCGGGAAGAGCGGTGTTCACCCTGCTGCGCACCCCGGGGGTGGGCGAGGAGATGATCCTGGAGCGGTCGCTGTTCATCGAAGGCCTGGGCGGCGCGCTCGCCACGCCGCTGGACCCGGCCGACCTGGAGGTGTACCGGCGCCCCTTCCCGACGCCGCACAGCCGCCGCCCGATCCTGGCGTGGACGCGGATGATGCCGCTGGACGGCGAGCCCGCCGACGTCGTGGCGCGCGTCGAGCGCTACGACGCCTGGCTGGCCGCGAGTCCCGATGTCCCCAAGCTGCTCGCCGCGTTCGCGCCGGGCCCCGGTGCGATGACCGACGCGGGGGCCGTGGCCTGGTGCGAGCGGAACATCGCGGCGCTGGAGGTCGCCCGCCTCGGGCCGGCCGGCCACCACTCCCCGGAGGACCGCCCCGAGGAGCTGGCCGCGGCGATCAGCGCCTGGGCCGGCGTCCACGGGCTGTCGCGCCGGTAGCCGTCGTCGACCAGGGCGGAGGAGTCGCGACCGAGGTGCCCAGGCCGCGCAGCGGGCGCGTATTCACGCCCTGAGCGTTCACAGGCGTGAATTGTAATCATGTACGCGACTATTGACCGTGCTCAAGAACAGCCCCTACCGTCCCGAGAAAGCGCTTTCCCGGGCGGTCGCAGTCTCCGCCCGGATCGCCCCCATCGTCAACCGCCGCGTGGTTCCTCGACGTCCTCCCCCTGCGGAACCCCGCGACGGGCCGGCCGACCAACTGGAGACACCAGATGCAATTACGCCCCGTCCTGGCCTGCGTCAGCCTGCTGACCGGCACGCTCGTCGCCCTGTCCGGCGCCCCCGCGCAGGCCGCGTCCACCCGCTACGAGGCCGAGAGCTCCCCGGCGGTCTGCACCGGCACCATCGACTCCGACTGGGCCGGCTACTCCGGCACCGGGTTCTGCAACGGCACCAACGCCACCAGCGGCTCCGCCCAGTTCACGGTGACCGCCGCCACCGCCGGCACGGCCACGGTGAAGGTGCGCTTCGCCAACGGCACCACCACCGCCCGGCCCGCCACCGTCACGGTCAACGGTGCGGCGGCCGGCTCCGCGTCGTTCGAGGGCACCGGCGCCTGGTCGACGTGGGCGACCAAGACGCTCACGCTGCCGGTCGCCGCGGGCAGCAACACCGTCCGCCTCGGCCCCACCACCTCCGCCGGGCTGCCCAACCTCGACTACCTCGACGTCGAGACGGCGGACACCCCGCCGCCGAGCAGCTCGGCGGTGTACGTGGCACCGAACGGCACCGACGGCGCGGCCGGCACGCAGTCGGCTCCGACGACGCTCGCCTCGGCGATCACCCGCGTCACCTCCGGCGGAACGATCTACCTGCGCGGGGGGACCTACCACTACTCCCAGACCGTCACCATCGCGCCGGGCAACAACGGCACCGCGTCCGCCCGCACGCAGCTGTCGGCCTACCCGGGCGAGGTCCCGGTGCTGAACTTCGCCGCCATGGCCGAGGATCCGGCCAACCGCGGGCTCGCCCTGAACGGCTCGTACTGGCGCGTCAACGGCATCGTCGTCGAGCACGCGGGCGACAACGGCATCTTCGTGGGCGGCAGCAACAACATCATCGAGCGCACGGTGACGCGCTTCAACCGGGACTCGGGGCTGCAGATCTCCCGCACCGCCTCCAGCACCCCCAAGGACCAGTGGCCCGCCAACAACCTCGTCGTGAGTTCGGAGTCGCACGACAACGCCGACTCCGGTGGTGAGAACGCCGACGGCTTCGCCGCCAAGCTCACCTCCGGCCCCGGCAACGTCTTCCGCTACGACGTGTCCCACCACAACATCGACGACGGCTGGGACCTCTACACCAAGACCGACACCGGACCCATCGGCCCGGTGACCATCGAGGACTCCCTGTCCTACAGCAACGGCACCCTCAGCGACGGCACCCAGAACACCAACGGCGACCGCAACGGCTACAAGCTCGGCGGCGACGACATCAAGGTCAACCACATCGTCCGCCGCGACATCGCCTACGACAACGGCCACCACGGCTTCACGTACAACAGCAACCCCGGCTCCATGACGGTGTCGGACAACGTCAGCATCGACAACGACCAGCGCAACTACTCGTTCGACGCGGGCACCTCGGTGTTCCGCAACAACACCTCGTGCCGCAGCGGCAGCGGGTCGAACGACAAGACCGTCGGCGACGCCGACAGCTCGAACCAGTTCTGGACCGGCGCGAACGGGTCCCGGTGCGCCGCGTACTCCGGCGCCCTGCACTGGTCCTTCGCCGCGGACGGCCGCCTCGTCGTGACCTTCGGCGGCGCCGCGCTCACCCGGTAACCGCCGGGAACGGGTGCGGCCCGCCCGGCAGGGGCGGGCCGCACCCGGATCCGGAACCGCTCACAGCGTCCGGGTCATGAAGGCGCTGCTGGGGTCGGGCCGGTACTGCGCGAACGGCTCGCAGTAGGTGAACCCGAACTTCTCGTACAACTTCCGGGCGGGCAGGAAGAACTCGGCCGCGCCCGTCTCCAGGCTCAACCGGGTGAAGCCCGCGCGCTGTGCCTCGGTGATGATGTGCGCCAGCAGCAGGGAGGCGATCCCGCTGCGCGTGCGGGCCGGCCGGGTCCGCATCGCCTTGAGCTCCGCGTGGCCCGCGTCCAGCCGTTTGATCGCGCCGCACCCGACGAGCGCCCCGTCGTCCAGGACCGACCAGAACGTGATCTCCGGTCGGCGCAGCCCGTCGAGGTCGAGGGCGTGCTTGCTCTCCAGCGGCGTGATCGACCGCATCTGCCGGACGTGCTCGTCGAGGAAGCGGGCGATCTCCGGGCCGGAGAGGTCGTCTGCCACGATCTCCACTGTGCTGTTCCTCTCGTCGGGGGGCTGGTGCGCCGCCGGGTCCTACCGCCGGACGAGCGGGGTCTCGGACTCCACGCGCGACAGCTTCTCGGGGTTGCGGACGTAGTACAGGCCGGTGATGCGCGCGTCCTCGATCCGGACCGCGATGATGCCGTCCAGTTCGCCGTCCAGGCGGACGACGAGCGCGGGGCTGCCGTTGACCATGGTGGGGTGGACGGTGACCGGCAGGTCGTTCTTGCCGAGGGCGCCGAACAGGAAGCGGGTCACCTTCTCGGCGCCGACGATCGGTCGCAGCGCGGCTTGCTTGAAGCCGCCGCCGTCGCTCACCAGGACGACGTCCGGGGCCAGCACGTCGAGCAGATCCTGCGGATTGCCGGTGTCGAGCACGCGCTGGAACGATGCCAGGGCCGCGCGGGCCTGCGCGGGGGAGACCGTCTGGCGCGGGCGGCGCGCGTCGACGTGCTGGCGGGCGCGGTGGGCGATCTGCCGGACGGCCGCCGGGGTCTTCTCCAGGGCGGCCGCGATCTCGTCGTAGCCGACGTCGAAGGCCTCGCGCAGCACGAACACCGCCCGCTCGGTCGGCGACAGCGTCTCGAGGATCAGCATCATCGCCATCGACACGCTCTCGGCGAGCTCGACGTCGTCGGCCACGTCCGGCGCGGTGAGCATCGGCTCGGGCAGCCAGGGGCCGACGTAGGACTCCTTGCGACGGCTCATCGTGCGCAGCCGGTTGAGTGCCTGCCGGGTCGTGATCCGGACCAGGTAGGCGCGCTGGTCGCGCACTTCCGCCAGGTCGACCTTGACCCACCGCAACCACGTCTCCTGCAGGACGTCCTCGGCGTCGGCCGCCGACCCGAGCATCTCGTACGCGACGGTGAAGAGCAGGTTGCGGTGGGCGACGAACGTCTCCGTCGCCGGGTCAGTGGCCTGGTCGCTCATCGGTCGACCCCTCTCCCTCACGGCCGTGCCCGGTTGCCGGCGGCCATCCAGCGTGCTCCCCAGCAGGGTCCCATCCGCCCCCGGCCCACCGGCGATCGGCCCCGCCCGCGGCGCTACGCCGCCCGTTCGACGGTGGCCGGCGCCGGGGCGGGCGCGGCCTGGAGCATCCGCCGGCGCTTGGACCCGCCCGAGACGCGGTGCAGGCTGTAGGTGCCGGGCTTGGCCGCCTCGTCGGTCATGTACTTGACGATGCCCTGGCAGATGAACTCCTTGACCTTCGCCCCCGGCCGGCCGGCGAGGTGGAACCCCACCGCGACGTCGTACCGGTGGGCGAACTGGAAGATCCCGGCACGGCGGCCCAGGCTGATGCACTGGCCGGCGAAGACCTGGTTGAGGGCGGCGGGCTGCTCGCCCGCGATCCGGCTCAGCACGGTGTCGGCGGCGCGCGCGCCCGCCGGCAGCGCGGCCTGGCAGCTCATCCGCAGTGGCAGGCCCGAGGGTGCCGCCGAGTCACCGGCCGCGACGATGCGCGCGTCGTCCACGCTGGTCAACGTCTCGTCCGTGAGCAGCCGGCCCACCGCGTCGGTGCTCAGCCCGCTGCGGGCGGCCAGCTCCGGCACGCCGAATCCGGCGGTCCAGATCGTCACCGCACTCGGCAGCTCGCGGCCGTCGCCGAGCCGTACGCTCGCGCGCGCCACGGCCGTCACCTTCGTGCCGGGACCGTCGACCACGGTCACCCCGAGGTGGGCCAGACGCTTGGCGACCGCGCGCCGCCCCCGGCGGTGCAGGTACGGGCCGAGCACCCCGCCGCAGACCAGGGTCACGGCGCGGCCCGCCTCCGCCAGCTCGGCCGCGGTCTCGATACCGGTCGGGCCCGCTCCGACGACCGTCACCGCGGCCGCGGCCGGCGCGGCGTCGAGCACCGGCCGCAGCCGCTGCGCCTCCTCCAGACTGGCGATGGGGTAGGCGAACTCCGGCGCTCCGATCACGCGCGGGTCGGCGCTGCCGCTGCCGACCGCGTAGACCAGGTAGTCGTAGCCGACCGTGCCGCCCGACGCCAGCGCCACGCTGCGCGCGGGCGCGTCGATCCGGGTCGCGCTGTCGACCACCAGCCCGGTGCCCTCGCGCAGCACGTCGGTGTACGCGATGACGGCGTCGTTGCTCCCGCCGACCAGTTGGTGCAGGCGGATCCGGTCGACGAACGACGGGCGCGGGTTGATCAGCGTCACGGTCACGTCGTCGCGCTGCCGCAGGCGGTTGGCCGCCATCACCCCGGCGTACCCTCCGCCGATCACGACCACCTCGGTGTTGCCGGTCTTCCCAGTCACGGTGTGCCTCCCTCGTTTCCAGCGGTTCGCACACAAGACACCGACCCGTGGATTCCCGTGACAGGGTGTGAGCCAGATCACTGCCGCAGGCCCGGATCCGGGCCTGCGGGCCTACCGCGGTTCAGAGCTGTTTCACCAGCACAGCGCGGGTGTAGAGCAGGTCGAAGCCCCGGCGCTGGGCGTTGTGCTGCGACTTCGAACCCGGCTGCGTGGTGATGACGGCGATGTCGCAGCCGGCGGCCGCCGCGTCGGCGAGCCGGGCCGACAGCAGCGCGCTCTGGACGCCGCGACGGCGGTACGCGGGCGCCGTCGCCGCGCCGGTGAACTGCGCGACCCCGTCCGCCAGGCGCAGGCTGGCGCCCCCGACGAGGATCCCGTCGAGCACGGCGGCGTACCGCACGACCCCGGCCGCCGTCGCGAGATCGCGCACGGCCCGGGCGATGACGTCGCGGGGGAACTCCTCGTGGGAGGGGAGCCCTTGGGTGTCGGGCTGCGCGAAGCCCGCGGCCACGACGTCGAGCCACGGCTCGAACTCGTCGTCACCGCTGGGACGGATCGCGACCGCGGGCCGTTCGGGCGGCGGCACCTGCTCGTGCTCGTTCGTGAGGGCGCGGCCGAGCACGTTCTCGAACGAGGTCAGCCGGTATCCGCGTGCGGTCAGCAGGGCGCCGATCGCGGGGTCGGCGAGGTGGGCGAGTTCGACCTGTACGGGGGCGCCGCAGGCGGTGAAGGCCCGCTCGATGTCGTCGAGGGCGGCGGTGCTCGGCAGCCCGCCGAAGCCCAGCCCCGCCACCTTGTTGAGTGGCGAGCCCTCCTCGGCGAAGCTCGCCACGCCCCCGGCGAGCGGGACCACGAAGCCCGCCGGGCCCGCCGCGCGGCGGTGGGCGGCTTCGCTGCCCTTGGCGATGAGCTGCGCCTCGACCCGCTCGATGCGCTCGGCGAGTGCGGCGTCACAGAACAGGGGCGTGCGGCCGGTGCTCATGCGCGGAGTCTAGTGTCCGGGGATCGTGTGCGGAGCCCCCGGGACGCGCCATGCGCCGGACGCCGGCACGGGCCCTGGAGTGGGCGAGGCGGGGAGCGATCCAGGGGATGCGCTGGGCCTGCGCGACGTAGGGGCGCATGATCCTCCCGTAGGAGCGGAAGGCGGCACGGAGCCGCTTTCTCCGTGCGGTGCCCGATCCAGGAGTGAGCCATGTCCACCCGCTTCACCTTTCCCAGCCAGGACGGCCTCACCGTCCACGTCCGCGCGTGGGTGCCCGAGCACCCGCCACGCGGCATCGTCCAGATCGCGCACGGCATGGGTGAACACGGCGCCCGCTACGCGCGCCTCGCCCACCGGCTGACCGCGCGGGGGTACGTCGTGTACGCCGACGACCATCGCGGCCACGGGCTGACCATGCTGCCGGGGCGGCCGGGCGACCTCGGGAGCGACGGCTGGAACCTGCTGGTCGACGACCTCGCCGCGCTCACCCGGATCGCCCGCGACCGCCACCCGGGCCTGCCGGTGGTGCTCCTCGGCCACAGCCTCGGCTCCTTCGCGGCCCAGCAGTACCTGCTCGACCACGCCGACCTCGTCACCGCCGTCGCCCTGTGCGGGACCGCGGCCGTCGACAGGCTCCTCGCATTCCTCGCCGCGGCCGGTGGTGACGTGATGTCAGCCTTCAACAGCGCCTTCCAGCCCACCCGCACCGAGGCCGACTGGCTCAGCCGGGACGAAGCGGAGGTCGACGCCTATATCGCCGACCCGTTGTGCGGATTCACCCTGACCGGACCCTCCATGCAGGACCTGGCAGCCGCCGCCGGGCGGCTGGCCACCCCCGGCGGCATCCCCGCCGGCCTGCCCCTCAACGTCCTCGTCGGCGACCACGACCCGCTCAACCAGGCGTTGACCCTCAGCGATCTCGCCGTCGAGCGCTACCGGCAGGCAGGGCTCACGGACATCGTCTACCGCACCTACCCGGGGGCCCGGCACGAACTGTTCAACGAAACCAACCGCGACGAGATCGTCGACGACCTGATCGGCTGGCTCGATCGCGCGACCGCCTGACCGTGCCCCGGCTGTAGCGCCCGGCGCGGCCCGGGGGACGTGAGCCGGCGTCAGTTCTTCCGGGCCCGCTCGGCAATGTAGGAGTCCATGCTCGTGCTCAGGTCGGCGAGCAGGGCCTCGAAGCCGGCCAGCAACTCCTGCGGGTGCTCCGCCATGACGGCGTCGAGCCGTTCGCCCAGGGGGTGGAAGAACTCCTCGGCGCGCTCCTGGACATACGCGCTGCTGCGCAGAGTGATGACCCGGCGGTCGGTGCCCTCCCGGCTGCGGATGATGTGTCCGGCCCCTTCGAGGCGGTTGAGCAGGGCGGTCGTCGCGCCGGGCGAGAGGAGGATCCGCTCGCTGAGACGGGCCGGGGAGAGCGGGACGCCCCGCTCCTCCGCCGCGGCGATCTCCAGCAGCGCGGTCGCGTCGGTGGAGTGCAGGCCCAGCCAGTCGGCGAAGAGGTGGCTCAGCTCGGTGAAGCGGCCGCTGTACGCCCGCAGCGTCTCGATCAGCCGCTCACGCTGCGCATCCATCTCACCGCGTGTCGATCCCTGCACCCCGGTGCCGCCTTTCCTGCCTGCGGGCCGGTCCTGTGCGCCGGTACGCCTTTGACAACCTACCGTCATCGTCTTAATTTTCCACGGTAAAACTATTCCACCATGGAATATGTTCTGGGTCCGCAGCAGTCGGCAATCCGCCGATCACAACAGCGCCATCGTGAGGATTCGATGAAGTCCCCAAGCCCTGTCCGCAAGCCCCGGACGCTCGCCGTAACGGTCCTGCTCCTCACCCTCGCCTTCGTCGGGGCGATCTTCGCGGTCGGTCCGTCCGAGGCCACCACCAAGGGCGCGGACAGCGACACCCTTCCCGCCGCGGCCCAGTCCGCCAAAGCCGCGAAGATCATCGACGCGATGGAGAGCGGCGGCACGTCCCCGGCGATCGTCGTCTACAGCCGTACTGACGGCAGTCCGCTGACCGGGGCCGACAAGTCCGCCATCACGGCGAAGGCCGGACCGCTCGGCGCCACCGGCCTCACCCGCACCCCGGCCACCGCCGTGTTCGACCCCAAGGGCACCGTCGCCACCGTGATGGTCCCCCTGTCGGACAAGGCCGAGGGCGAGGAGAACAACACAGCGGTCGCCGAGGTCCGCAAGGTCGCCGGACAGAACCTCCCAGCGCCGCTGCGCGCCCAGGTCACCGGCGCACCCGCCGTCGCCGCCGACCTGAACAAGGTCTTCGACGGCGCGGATGTCACGCTTCTCCTGACGACCGCCCTGGTCGTCGCGCTGCTGCTCCTGGTCACCTACCGCAGCCCGATCCTGTGGCTGGTGCCGCTGATCGTCGTCGCGATGGGCGACCGTCTCGCCACCGTCGTCGTGGGCGCGCTCGCCCCCCATGTCGACGTGGCCGTGGACAGCTCGGCCGCCGGCATCCTCTCCGTGCTGGTGTTCGGCGCAGGCACCAACTACGCCCTGCTGCTCGTCTCGCGCTACCGGGACGAACTGCGGGTCGAGGAGAACCGCTTCGTCGCCATGCGCCGCGCCCTGGGCGGCGTCGCCCCGGCGGTTCTGGCCAGCGGATCCACCGTGGTCCTGAGTCTGCTCACGCTGCTCGCCGCCGAACTGACGGTCAACCGCGGGCTCGGCTTCGCCGGCGCCGTCGGCATCGTCATCGCCATGTTCTTCGGCCTCGTCGTGCTCCCCGCCGCGCTCGTCCTGCCGGGCCGCTGGCTGTTCTGGCCCCTGATCCCCCGTGTCGGCGACGCCATCGCCGCCGACCGCGACGGGGTGTGGTCCAAGCTCGGCCGGGTCGTCAGCAAGCGGCCCGCGCTGGTGTCCACCGGGGCGGTCGTCATCCTGGCCGCGCTGGCGTGCGGGCTCTTCGGCACCACCGTCGGGCTCTCCCAGAACGAGCTGTTCCGCAAGACCCCCGAGGCCGTCCAGGGCGCCAGGACCCTCCAGTCGGTCCTCCCGGCCGGGGCCACCCAGCCGCTCGACGTGGTCTCCGCCGCAGGCGCCGCGGCCGAGGTCGCCCAGGCCGCGGGCACCGTCGAAGGCGTCGACTCGGTCCGGCCCGGCACCCCGTCCGGTGGCTATGCCGTCTCGACCGTCATCCTCGACTCATCGCCCGGCAGCGCGGAATCCGCCCCACCCTCGTACGCCTGCGCGACAAGCTCGCCGACATCCCCGACGCCAAGGCGCTGGTGGGCGGCACGACCGCGGGGGACTACGACACCGCCCAGGCCACCAGCCGCGACACCAAGGTGGTGGTGCCGCTGGTCCTGCTGATCGTGTTCACCGTGCTGGTGCTGCTGCTCCGGGCCCTGGTCGCACCGGTGCTCCTGGTGCTGACCGTGGTCGCGACGTACTTCTCCGCACTCGGCGCGTCGCACTTCGTCTTCACCACCGTGTACGACTTCCCCGCACTCGACGACAACGTTCCGCTGCTGTCGTTCCTGTTCCTCGTGGCGCTCGGAGTCGACTACAACATCTTCCTCATCGCCCGCGCGAGGGAGGACACGGTGGCCGGCCACGACACCCGCGCGGCGATCCTCCGCGCGCTCGCCTCGACCGGCGGAGTGATCACCAGCGCGGGCATCCTGCTCGCCGCGGTCTTCGCGGTCCTGGGCGTTCTCCCGCTCATCACCCTCACCGAGATCGGCGTGATCGTCGGCATCGGCGTGCTGCTCGACACGCTGATCGTGCGCACCGTGCTCGTCCCGGCGCTGGTGCTGCTGACGGGCAGGAAGTTCTGGTGGCCGGGCAACCCCGAGACCCGGGCCGAGGCCGAGGAACCGCGAACCGAAGTCCCGGTCGGCTGACCGGAGGACCCGACTGCGGCGTGCTCGCACGCACATCTGGACGGGCCCCGCCCGGAGTGGTCTGCGGACCACTTCGGGCGGGGTTCCTCATGTGCCGGCCGGCTCGTCCACCACGAGGGCGGCACGGCCGGCGTGTCCATCAGGCCCGCGGGAGCGGATGGTCACGTCGGCCGGCTCCGCCGGTAGTGACGGAACGGTGGGGCGCACGCGGACGGGGCCGACGAGTCAACCGCGCCGGCGCAGGTATGCCTCCAGTTCGGCGGCTCCGGTCAGCATCGCCCGCCCGCGGGCGGACAGCCGGGCGTGCCAGTCGCCCAGGGCGGCCTCCAACGGCTCCAGCCCGCCGGCCGTCCGCACCTGGGCGAGCAGCGGACCGATCTGTTCCAGCAGGTAGCCGCCCCGGCGCAGCTGGTGGGCCAGCCGGGCGTCCCGGACGTCGGCCTCGTCGTAGACGCGGTAGCCGGTCTGCGGATCGCGGCGCGGGCACACCAGCCCCGCGCGCTCCCACTTGCGCAGCGTGGCGGGGCGGACGCCGAGTTCGGTCGCCAGCGGCCCGATGAACGTGCCGCCGGGCCTGGGGGCGGGCGCCGTCCCGTGCCCCGCCCGGGTGGGCTTCAGGTCGCGCAGGGCGCTCTCCACGGCCCGCAGGGTCTGCCGGTCGTCGAGGAGTTGGGCATGGCTCTCGTCGAGGAGGCGGAACGCCCCGTCGTCCGCGCCCTGGTTCACCGCCCGCAGGATCGCCGCCGCTGTCCGGTGGCCGTGGCCGGGCAGCAGCGCGAGGAACGCGCGCAGGGCGCCCGCGTGCAGGGAGGTGTAGGTGCGGTAGCCGTGGGGCGTGCGGGCGGCCGCCGGAAGGATGCCGGCCTCCTCGTAGTTCCGGATCGCCTGGGTCGACAGACCGTGTCCGCGCGCCAGATCGACCGGCCGGAGCCGATCCTCACTTTGAGAGTTTTTCCCCATGAGCCGCACGATAGCGCGGAAAAGTTTACACCGAAGGTTCAACGATAGCGTTGACG
This sequence comes from Streptomyces sp. NPDC006733, assembly GCF_040636125.1. Lineage (NCBI taxonomy): Bacteria > Bacillati > Actinomycetota > Actinomycetes > Kitasatosporales > Streptomycetaceae > Streptomyces > Streptomyces sp. NPDC006733. The sequence goes on along the minus strand of NZ_JBEYJD010000003.1, from coordinate 75,647 downwards.
GCATGGCTACTGACATCAAGGACACCGTCCAGGCCGTCGACGCCGCCGCCGTCATGAGGCTGCTCCCGTCGCGCCCCCGGCTGCTCGCGCTGGGCGAGCCCACCCACGGCGAGGACGCGCTGCTCGACCTGCGCAACGCTGTCTTCCGGCAACTGGTCGAGCAGGAGGGCTACCGGACGATCGCGATCGAGAGCGACTGCGTCATGGGTCTGCTCGTCGACGACTACGTCACCACGGGTGCGGGCACCCTCGACGACGTCATGGCGCAGGGCATCAGCCACGGTTGGGGCGCCTCGGCCGCCAACCGCGACCTCGTGCGCTGGATGCGGGACCACAACGTCCGGGCGGACGAGGACGGTTGCGGCGCGTCCGAGCGGCTGCGCTTCGCCGGGTTCGACGGCCCGCTGGAGATCACCCACGCGGCGAGCCCCCGGCAGGCCCTCACCGCACTGCACGGCTACCTGGCGCCCCGGGTGGACGCGGAGCTGCTGCCCTGCACCCCGGACACCCTCGACCGCCTGCTCGGCGCCGACGACCGATGGACCGATCCGGCCGTGATGATGGAACCCGCGCTCTCCGTCGGGCGGACGGTCGAGGCCGACCGCCTGCGGCTGCTCGCCGACGAGATGCTGGCGCTGCTCGACCAGCAGGCTCCGCACCTGCTCGCGACGACCTCGCCCGACGCCTTCGAGCGGGCCCGGCTGTACGGGCGCACCGCGGCCGGCCTGCTGCGCTACCACCACGGGATGGCCGACACCTCACCCGCGCGGCTGACCCGGCTGGTGAGCGTGCGGGACCAGATGATGGCCCAGAACCTGCTCGCCCTCGCCGAACGGGGCCCGGCGCTGGTCCACGCCCAGAACGCGCATCTCCAGCGGGCCAAGAGCTCGATGCGGATGGGCGGGGCGCGGTTGGAGTGGTGGAGCGCCGGCGCTCTGGTGAGCACCCGACTCGGCGCGGAGTACGCCTTCGTGGCGACCGCGCTGGGCACGATCCGGCACCGCGGCGTGGACACGCCGCCGCCGACCACCCTCGAAGGGCTCCTGTACGCGCTCCCGCAGGACCGCTGCGTCATCGACGCCCCCCGCCTGGCCGCCACCCTCGACACTCCGCCCCCCGCCCCGCGCGTATCCCCCTGGTACGGCTACGCCCCCCTGGACCCGGCCCACCTGGCGGACATCGACGGCATCGTGTTCGTCAGGGACGTCCCGCAGCGCTGAACGACCAGGCCGGGGGCGGCAGCTGTGCCGCCCCCGGCCACGTCGGGGCGGGGTCAGGAGATGCAGTTCACGGTGCCCGTGCGGAGGGCGTGGCCGCCGTCGTTGGCGTCGTCGGACCAGATGACGGGCTTGTGGCCGCCGGTGCACGTCGACTGGGGGGCGATGGCGAAGCCCTCGTTGTTGTAGTTGCCCATCCCCGCGGGGCGGTCGTAGGTGTGGGTGACGGTGAACTTGCCCTGGGCGTTGATGTCCAGGGTCGCGCTGCGGCCCTCGCAGGTGTCGTCGCAGGTCGCCCACAGGTGGCCGGTGGCGGGCTCGAACTCCAGGTCCATCACGCTGGAGAAGCCGCCGGCGAAGGTGGCGACGCGGGTGAAGCCGCCGCCGGAGGTGTTGAGCGCGTAGGCGTAGACGGTGCCGTTGTCCTCGACGCCGGCGAAGAACAGGCCGCTGCCGTGGGCGGGATAGGTGGCGGGGTCGTAGGCGGCGCCGGTGTGCTCGTCGCGGAAGCCGTGTGCGGTCAGGAACGTGTCCGGGATCCACGACAGCGCCTCGGGACCGGAGTTGGCCGGCAGGGAGGGCAGGTCGGAGGTGAGGTTCCACTCGGCGGTCGCGTTGAGCGCGGACGCGGTGGAGGCGGGGTCGTAGCGCAGGATCTTCGGCAGGCTGGTGGAGCCCTTGTTGCCGTCGCGCTCGGTGGCGACGAACACGCCCTCGGGGGTGACGACCACGGCCTCGGCATCGGGGTCGCCGCTGCCGTTCTTGTAGCGCAGGCTCTTGCCCGACGACCAGCCGGCGGACGGGTCGGGGCGCCAGGTCGTCCCGTTGGGCACGAGCCGGTAGAGCTTGCTCGGGCCGTTGTTCACCGCCCACAGCACCCCGGCGCTCTCGAAGGACAGCCCGCTGAGGTTCTCCCCGAACACATTGGAGCCGTCGGCGACGGTGACTGCCGTACCGCCCGGCCAGGCGGAGTCGGAGGGCTGTCCGCCCCCGCCGCAGGCGTTGGCCGCGCCGCGGGTCGGAGCGGTCGTGGTGGTGAACGCGCCGGTCCCGTCCGCGCACCGCCCGTAGGTGGTGGTGGCGTGCGCGGTCCAGGCGTAGGAGTCGACCAGGGTGGAGCCGCCCGGCCGGAACAGGCGCGCGGAGTCCGAACTGCCCAGGCCGAACGACGACTCGACGTTCAGCGCCAGGTAGGCGTGCGGGGCCAGCGTCGTGCCGGACGCGATCTTGTAGGAGTGCGCGTTGTCGTTGTCCTTGAGGACCCACTTGGACACGTCGACCGCGGTGGTCCCGGTGTTGACGAGTTCGATCCAGTCGCCGGGGTTGCCGTCGCTCGACTCGATCTCGTTGATCCGCACCGTGGACGGGTCCTGGGCGGCGGACGCGTTCCGTGCCGCGGGCCGGTCCTGGGCGGAGGCCGGTGCGCCGGACAGGCCCAGGGCGAGGCCAAGGACGGTCAGGGCGGCGGCGGTGAGGTGGGCTTGTCTACGCCAGTGCGTACGCAAGGGGGCCGGTCCTTCCTTCGGGGGAGTGGGGAAGACGGGAAGCGCGCTGACGCTTCCGGCGAAGCCTGGGGCACACCGGCGGCCGTGGGGCGGCCAGGGGCGGGCCAGGTGGTGAACGGTGTGGGTGACTCACAGAACCGACCCGCCGCGGGTCACTGGCCGGTCACCCGGGCAGCCTCTCCAGACCCGCTGCGTGCATCGGTGTCCTCGCGCGGCGCGGTGGGACGTCCGTGGGCCGGCGACGCGTCCTGCGGGCCGCCGGGTGAGGTCAGTGTGGGGTCCCCCGACCGGCGCGACAAGGCCGTCGAGCGCGCTTTCGCGCGGGTGGGTGGGATCTGGAGGCTTTGATTCCCGGGCGGCCGCACCCGGTGAGCTGGGCCTTTCTTCGATGCCCCGGGATTCGGAGCTTCCCACATCTGTTAAGAAAGTTTCCTATCCCATAAGATCCCGCCAGCGGCTCGGCGCGGACGTTCCGAACCTGACGCGCTCACCTGCATCTGCGCATGCAGCTGACCCGGCCGCCGCGGTCATAGTCCGCTGAACCTGTCGTCGCAATGCCGCATGCCCCGAACGCGTCACCTCCCCGCGCGGCCCGGCCCGCCGCACTGCCGCACAGGCGCTGCCCAGGTCCATCGCACCGATCAGCACCACAGCCTTGTCCAAGGAGATCAGCATGACGCCTCCCTACCCTCCCTCGCGCTCCCCGCGCACCGAGCCCCCGCCCGGGGAGCACGGCGTCCACGCCCGCCGCGGCCGGCGGTCCCGCAACGCCCTCATCGCCGCCGGCATGAGCGTGGCCGTGGGCCTGCTCGGGCTGACGGCGACGGCCATCGCGTCCCCGTCCGGCAGCAACGGCGCGACCGCGTCCCCGGCGGCCGTGACCGCCAACGGGATCCCCCAGTTCGACCACGTCGTGGTCGTGACGGAGGAGAACAAGTTCTACGACGACGTCGTCGGCAGCAGCAACGCGCCGTACATCAACTCCCTGGCCAAGCAGGGCGCGTCGCTGTCGAACATGCACGGCACGACCCACCCCAGCCAGGGCAACTACATCGCGATGTTCTCGGGCTCCACGCACGGCGTCGACGACGACAACTGTCCGTACGAGTACACGTCGGACAACCTCGGCAACCAGCTCCTGACGCGCGGGCACTCCTTCGTCGGCTACTCCGAGGACTTGCCGGCCGACGGCTCGAAGGACTGCGGCGACGACGGCAGCAACGGCTACGCCCGCAAGCACAACGGCTGGGTGAACTTCTCCAACGTCCCGGCGACCTCGAACCTGCGCTACAGCCGCTTCCCGACGGACTACAGCAAGCTCCCCGACGTGTCGTTCGTGACCCCGAACCTCGACAACGACATGCACGACGGCTCGGTCAAGAAGGGTGACGACTGGCTGAAGGCGCACTTCGACGGCTACATCCAGTGGGCCAAGACCCACAACAGCGCCCTCATCCTGACCTGGGACGAGAACGACGGGGACGACGCCGACAACAAGATCGCCACGATGATCGTCGGCGCGAACGTCAAGAAGGGCGCCACCTCCAGCGTCAAGTACAACCACTACTCGATCCTGCGCACGCTGGAGGACATGTACGGGCTGCCCGCCCTGGGCAGCGCGGCCACGGCGAAGCCGATCACCGACATCTGGGACGTGACCGGCACCCCGCCCACGACCCCGCCCACGACGCCTCCCACCACCCCGCCCACCGGGTCGGTGAACCTGGCACTGGGCAAGCCGACCACCACCTCGTCCACCGAGAGCAGCTCGTACTCCGGAGCCAAGGCGGTGGACGGCAACGCCACCACCCGCTGGGGCAGCAAGGAGGGCTCCGACGCGCAGTGGATCTCGGTCGACCTCGGCGCCGACACCGCGCTCAGCCGCGTCAAGCTGACGTGGGAAGCGGCGTACGGGAAGTCGTACAAGATCCAGACGTCGACGGACGGCAGCACCTGGACGACGGCCTACTCCACGACCACCGGCAACGGTGGCACCGACGACCTGGCCCTCAGCGGGCACGGCCGCTACGTGCGCATGTCGGCCAGCCAGCGCGGCACGGCCTACGGCTACTCGCTGTTCGAGTTCGAGGTGTACGGCGCCGGGAGCACCACACCGCCGACGACCCCGCCCACGACGGCGCCCACGACCCCGCCCACCACACCGCCGACGACCGCTCCCACCACGGCGCCCGGCGGCTCGGGCGCCGATCTGACGGACCCGCGCAAGAAGGAGATCGCGATGCAGCTCGTCTCCAGCGCGGAGAACTCCTCGCTGGACTGGAAGTCGCAGTACACCTACATCGAGGACATCGGTGACGGCCGTGGCTACACCGCGGGCATCGTCGGCTTCTGCTCCGGTACCGGCGACATGCTCGACCTCGTCCGGCACTACACCGACCTCAAGCCCGGCAACGTCCTGGCCTCGTACCTGCCCGCGCTGGAGAAGGTCAACGGCACGGCCTCGCACACCGGGCTCGGCTCGAACTTCGAGACCGCCTGGCACACCGCGGCCAAGGACTCCGTCTTCCAGCGGGCGCAGGAGGACGAACGCGACCGGGTGTACTTCAACCCGGCCGTCAGCCAGGCGAAGTCCGACGGCCTGCACGCCCTCGGCCAGTTCGCCTACTACGACGCCATCGTGATGCACGGTCCCGGCGACGACGCGACCAGCTTCGGCGGGATCCGCGCGGCGGCGCTGAAGAAGGCCAAGACCCCGGCCCAGGGCGGCAACGAGACCGCCTACCTCAACGCGTTCCTCGACGCCCGCAAGGCGGCCATGCTCACCGAGGCCGCGCACGAGGACACCAGCCGCGTCGACACCGAGCAGCGGATCTTCCTCAACAACGGCAACCTCAACCTGAACCCGCCGCTGCAGTGGAAGGTCTACGGCGACCCGTACTCGATCAACGACTGATCCACCTCCTGCTCACGGGCCCGCCGGCCGGCACACCCCGGCCGGCGGGCCCCGATCGTGAAGGCATCAGCAAGAGAGGACAGTCATGTACATCTCGACGAGCCGGGCCGTCCGCCCCCCATCTGCCGAGGCTCCCGAGGCTGCCGAAACCCCCGTGACGTCCGAAGTACCCGAGACGTCCGAAGTACCCGCCGCCGCTGCCGCCGCCCCCGGCCGGCGCCGGGCGTGGGCGGGCGTGGACTCCAACGTGCTCGCGCTCGGATCGGTCAGCCTGGTCACGGACATCTCCTCCGAGATGATCACCGCGGTGCTGCCGATGTACGTCATCTTCACCCTCGGCCTGAGCCCCCTGCAGTTCGGTGCGCTCAACGGCATGTACTTCGGGGTCACCGCCCTGGTCCGCGTCGCGGGAGGCCACGCCGCGGACCGCTGGCAGCGCCGCAAACTGGTCGCGGGCAGCGGCTACGCGCTGTCGGCCCTGTGCAAGCTGGGCCTGCTCGCCGCCGGCTCCTCCGTGCCGGCACTCGGTGCGGTGATCGCGGCCGACCGCACCGGCAAGGGCCTGCGCACCGGTCCCCGCGACGCCCTCATCTCGCTGAGCAGCACCCCCGAGACGCTCGGCCGCTCCTTCGGCGCACACCGCGCGCTGGACACCACCGGCGCCTTCCTCGGACCGCTGGCCGCCTTCGCGCTGCTGCTGGCCACACCCGGCCACTACGACACCGTCTTCGTGGCGAGCTTCTGCATCGCCGCGTTCGCGCTGGTGATCCTGGCGCTGTTCGTCCGCGACCGGCGGCAGCCGCTGGACCGGCACGAACGGGCGACCGTGCGCGACGTGCTCGGCCTGCTGCTGCGGCCCGGCTTCCGCCGGGTGGGCATCGGCGTCCTGCTGCTCGGCGCGGTGACGCTCAGCGACTCGTTCGTGTACCTCCTGATCCAGCAGCGCCTGGACATCCCCGCGGAGTACTTCCCGCTGCTTCCACTGGGCACCACCGGCGTCTACCTGCTGCTGGCGATGCCGCTCGGCCAGCTCGCCGACCGGATGGGGCGGCTGCGGGTGTTCGTCGCCGGCTACGGGGCCCTGCTCCTCGCCTACCTGGCGCTGTTCGGCCCGGTCGGCGGCCCCGTCCTGGTGGTCACCACGCTCGTGCTGCACGGGCTGTTCTACGCGGCGACCGACGGGGTGCTGATGGCGGCCGTCGGGCCGATGGTGCCCGAGCACCTGCGAGCCGCCGGCCTGTCGGTGATCCAGACGGGCCAGTCGCTGGCCACGCTGGCGTCCTCGGTGCTGTTCGGCGCCGCCTGGTCGCGGTGGGGCCTGCACACCGCACTCGCGGTGGCCCTCACCGTCCTGGCCGTCGCCATCGTGGCGGCGCTGGTGACCCTTCCCCTGCGCGAGGAGAGCACGGCATGAGTACCCGCAACCGGCTGCTGATCCTGCTGGTGATGGCCCTGGTCGCGATCACCACCGTCACCGGGTACGTGCTGCGCTCCCGGGACGCCGACGGCGCCGGCGGTGCGAGCGGCGTCGTCCGGCTGGACACCTCCGGGCAGATCCTCTTCCGCGACACCGCCCCGGGCTCCTCGTTCGGGCGGATCGCCTCGGTGCCCCTCGACCGCCCCGACACGCCGCGGACCACCGGCACCGCGCTGTGCGACCGGCTCTACGCCGCCCACGGCACCGGGATCTGCATGCAGCGGGGGGGCCCGGTCCCCGCCACGCACGTCACGGTCCTCGACCGCGACCTGCGGCAGGTGCGGCAGGTCAAGACCGAGGGGTTCCCCAACCGGGCCCGGGTCTCGGCCAGCGGCAGCATGCTCTCCTGGACGACGTTCGTGCAGGGCGACTCCTACCTGAAGGACGACTTCTCGACCCGGACCTCGATCCTCGACACCCGGACCGGCCGCCTGATCAGCAGCATCGAGCAGATCCCGCTCACCCTCGACGGGAAGCCCTACCACGCCGCGGACCTCAACTACTGGGGCGTCAACTTCGCCGCGGACGACAACACCTTCTATGCCACGGCCCGCACCGGCGGGCGCACCTACCTGGTCCAGGGCGACTACCGGAAGTGGACCGCGCGCACCCTGCGGACCAACGCCGAGTGCCCCTCGCTGTCGTCCGACAACACCCGCATCGTGTTCAAGAAGCGGGTCAACGCCAGCGCCAACAGGCCGTGGCGCCTGTACGTGCTGGACCTGGCCACCATGAAGGAGACCCCGCTGGCGGAGGAGCACAGCGTCGACGACCAGGCCGCCTGGCTCGACGACCACACCGTGATGTACGGGCTGCCCCGTCACGGCGGCGGCTGGGACGTGTGGTCCGTGCCCGCCGACGGCACCGGCGCACCCCGCCTGCTCATCCACGACGCGAACTCGCCGGCCGCGGTGACCGCTCCGCGGTGACAGGCCGGTGCCCGCGTTTCCGGGCGGCTGGTGCACGCCTTCCGTCGCGATCCGCGCGTCAGTTCGGAGGAGTCCCCACCGCGGCGCACGGTGCTCTTCGGGCGGCGGCGGAGTGCGGTTTCAGGGCCCGGCCGGCGCGCTGCCCGGGCCGGGGAGAACGTCCACGTCGTCCGCGTGCATCGGTCGGCCGCAGTGGGCGCAGGACAGTTCGACTCCGCTGATCTCCCCGCAGGCGTGGTGGCGGTAGAGCACGGGCGGACCGGCCTCGCCGGCGAGCCACCGGTCGCCCCAGCCGGCCATGACCATGAGCAGGTCGACGAGCTCGGTGCCCTTCGCCGTCAGGTGGTACTCGTAGCGCGGGCGCCGGTCGTAGGGGCGGCGCTCCAGAACGCCGTGCTCGACCAGGTGGTGGAGGCGCTCGGTCAGGACCTTGCGCGAGATGCCCAGGTCGGCCTGGATGTCGTCGAAGCGGTGCATGCCGACCCAGATGTCCCGCAGGACCAGCGGTGACCACGGTTCCCCGATCACGTCCAGCGTGCGCGCGATCGAGCAGGCCATCTCGCCGAAGCTGGTGCGTTGCATGGGGCGACTCTAGCAAATGGGGTTCCCTTACGGAACGCCGTTGGTTAGGCTAGTGGAGTCTCTTGAAGAAACTCCGGATGTGGCACCGGCCCCGTGCTGCCAACTCCCCTCGAAGGAGAACCACATGCTCGACCCCGACGTTCGCCGCGTCCTCGACGGCACCCCGATCGCCCACCTCGCCAGCCTCCTACCGGACGGCGCCCCGCACGCCGTGCCCGTGTGGATCGGCACCGAGGGCGACCGCATTGTTATTTTGACCGGCCCGCACAGCCGCAAGGCGGCCAACCTGCGCCGCGACCCCAGGGTCGCGCTCTCCCTGACACCGGCGGACAACCCGTTCGAACCCGTGGCCGTCCGCGGCCGCGTCGTGGACTGGATCGAGGGCGACGCGGCCTGGGCGATCATCGACCGGATCTCGGCGAAGTACACCGGTGGCCCGTACTCCCGCGCCCTGGAGCGCGTCGTGGCCGTGATCGAGCCCGAGCGGCAGATCGTCGGCGTGAGCTGAACAGGCCGGCGTTCTGCCGGATCGTACGCCGGCCCGGCGGCCACCGCCGGAGCCCGGCAGGCCTCCGGGCCGGACGTGTTGGACGCCCCTCCCGTGCCTGTACATCTAGGCGGAGCCAGGTGCGCCGATTGCTGCGGGGCCGATCGGCCCTCCTGGCGTATCCCGGGCCCGACGGCGCCCGCACCGTCTCTCCGCGGCTGCGCGCCCCTCCGTTCCCGCGGGGCGCCGCCGCGTGTTCGTCGGCCAGGTGTCCGCCGGCTAGGCGTCGGCCGGGGGCGCGGCGTGGTCGCCCTGTTCGTGGCGGAGCCGGTCGGTGTGGTGGGTGATGGTGTCGATGCGGGCGGCGAGGTCGGCGTGGTCGTGTTCGACGTGCGGCCGGGTGGCGGTGAGCGGAGCGAGCAGGTGGGTGGCGTCGTCGTGGGAGAGGGCCTCGGTCAGGGGGGTGCGGGCGGGGTCGGGCAGATCGGTGAGGGCGGAGATCTCGCCGGCGAGGCGGCGCAGGTCTGCCGCGTTGTCGCGGGCCCAGGTGGTGACGGTGCGGTCGGCGGCGCGGCGGTTGCGGGTGGCCTGGACGCGCTCTTCACCGGTGGTGCCGGGGCTGCCGGGGCGGATCCGCAGGTAGCGGCGTTCGGCGGCCTGGCGGCTGGCGACGCCGAGGGGCTGGGCGAGGTCGGCCCAGCTGGCGCCGGCGGCGCGGGCGGCCTCGATCAGCGCGGGCTCCCACCCGGCGAGCTGATCACGCAGCTCGCGCAGGAGCAGGAGTGCGGCGAGGGCCTCCTCCGAGCTGGGCGAGGCGGGATGGGGCAAGGGCTTCCCGGCAGCGTGGATGGCCTCATTGATGCTGTTCAGGGCGGTGGTCAGGGCGTGGGGCGCGGTCATGGGCGAGGGTCCTCCGATGCTTGTCACCCTTCTGACGACATTCTGCTTGTCATCGACTGGATGACATGTTACAACGGAATCGCCGTGCAGCGCATTGGCAATTTCCGCCCGAACCAACTGGAGGTGTTTCACCGTGTTGATGCGCACCGACCCGTTCCGCGAGATGGACCGCATCGTCCAGCAGCTCACCGCGACCTCGGGGACGTGGTCCAAGCCGTCCGTGATGCCGATGGACGCCTACCGCGAGGGTGACGAGTACGTCATCGCGTTCGATCTGCCCGGGATGAGCCCGGAGGCGCTGGACATCGACGTGGAGCGGAACATGCTGACCGTCAAGGCGGAGCGCCGGCCGGTGGCGAAGGGCGAGGCGGTACAGGTCGAGCTGTCCGAGCGGCCGCTGGGAGTCTTCTCCCGCCAGGTGATGCTCGCCGACACCCTGGACACCGAGCACATCCACGCGGAGTACGACGCGGGCGTCCTGACCCTGCGCATCCCGATCGCCGAGCGTGCCAAGCCCCGCAAGATCGCCATCGGCAGCCGGTCCGAGCCCCAGCAGATCAGCGGCTGACCGCGCGTCGCGAGGTCCCCGTCCGCCGTCCCGGACGGGGACCCGTACTGCGGCATCGGAGCCGGACGGCCCATGTGCGGTGGGGAGTTGGGTCCGTCCGTACGGCTCCGAGTGATGCCGCCGCATGCCTCCCCCACACATACCCCTACGGCGTACTGTGGTGATATACCGCTTGGAGGAGCCTATGAGCACTCAGCCCGGATTTGTCTCCGCATCACCGACCGCTTCCGCCCCGTGCGACACCGCTCCGGTACCCGTCCGGAGCTGCGCGCACCGCCGCGCCCTCGTGTGGGTGCCGGTGTTCGACCACGACTGGACCCCGGCTCCATAAGGTTTCGAGCTTCACCCCAGGGGGGCGCTGCGCCGCAACCATTCCGTGAAGACCGCCGCGTGGCGCGTGAGGTGAGCCGCGTCGGACCGGTAGAGGTTGTCGTGTCCGGCTGCGATGTGCTCGGCGAACGCGGCGGTGCCGGCGGCAGCCTGCTCGTGCATGTGGCGGACGAGGTGGTCCAAGCGGTCTCGGGCCGTGTCGGCCAATGACGCTCGTCCGTCGTCGTCCAGCCGGTAGGCATCCGCGAAGAGCCGCAGCCGGCGGGCCTGTTCCTCGACAGGCAGCGTGAAGTCGCCGTTACCCGGGTCGGTCAGGGGCACGAACCGGTAGGCGGTGTACGCGACATCCCAGATCCGAGGGCCGGGGTGCGCGGTGTCGAAGTCGATCCAGGCGACCGGCCTCCCGTCGCGGAACACGCAGTTGTACGGAGCGGCGTCCCCGTGACAGATCACCTCGACCGGGGCGCGGCCGGGGAGGTACCAGGCGGCGTCTGCCGCGGGTGCGAAGCCGACGGTGGCGTCGTGGTAGTCCCGCAGCATCACCGCCACGGTCCGCAACGTCGCGTCCGACCGCACGTACTCCGGCAGGGGGTAGGTGGCCACCTCGCCGGGGAGGAAGTCGAGGATCTCGCGCCCGTCGGCGTCGAACCCGTGGGCGCGCGGCGCAGCGGCGAACCCCGCCGCCCGCAGGTGATCGAGCAGCGCGTGCACCGTGCGGGTCCATGGCCCCACGGGCCGTCGGACGGTGGACCCGACGCGCACGACGTGGTTGACGCCGCCGCCGGTCAGAACGACCTCGTCGTTGCGCTCCGGCACTGCCACCCACCCCTTCGGTTGCCGACCCGACCGACCGCCATCGTGGACGTCGGGCCGCGAGCGACTCAAGTCCTTTTCTCCCGGCACGACCCGGCACCGCGGCGGCTTGTCCGCCCGAGGCGGAGCACGCTGGTCCCGCTCAGCGGAACACCGCTGGACGGGGCAGGCGGCCGTCCACAGGGTGGTCGTGACGCCGCATCGGCGAGCTTGCGTGCGGCACCCGCCCCTCCTCTGGTCCCCTTTCACCGGCCGATGCACCCAGTTCTTCCCTGCGACCTCCCGGGCGAAGTCCCTCGTCGACCTCGACGGCGGGAGTCGCACCAACCGGGCCGGCCGGGTCGTCCTCCAGGTCGAGGCGCACTTCTTCCCGCACTGCCGGGTGGACGGCCGCGCCCACGCATGTCTCGTCGACACTCCCTGCACGGGCTGGCCGCAGCTGAACGCCTGGAGGGCGTGCCCGACGTGTGGCCGATGGGCCGGCCCACCGACTTCGGCGCGCACCGGGACGAGCGGATCTGGGCGACGCGCAGGGGGTGGTACGGGCACAGCCAGGTCCCGCAGAACCAGCATCAGGGCCCCGGTTCCTGGCCCGCCTTCGCCGCGGGGACGACGCCCCCGGCCAAGCCGCTGGTCGCCCTGGCCCGCGTCATCGCCGCCGCCGACCGTGATCCGGGACTCCCGCAGGGCGGCACCACGTACCCGGCCGACGTCCTGATCGTGGAGCGGGCCCTGCACGCCGAGCTGCTGCTGAACGCCACGTGGGTGGACGGCTCCTTCGGCGTGCGAACGAAGTCGGCCTATGCCGACTGGCAGCGGCGCTGCGGCTTCTCCGGCCGGGCGGTCGACGGCATCCCGGGCCGCGAGTCCCTGACCCGCCTGGGCACCCTGCACGACTTCACCGTCGTGTGAGGGGAATCTCCGCCTCCTCAGGCCGGAACGGGACAGTGGTCCGCAGTGTCGAAGGGCGGGTAGCTCTCGTCGCCCGTCCGCTCGGCGGCGGCGATGTAGCCGGCCAGTGCGTCGCGCGATTGGGCGAGGTCGGCCATCCGATCGTTCAGCCGCTGCAGCCGTGACCGCATCGCAGCCAGCAACTCGGGGCATCCGGGCAGCTCCGGAGCCTCTCCGAGGGCACACGGCAGCACGTACGCGATGTCCTCGGACGACAGGCCGGCGCCGAGCAGGTGACGGATCTGCTTGACCCGCAGCACAGCCGTCTCGTCGTACTCGCGGTATCCGTTGGCGCCCCGGTCGGCCTCCAGCAGCCCCTGGGCCCCGTAGTAACGCAACTGATGCGTGTGGACTCCCGTTCGACGACTCAGTTCCCCGATCAGCATCGCTACCTCGCTTGACCTTCACACCGGTATCAACGTTCACGATGCTGTCATGAACAACCGCACCGAAACACCCGTGACCATCATCGGACTCGGCCTGATGGGCCAAGCGCTCGCCGGCGCGTTCCTGAAAGCCGGGCATCCCACCACCGTGTGGAACCGCACCCCCTCCAAAGCCGACCGACTGGTGGCCCAGGGCGTACGGCTGGCGCCGACCGTCGGCGACGCGCTCACGGCGGACTCACTGACGATCGTCTGCGTCACCGACTACCCGGCCCTGTACGAGCTGCTGGGCGCGGAGGAGGCCGCGCTGCACGGCACGACGCTGCTCAACCTGACGTCGGGCAGTTCGGCCCAGGCCCGGGAAGCCGCCCGATGGGCCGAACAGCGCGGTGCCCGCTATCTGGACGGCGCCATCATGGCCGTCCCGCCGGCCATCGGCACCGCCGATGCGGTGATCCTGCTCAGTGGGCCCGAGCCGGACTTCGCGGCACACGAGTCAGCCCTCGGCGCCCTCGGCACCGTCACCCACCTGGGAACGGACCCTGGGCTCGCGTCGTTGTACGACGTGGCCGGCCTGGCCATGATGTGGAGCGTCCTGAACGCCTGGCTCCAGGGCACGGCCATGCTCAGGACGGCCGGCGTCGACGCCGCGACGTACGCCCCGTTCGCGCGGCAGATCGCCGCCGTCGTGGCCGACTGGCTGCCGGGGTACGCCGAGCAGATCGACAGCGGTTCCTTCCCGGCCGAGGTCTCCGCCCTGGAGACCGACGCACGGGCGATGGAGCACCTGATCGAGGAGAGCGAGGCGGTGGGGGTGAACGCCGAACTGCCGAGGCTGCTCAAGGCGATGGCGGACCGGGCGATCGCCGCCGGGCACGGCAAGGAGCAGTACCCGGTGCTGATCGGGGAGTTCGGCAAGCGCCGCAACGACTGAACGGCCCGACGTGATCGCGTGGATCCGCCTGCCCGGCCGCGCGCCGTCCAGCCCCGCAGCGCGGGGGAGCGGGGCCGGACTGCGCGGCCGCCGGGGGAGCGGGGTCACTCTCCGCTGCGTTCCGTGTCGTGAGCCCTGTTGCCGTCGCGGCCGCGCGTCGCCGCCAGGACGCTGCCCGCGACGGCGATCACCGTGACGGCCAGCGCGATGCTGATGCCGCCCTCGGTGTCCCAGTAGACGTCCTCCAGGCTGATCAGCAACGCCGCCTCGTCGAGGATCAGCGCCAGGCCCACGCCGTAGGCGAGTCCCATCCAGGCGCGCACCCGCGCCGTGCGGTGCACGAGTCCCACCGCGCCGACCACGGCGAGCAGCAGGATCCCCCAGACGTAGTGGTGGATGTGCACCCCGCCGGCCTGCACGTCTCCCACCCCGGCCATGTCGATGTGGATCAGCCACGTGAGCAGCCGCATCCCGCCGAAGGTGACGGCGAAGCCCCACCAGGCCAGGATGAAGCCGCGGCGTTCGGGGGACACCCCGGGCAGCACGCGCAGCCACAGCGACGGACGCCGCCGGGGCGTGGACGTCTCGCGGTGGGACTTCTCGAGCGGGGTCACGTGTCCTCCTTCGCGCTGAAGTCGCGGATCAGCCGCGCGATGGTGTCGGGCGCGCTGTAGTGGGCGGCATGGGCGGTGCCGGGGACATCGACCGCCTGGCCGCGGGGGACGAGCCCGGCCACGCGGCGGGACCAGGCGGCGGTGACGATCGTGTCGCCGGTGCCCCGCACCACGAGGGTGGGCGCGTCGATCCGGGCCAGGTGCTGCTCGAACGCCGCGTCGGCGTCGCGCAGCGCGTGCCGGAAGGACAGGGCGCACCGGACGGGACCGGTCAGCAGGTAGTCGGTCGCGGCCAGCGCCAGCAGGGCGAGCGGTTCGCGGGGCGCGTCCGCGAGGAGCCGGCCGAAGTGGCGCAGGGCGGCGGTGCGCGGTTCGAGGGCCGGTGCGAGGAGCACCGTCCGACGCACCGCGTCCGGGTGTTGGGCGGCGAAGGACGCGACGACCTGGCAGCCGACCGAGTTGCCCACCGCCACCGTCGGGCCGAGGGACAGCCGCCGGTGCCAGCGGGCCAGGGCGGCGGCGACCTCGCCCATGTCGGGGGTGCGGCGGACGACGCCCCGCGAGCGCGCGTTGCCCGGCAGATCGGGAACGAGCACCGTCGTCCCGCCCGCGGCCAGACGCCGTGCGAGGGGGACGAAGTACCGCCCGGACAGCCCGAGCCCGTGCACCAGCACGGTGGTCGGGAGCCCTTCCCTGGGCGGTGGGCCGAAGCGGCGGGTGAACAGCCCCGCGCACATCGATCCGTCCATGGGTCCACCTCACTCATCGCCGCCCGGGAGCGGGTGTCCGCGTCCCGGAGCGTGTGCGCCGACATGAGGTGGGATTCCACGCAGTCACGTCCGTACGCAGGTCAGGTGCCCTGTCCCGGACGCGAGCACACCCCGCGCGGGCCGAAACAGGCCGTTCGGCCGAGGGCTCGGGACGTTCGGCCCCCGCCCGCCCGTCGTGGCCCGGCGGACGGTCCGGGGCTCAGCGGGGGGCGGTGGCGATCAGGCGCTGGAGTGCGATGCGGGCGGGCGGGCCCCAGGTGGGCTTGCCGCCGGGGCGGCCGTGCACGCCCGCGTCGCCGACGAGGATGCCGGTGAGGGCCTGCAGCAGCGCCCAGCCGCGGGCGCGGCGCAGGGTCGCGGCGTCCGGGGCCGGCCGGTAGGCGGCGTGGAAGCGGTCGGCGGCGCCGTCCGGCAGCAGCACCCAGGCGGCGGCGAGGTCGCAGGCCGGGTCGCCGGCGCACAGGTCGCCGAAGTCGATCACGCCGCAGAAGGTGCCGTCCGCGGTGAGGACGTTGGCGGGGTGGAGGTCGCCGTGCAGCCACAGTGCCGGGCCCGCCCACGCGGGCGCGGCGGCGGCGTCGTCCCAGACGGCGCGGACGGCTTGGGGGTCGGGTATCAGGCCCTGCTCGGTGGCCGAGGCGAGGTACGGGACGAAGTGCTCGGTGCGGTCCGCGAGCGGCCCCCCGCGGCCGAAGCCGCCGCTGGGTGCGTCGTCGGGGGCGGGTCGGTGAAGGGCCGTCAGGAACGCGGCCAGGGCGTCGGCCGCCTGCGCGGCGCGCGTGGCGGGGGCGCGGTCGGCGGGCTCGCCCGGTACCCACGTGGTGACGATCCAGGGGCGGGGGAAGCGCGCGGACGGCTCGCCGAGGCGCTGCGGGACGGGGACCGGCAGGGGCAGGCGCGGAGCCAGTGCGGGCAGCCAGGTGCCCTCCTTGCGCAGCAGCGCGTCGGCCCGGTCGGTCGCCCACGGCAGGCGCACGGCGAGATCGTCGCCGAGCCGCCACAGCTGGTTGTCCCAGCCCCGCGCACCCAGGCGCAGGGGGCGCTCGGCCAGGTCGGGGTGCTGGTCGCGCAGCAGGGCCCGGACGAGCTCCGCGGTGATCTCGATCCCGGTGTGCGTCATGCGCAGCCAGCGTAGCCGGGGCGTGGGCGGGGACGCCCCCGACCGAACTTGTCGATTATCGATATGCCCTCTACTGTGAGGACCGTTCGATCGTATCGATAATCGATGGGGAGGGGCGCGATGAACACGCGACTCACGAGGACGCTGGCCTCGGTGACCTTTGCGCTGGCGGTGCTGTGCGGGCTCGCCTTCGTCGGCAAGGCCATCACGCACATGCTCGACGACGGGGCGGTGTGCGTTCAGACGGACTTCTGGCGCAACGCCCCGCTGGCGGCGGACTCCGTACCGGTCGGCCAGGGCGTGAAAGCGTCCGGCAGCACCACGCGCCTGTGCCAGGACGATCCCTCCGTGGGGCAGCGCGCCGCCGACCTCGGGGGCGAACTGCCCTGGCTGCTGTTCGGTTCCCTCGCCCTGCTGCTCTTCTCCCGGCTGCTCAAGGCCGTCGTGTCCGAGGGGCCGTTCACGGACGCGGCGTCGCAACGACTCTCCATGCTGGGCTGGTTCGTCACCGTGGGCACGCCGGTGGCCGGCCTCGTCGTCGGCTGGTCGCAGTCCTGGCTGGTCGGTAGCATGGCGCCGATCGTGGGTTCCGGGCCGACGGTGTCCGGACCGCAGGTGCTCGTTCTCGCCGGTCTCGCCGCACTGATCATGGGGAAGATCATGCGTGAGGGCGTGCGCATGCGAGAGGATCTCGAAGGGACCATCTGATGCCCGACGAGGAACTCCACTCGATCCGGATCCACCTCGACCGGATCCTCGCGCAGCGCGGCATGACGCTCACCGAACTGTCGGCGCAGGTGGGCATCACCGTCGTGAACCTGTCCGTCCTCAAGAACGGCCGGGCCAAGGCCATCCGCTTCTCGACCCTGTCGAGGATCTGCGACGTCCTCGCCTGCCAGCCGGGCGACCTGATCACCCACGATCCCGGCGAAACGGCCTGACGTGAGTACCTGCGACCTGACGGGGGCGCTGTCCCGCGGCCTGACCCTGATCGCTTCGGACGACCCGGCCGAGCGCGCGACGGGCTGCGATGTGCTGGGCGACGCGAGCGACCGGAACGAGGCAGTGCGGGCCGAGGCGGCCTCCGCGCTGCTGCGGCTCGCGGAGCGGGAGAGCGAGCACGATGTTCTGCGGTCCTTGGCCGAGGCGATCGGAAGCACCGGCGACCAGCGCGCTGTTCCCGTCCTCATCGCCCTCGCCGGGCACCAGGACGCCGAGGTCCGCCGCGGGGCGGCATGCTCCTTCGCGTGGGTCGCCACCGGCCGGCCGGACGGGTCGGACGTCCGCGCACTCATCGCCCTGACCCGCGACCAGGACCCGGAGGTCCGCAACTGGGCGACGTTCACGCTGGGTTTCCAGCTCGAGGCCGACAGCCCCGCGATCCGCGCCGCGCTCTGGGAGCGGACGACCGACGGGGACCCGGACGCCCGCGAGGAGGGCATCCACGGCCTGGCCCGGCGCCGTGACCGGCGTGCGGTCCCGCTGCTGGTGGGGCTGCTCGAGGCCCCTGAGGGCGCGCACGTCCGCACGTTCGGCGCCGCCCGGATCATGGGCGTTCCGGAACTGCTTCCGGCCCTGCTGGGGTACGAGCCCGACGGCGTCGGCGTGACCGCCGCCGTGAGCGCGTGCGACCCCCGGCAGCGGGCCCGGCTGGACGCCGCCGCCTGGGAGCTGGTCTGCGCGCTCCACCGCCTCCGTCCCGACCTGGACGCCTCCGTGTCCATGCCGCTGTTCGACCACGGCATGTCCCTCGGCCTCGTCCCTGCCCGCGGTTCCGCCGGCTATGACGTCGCAGCACTGCTCGAGCGCGCGAACGGCGACCCCGCGCGCGCCGCCGAGCTGGTCGCTTCCGATCTGCCGGCCGGGGGAGCGCTCCTCGATGAACCTGAGGGCGATGTGACGGAGGATGTCGAGAACGGCCCCGCGGCTCCGTCCCCGGGGCAGCAGCGGCCGGCGAAGGCCCCCAGCACCGGAGGAGACCCAGCATGACGATCCAGCGGATGGACAACGTCCTCATCGTGGTCGAGGACCTCGACGCCGTTGTCGCGTTCTTCGTCGAGCTCGGCCTGGAGCTGGAGGGCCGGATGCCGATCGAGGGCCGGTGGGTGGATCGGGTCATCGGCATCGACGGCTCCCGCCAGGAGGTCGCCATGCTCCGGACCCCGGACGGCCACAGCCGCATCGAGCTGGCGATGTTCCACGAGCCGAAGGCGATCACCCCCGAACCGAAGCCCGCGCCGACGAACACGCTGGGCATCCGCCGCATCATGTTCGCCGTCGACGGCCTCGACGACGTCCTCGCCCGCCTGCGCACCCACGGCGCGGAACTCGTCGGCGAGGTGGCCCGGTTCGAGACCAGCTACCGACTGGCCTACGTCCGCGGCCCCGAGGACCTCGTCGTCGGACTCGCAGAGCAGCTCACCTGAGGGCCACCGCACCAAGGATCGACCCATGTGCCAGCAGAACCGAGGAGGTCAGCACGTGTCCGCTCTGGACTTCTACGCCCAGGTCGCCATCCGCTGCGACGTGCTCGGGGCGGGAGTCGGCGCGCACCCGGACAGCTGGGAAGCCGCGCTGGGTGCGCGATTCCTCGACGTTCCCGGCCGGGGCACCCTCCGACGGGACCACGGGCTCGTGGAAATCAACTTCTCCGCGGATCAGCAGGGACAGCTGTCCTGCTTCGGCTTCGGCGTCAAGATCCAACGACTGCTGTACGACCAGTCGCCGAGCACGGTGCCGTCCCCTCTCACGCGGAAGTACGGACCGTTCACGCACCGGGTCCCCTTCGAGGAACTGCGGGCCGCCGCCGTCGCTCTGGGTCACACGGTCGAGCTCGACGACAAAGCACGCGACATGCACCGCTACCGCGTATCCGGGTCGGGCGCCCGCATCCACGTCATCGCTGACGACGATCCGGACGGGTCGGGCGACCCCGATCCGGACGGCCATCGGGTGGGCGACATCTGGTCCATCGACGTGTGGTGACCGGGACGGTGCGTGCTTGCGCCGTCGGACCCGTCGGCGACGGCGTAATTCGGTGGGGCGGATCGGCCGGGACTGCCACGATCCCCCCATGGGTGTACTGGATGCAGTGGCAGGCAGGGTGGCCGGCGGGGCGACCGTGGCGTTTCAGCCGAGCGGCTCCTCGATGGTTCCGCTGATCCGCAGCCGTCAGCGGGTGGTCGTCGCTCCGGTCGATCCGTCGAAGGTGGGGGTCGGGGACATCGTCCTCGCCCGGGTCGCCGGGACGGTGTACCTGCATCTGGTGACCGCCGTGGATCCGGCCAGGCAGCGGGTGCAGATCAGCAACAACCGCGGCCGCGTCAACGGCTGGACCGGCCACGCACGCGTCTTCGGCATCTGCGTGTCGGTCGATGGGGCGGCCCGGTCAGGTGCCGCGGACAAGATCCTCGCCGGCGGGTCCGCGGCCGTCCCCGAGTAGTGCGGAACGCGCGCAGGGGGCGCGGAGCGTTCCGCCGGATCAGACGGGGGAGTGGAAGGGTTCGCGGACCAGGGTGGTCAGGGTGCGGACGGCGAAGCCGGTGGCGCCTTGGACCCATTCGCCGTCGTCGGAGTCGCACAGCGCGGTGCCCTGGATGTCCAGGTGCGCCCAGGGGATGCCCGGCGGGACGAACTCGCGCAGGAACAGGCCGGCCAGCAGCGCGGTGCCATGGCGGTTGCCGATGGTGTAGTTGACGAGGTCGGCGATCGGGGACTCCAGCTGCCAGCGGTAGCGGTCGGACAGCGGCAGCGGCCAGACCGGCTCGCCGGCCCGGTCCGCGGCCTGCCGCAGCCGGTCCACCAGGGTGTCGTCGGTGCCCATCACGGCGGCGATCTTCCGTCCCAGGGCGATGGGCGCGGCGTCCGTCAACGTGGCCACGTCGATCATCGCGTCCGGCGCGCACTCGCCGGCCAGAGTCAGGGCATCGGCCAGGATCAGCCGGCCCTCGGCGTCGGCGTTGCGGATCTCGACCGTGCGGCCGCCGCGCATCCGCAGTACGTCGCCGATGCGCACCGGGTCGCCGTTGGGCATGTTCTCCGTCAGCGGCAGCCAGGCGTCGACCCGCGTGGGGCAGTGCAGTGCCGCGAGGACCGACATCGCGCCGAGGACAGCCGCCGCTCCGGCCATGTCGGCCTTCATGGTGAGCATTTCGGCGCTGGGCTTGAGGGACAGCCCGCCCGCGTCGAAGGTGACGCCCTTGCCGATCAGCGCGTAGTGGCCCGCCGGGCGGTCCGGGTGGTACGTCAGTTTCACCAGGCGGGGCGGGCGCGGTGAGCTGCGGCCGACCGCGAGCAGGCCGCCGAGGTGTTCGGCGGCGATGCGCTCCTCGTCCCAGACCTCGCACCGCAGCCCGCTGTCGGCCGCCACCGCCGCCGCCCGGTCGGCGAACAGGGCGGGCGTCAGGTCCTGGCCGGGCTCGTTGACCAGGTCCCGGGCCAGCAAGGTGGCGGCCGCCAGCCGCCGGCCCTCGTCCAGTGCGGTGTGATCGGCCGCGCCGCCGCCTTCGGGCAGGAGCAGGTCGACGTGTTCGGGCCCGCTCAGGCCGCCCAGGACGGACTTGTGGCGGGTGAAGCGGTAGCCGCCGAGGAGGAAGCCTTCGACGGCCGCGCGGATCGCCGACGGTCCGGGCGCCCGCTCGTCGGGTGCGGGCAGCCGCAGGCCCAGCCGCCCGAACCCGCGGACCGCACGGGCCAGTTGGGCGGTCGCGGAGCGGACCACGTCGTCGTGCAGGGCGGCGCCGGCGCCGAAGCCGAGGAGCACCTGCGCGGGACCGCCGGCCGCGCCGGGCAGCCGGAGCACCTCGCCGGGGCGGCCGGTGAACCCGCAGGCGGCTGCGAAGTCGGCGGACGGCAGCTGTTTCGGATGGTCGGTGAAGGCGGGCACGACCACCGCGTCGGAGCCGGGCTGAACCTGCCCCGCCAGTGACCAGCGCGTCACGACCCGTCCTCCCGGACCGTGTCCGCTGTCGCCGCGACCGCCCCCGCACCCTGCGCCGTCCTGGCCGCGCGCCGCCCCGCGGCCCACGCCTCCAGGCCGTCGAGGTACTCCCGGCCCAGGGCCCCCATGGTGTCGTCGGAGCCGGTGGCGGCCCAGCCGCGGGCGGACGACACGGCGTACGGGTCGATGCGCAGCGACTGGATGAAGCAGTCCTCGGCCAGCTCCGGCAGCCCCGCCTTGGCCAGACACTCTCCGGCCAGGCCGTAGCTCATGGCGGTCGAGGTGGGGCCGAGGCGGGCGGCGCGCAGGTAGGCGTCGGCGGCCTCGCGGTGGCGGCCTCGGCGTACGAGGGATTCGGCGCGTTCGATGTGGCTCTTGGGCTCGTACGGGTCGAGGGCGATCACCTCGGTGATCCGCTGGTGCGCGAGGTCGTCCCGCCCGAAGGCCAGGGCCTCCTTGGAGCGGCTCTCCAGGCACGCGCGCAGGTTCTCCCGGCGCAGGAACTCCTCGTACGGTGTGGTCGACGCGATCGCCCGGGCCAGTTCCTCGGCCCGGTCCATCTCGGCGATCAACCGGGCCTCGTCCCGCTGCAGGAACGGCACGTAGGTGACGCTGCGGTAGAACCGGCTCTCCAGCATCAGCCGATCCAGCGGCGTGCACGCGGGATCCGCGAGCAGTTCGGCCAGCGCCTGCTCGGCGGTGGCCCGCCACGCCAGCGCCTCGTCCAGCGACTTCGTCTCCCGTGCGTGGAAGACCACGGCGAAGACCGCGATCACGAACCGCAGCCGCAGCGGGCAGTCGGGGTGCCTGGCGACGGCGAAGGAGGTGGTGGGCGCGGCCACCTGCTGCCGGGAGCCGCCGATCGAGCCCACGTAGCGCACCAGGTCGCGCCAGTGGTGCAGGCGCAGCTCGGCCGCCCCGGTCAGGTCGGCGGCGGGGCGCTGTGGGACGAGGTCGAGCACCAGCCGGCCGAAGCCGAGCCGGAAGAGCAGCGCGGAGGTGAGCAGTTGACGGTCCGGGTCGGCGCTCTTGAAGGTGTCGACCCACGCGCACAGCTGCTCCCACGCCGGGGTGCGCAGGTGCTGCGGCAGGTCCGCCGGGTGGGTGACGGCGAACTCCGCGAGCCCGGACTCGCCCACCAGGTTGCCGCGGAACGCCGGCGGCATCAGACGCTGGTAGGTGATGTCCGGGGCGCTGCCCGCCGCGGCGTGCTGGTAGGCCAGGGTGGGCAGGGCGGCGTACAGGTTCGGGGAGAGGGACTCGCCGAGATTGAAGTACGACGCGTACATCTGGTAGTGCCAGTTGTTCTCGTAGGCGGGGCGGTCCGGGCGCCGCACGGCGCGGCGCACCACCTCGGCCAGCCGTTCCTCGCCGGCCTCGGCGTAGCGGTCGGTGAGCAGTTGGGCGGTGCGGGCCGAGCGCGGCGCGGCGCGGAAGGCCCGTTCCGCGAGCAGCAGCGCGAATTCCGGGTGGCCGGCCTGCTGGGCGCACTCGGCGGCGGCCAGCAGTGCGAAGCCGGTGCCCAGCGGTCCCAGCCGGGCGGCGTGCAGGTAGCCGGCGAGCGCCAGGTCGGGTCGGCCCTGCCGCTGCTGTGCCTGCGCGGCCTGCATGCGGATCTTGACCGAGTAGGGGTCCAGGGCGGTGCCCTCGGCCAGTGCCCGCTGTTCGCCCGCGGTGTCCTCGCGGCGTACCGCGATCTCCAGCCGGCGGTCGATCAGCCGTCGCCGCGCCTCCAGCAGGAGCAGTTCGTCCTCCGGGCCGTCCGGGGCGAGCGGCGCCAGCGAGGCGTCCGCCGCGGCCAGTTGCGCCGCGGCGCCGTCGAAGTCCTGCTCGCGTTCGGCGCGCATGACCTCGCGCAGGTCCAGCCGGACCGCCGCGAGGGCGTACTCGAACGCGGTGCGGTCGGCGGCCGCCCGCGCCAGCAGTTCCCGGGCCTGGCGGGCCAGGTCGGGGGCCGCGGCGTCGTCACCGGCGTGCCGGGCCAGCAGGTAGCCCCAGGAGCCGGCGGCCTGGGCGTGGCACAGCGTCTCCCGCGGGTGATCGGTCAGCACCCGGAAGGCCGCGGCGGTGCGTGCGGACAGCCCCTCGGCCTGGAACAGTGCGGCGGCCCGCGCGGCCTGGGCGGTGGCCTCGACCTCGTCGTGGCAGCGCACCGGGTCGAGATCGTCCGGGACCACCCGCAGGACCGCTTCGGGCAGGCACACCGCCACCAGCCACTGGGCCAGCGTGGCCCGGTCGACCGGGTCGAGCTCGTCGCGGCGCGTGTAGGCCGTGGTCAGCCGGGTCCAGGACGGCGACGCCAGGTGCGGGGGCAGGTCGGTGGGGACGACGGCCCGGTACGCGTGCAGCCGTGACTCCTCGACCAGCAGCCGGCGGTAGCTGACGGGCATGTTCATCCCGAACCGCAGGGCGGTCGCGGCGCGCTGTTCGAAGCGCCGGGCGGCCAGCAGCGGGGCGCGGGCCTGGATCTCGGTCAGCGGCGAGTCGCCGCCGTCGAGGTACGGCCGGTGCACTTCGAACGTCAACCAGCTGGGAGCGTTGACGCCGACCACGCCGTGGCTGAACCGCCACCGTTCCACTGCAGCCCCCGGGTGAGAGAAGTTCTCCCCGCGGTCGCACAGGCGCGGCCGCGGGGAGCGTGGTGTGCGGGACGACGGTCAGGCGCCGGCGTCGATCAGACAGGTCCAGCAGTCGGCCGCGCCAGTCGTGACCTCGACCTCGTCCTCGAGCTGCTCCCAGCTCTCGTATTCCTTCTCCATCAGGAATCCCCTCCGTTGCAGGAAGTCCCGCACCTGTCGGTACGAGTACGGATCCTTTCTCGCATGACCGGTCAACGGCCGCAAGATGTTGGGCAGTTGCTGCCAAGCCCTTGCTCAGCGGCGAATTCTCGGTCCGGCGGAGGGAACGGCCAGCGCGTCGAGCAACAACTCGACCTCGGCGTCGGTCGTCCAGTAGTGCGGCGAGATGCGGATCATGCCGTCCGGGTACGACACGTGGATGCCGCGCGCGATCAGCTCCTGCACCCACTGCCCGCCGTCCCGGCGCGGATCGGTGCAGCTGACGATGCCCGACCGCGCACCGTCGCGCGCCGGGGACACGACCTGGTAGCCCAGCGAGGCCAGCCCCTCCCGCAGCCGCCCGGTCAGGATCCCGAGGCGCTGCACCACCGCCTCGACGCCCACGCCGGCCAGCTCGTCCAGGGCGGCCGCCAGCCCCACCATGCCCAGCACGTCGTACATGCCGCCCTCCACCCGACCGGTGCCCGAGCGCAGGGGCAGGTCGTAGCGGAAGTGCCCCGGCCCCTTGCTGAGCATGTCGTTGGCCCCGTCGAAGCCGAACCAGCCCGCGGGCACCGAGCGCAGCAGCGGCAGCCGTTCGGCGCGGCAGTAGAACAGGCCGGTGCCCGGCGGGCCGCCCAGCCACTTGTGCGCCCCGGCGGCGACGAAGTCCACCGGGGTGCGGGCCGTCGACAGCGGCAGCGCGCCCAAGCCCTGCACGGCGTCCACGCAGACCAGGGCGCCCACCGGGGCGGCCAGCGCGCACAGTTGGTCCAGGTCGAGCCGGAAGCCGGTCGCGAAGTTGACGTGGCTGGCCGCGATCAGCCGGGTCGACGGCGTGATCGCGGCGGCGATGTCGTCCGTCTCGTAGCCGCCGCGGCGCATCGGCACCCATCGCAACCGCACGCCCGCCCGCGCCACCAGGGCCCGCCAGGGGTGCACGTTGGCCGGGAAGTCCCGGTCGAAGACGACCACCTCGTCGCCGGGCACCCAGTGCAGGCCGTCGGCCACCAGGTGCAGGCCGGTGGAGGTGTTGGGGACCAGCGCCACTTCGTCGGGGGAGCACTCCAGCAGGCGGGCGGCGCTCGCCCGGGCCGCGGTCCGGGCCGGGAAGATCCGCCCCATGCGGGCGCTGCCGTGCGGATACACCTCGTCCAGGGCGCGGCGCATCGCGGCGAGGGCGGGGGCGCGCAGGAGGCCGAGGCCCGCGTGGTCGAGGTAGGCGCGCGGCGCGCCGGCGTCCGCACCGGGGCCTGCGGGGAGGCCCTCAGCGGTGTCTGCGGGGATGCCGTCAGCGGTGCCGCCGGTGGCCGCGTCGCGGCCGGTCGGGGCCGGCGCGGGACGGTCGTCGCCGGTCATGTGGGCTGCTCCTGTTCCTGCGGTTGCTCCCGTACCCGGCGGGGCCGTTGGGCGGTGAGCACCAGCCACCCGGCCAGCAGGATCGGCAGGCCGTGCAGCAGCAGGACCCAGCGGGCCGCCAGGTCCGGGGTCAGCACCACGCTCGTCACCGCCAACCCGGCCATCAGACCGCCGTTGACGACGATCTGGCAGAAGCCGAACGCCTGCCCGCGCTCCTCGTCCGGCAGCTGCTGCAGGGCCTGCTTGAAGGTGATCTCGCTGAACGCGTCGCCCACCCCCGCGACCAGCGCCGCCAGCAGCCGCGGCCACCAGCCCGGCAGCCAGAACACCCCGATGAATCCCAGCGACATGACGATGGTCGACAGGCAGAACACCTGCGCGGGCGCCCGCGCCACGAGCTGGGTGGCCAGTGGCCGCAGCACGAACCCGGCCAGGAACAGTCCGACCGCCCAGACGCTCCACATGGTGCCGGCGAACAGCTCGGGCGCGTCCGGCCGCAGCCGGCTGCCCAGGATGGGCAGGCCCACCTGCTGCGATGCGCTGCCGAACGCGTCGAACCCGCGCAGCACCACCAGCGGTGCCACCGCGGTCAGGACCAGCAGCGGCCACGTCGGCCGACCGGATCCCCGTACCACCGGCCCGGGGTTCGCCGCCGGCAGGCCCGCACCTGCCGCCGCGTCCGCGGGCACCGGCCCGGGCGCCGCTTCGCGCAGCGGCAGCCGCAGCGCACACAGCACCAGGCCGGACAGCGCGTACGTGCCCGCGTCGAGCCCGAACACCCCCCGGTAGCCGAGGACCGGCACGACGACCGTGGCCGCGCCCATCCCCACCACGAACGCGATCCCCTTGAGCCCGGCCAGCACGCTGTTGACGGTCTGCACGCGCGGACCGGCGAGCACCGGCGTCGCCGCCGACAAGGTGGCTTCGAAGACCGACCGGCCGACCCCCAGGAAGAACACCACCGGGTACAGCCAGGCCAGTTGCGCCCCGGCCGGCAGCACCGCGAGCACCACCAGGACCGCCATCCGGACGGCGTCCGCGCCGATCATCACCCCGCGCCGGTTCCAGGCGCGCCCGTAGCGGCTGCCCGCCTGGCCGCCGAGGATCGCCCCGGCGTAGAGCGCGACGCTGACCAGCCCGGTGGCCAGGGCGGAGCCGGTGCGCTCCCAGACGAACACCGACAGGCAGACGAAGTCCAGCGCGTACCCGATGTCCGATGCCGCCTTGGCGGCGAGGAAGACCACCAGGCCCGGTCGCGCAGCGGCCATGTCCCCCCACCCCCCGGTGATTCGGCGCCGTCGAACCCGTGGACATCCTGGCCGATCGGGCCCGCGGTCGCAGCCCGATCGTGGAAAGCCCCCGGTGCCGGCCCCTGGTGTCGCCAAGTGGAGGGATCTCATTCCGCGTCCGTGGGGTACACGCCCCGCATGATCACCCTCGCGGCAGAACACGGTGCTAACCCCCCGTCGTCCGGTTGGTTCCTCCTCGTCTGGTCGTTCCTCGCCCTGCCCGCCGGGATCGCCCTCACCACTCCCGCGGGTTCCGGCTGGTTTCACCAGCGCCTCGTCAAGCGATCCCACGAGCGCCACTTCCCGCCCACCATCCCTCCGCCGATGTGGACCCTGCGCCTGGGCGGAGTGGTGTTCGCGGTGGCCGGGACGGTAGCCCTCCCGTGCGCGATCTGGCTCATCGTGCGCTGACGGCCCGGGACGCCGGCGGCCGCGGTGGGGCCGGGAGCCCGGCGTGCGGCGTACGTTGGGCCGGTGACCGCACCTGTGGCGCCCGGCGGCGTCCCGCTCGGCGCGGACGAACTGAAGGTCCGCCGGGCGGACGCCTGGCGGCCGGACCAGGTGGCGAAACGGCTCGGCGGACCGGCACGCCCGGGTACGTCGCGGCCGGTTGGGTGCTGGACCTGTTCTGCGGTGAGCAGTCGCGGCCATACGGCGACCTGGAGGTCGCGGTGCCCGTGGCGTGCGTCGCGGAGCTGCGACGGCGCTTGCCCGAGTTCGCGTTCGACGCGGTCGGCTCGGGGCGTGTCCGGCTGGACGCGGGGGCCGAGGTACTGGCGGTTACGCATCGGACCTGGCTGCGGCATCGGGCAAGCGGTCGGTTCGTGTGCGATGTATTCCGCGAGCCGCACGAGGGCGGACATGGATCTTCCGCCCGGCGGCCGGTGATCCGGCGCGGCAGGGGACCTCGACGAGCCGGCGTCCGGCCCCCGGCGTCCGACTACTCTGCACGGGTGACCACCGACCTGACCTTGCTTCCTCGCGTCGCCCACCGCGGACAGGAGGTCACCGCGCCCCGGCTGCGTGCGCTCCTCGCGCTGCTCGCGACCGACCTGCGGACGGGCTGCAGCAGCGAGCGGCTGGTGGCGGGACTGTGGCCGGACGCGCTGCCGGAGCGGCCGGGGAAGGCGCTGCAGGTCCTCGTCTCCCGGGCCCGGGCGCAACTGGGCGCCGACGTCGTCGTCAGCACCCCCACCGGATACCGGCTCGCCCTCGCCGAGGAGCAGGTCGACAGCTCCGCGTTGCTCCTGCACGCCGCCGCCTGCGCGGAGCGGGCCAGGGCGGGGGACCACGCGGGATCGCTGGCCGCGGCCGAGGCCGGGCTCGCGCTGTGGGAGGGCACCCCGGACGACGACGGCGACCGGGACGACCCCGTGGCCGCGCTGCGCACCGCGCGTGCCCCCGTCCGGGCCGCGCTCGTCCGCGCGCGGGCGCTCGCGCTCGCCCGCCTCGGACGCCACGCGCAGGCGGCGCAACCCCTGGCCGCGGCCGCCGCGCAGAGCCCGCGCGACGAGGAAGTGCTCGCCGAGCTGCTGCGCGGCGAAGCGGCGACGGCGGGGCCGTCCGCCGCCCTGATGCGCTACGAGGCGTACCGCCGTGCGCTGCGCGACGATCTCGGCACGGATCCGGGCGCCGCGCTCCGGGCCGTCCAGCAGGAGCTGCTGCGCGGGGAGGCGCCGGTGGTCCGGCACGGCGTGCCGCACGAGGCGAACCCGCTCCTGGGCCGGGACGAGGACATCACGGCGGTGGAGCGGCTGCTGCGCGCCTCCCGCGCGGTGACCGTCGTCGGCCCCGGCGGCCTTGGCAAGACCCGGCTCGCGCACGCGGTCAGCCGCCGGGCCGAGCAGCGCGTGGTGTTCTTCGTGCCGCTCGCCGGCGTCACCGCGGACGAGGACGTGGCCGCGGAGGTGGCCTCCGCGCTCGGCGCGGGGGAGGGACGGCCCGGCGGGGCCGGGCCCGGCGCCGCCGATCCGGTGGCCGGCATCCGCGGCATGCTCGGCACCGGGCCCGCGCTGCTGGTCCTCGACAACTGCGAGCAGGTCGTCCGGGGCGCCGCCGCCCTCGTCCAGGCCCTGGTCTCGTCCTCGGGCGAACTGCGGGTGCTCGCCACCAGCCGCGCCCCGCTGGACCTGACCTCGGAGGCGGTGTACGCGCTGCCCGAACTCGGCCTGGACACCTCCGTCGAGCTGTTCACCCAACGGGCCCGCGCCGCTCGCCGCGACGTGCTGCTGCCCCCGGACGCGGTGGCCGAGCTGTGCCGCCACCTCGACGGGCTGCCGCTCGCGGTGGAACTGGCCGCGGCCCGGGTGCGGGTGCTGTCCGTGCCGGAGATCGCCCGCCGCCTCGGCGACCGCTTCGCGCTGCTGCGCGGCGGGGCCCGCGACGCGCCCGAACGCCACCGCACCTTGCAGGCGGTCGTGGAGTGGAGCTGGAACCTGCTCGCGGACGACGCCCGCGCGGCGCTGTGCACCCTGTCGGTCTTCCCCGGCGGCTGCACGGAGCAGGCGGCCGAGCAGGTCCTCGGCGCGGACGCGCTGCTCCTGCTCGAGCAGCTGGCCGGCCAGTCGCTCATCACGGTCACCGACACACCGGCCGGGGTGCGGTTCCGGATGCTGGAGACCGTACGGGAGTTCAGCGCGGCCCGGCGGGCGGAGGCGGGTGAGGACGAGGCGGCCGTCCGCCGGTTCCTCACCTGGGCGCGGGACTTCGGGGTCGCGCACCACGACGCGCTGTTCGGCCCGGAGTCGTCGGCCGCCTGGGAGCGGATCAAGGCCGAGCAGGACAACCTCGTCCTCGCCCTGCGCCACGCTCTGGCCCGGGGCGACGACCCCGCCACCGCCGCCACCGCCGCCGTCCTCGCCGGCCTGTGGTCCACCGGCACCAACTTCCCCCGCCTCGCCGCCCTCGCCGCGGACACCGGCCCGCCGCTGTCGCACTACCGCCCCGAGCCCGCCTACGTCGACGTCGCCCGCACCGCGGCGGTCCTGGGCACGGTGACGGTGTTCATGGGCCCCGGGCCGCGCGCCGTGCGCCAGCTCGTGACGCTGCGACGGCTGCCGGTGGCCCCGCCTGACACCCTGATGCGCGCCACCGCGGTCGTGCTGAGCGCGGTCCCCGACATCCGGCCCCCCGACTACGCCGTGCTGCGCGCGCTGTGTGCCAGCGAGCAGCCGCTGCTGTCCGGCATCGCCGAGTGCCTGGCCTGCTACGTCTGGGAGTTCGAGCACGACATCGACCGCGCGCTCGTCTCGGCCCGCCGCACGGTCGCCGCACTGGCGCCGGTCGACAATCCGTCCGTGCGGCTGATGGCGCACTCCCGGCTGAGCGAGCTGTGCCTGCGCACCGGGCGCGGACAGGAGGCGTACGAGCACCTGACGGCGGCCCTCGCGGTGCTGCCGCGGCTCGGCGACGGGCACGACTACATCGGGATCCGCTCGCTGCTCGTCCTGGCCTGCCTGCAGCGCGGCGCCATCGACGAGGCGGAGCAGTGGCTGCGGCAGGTCGAGAGCGACACCACCCCGCAGCGGGACGACTTCTACCGCCCCGCCCTCGGCGGGCGCGCCGAGGTCGCGCTCGCCCGCGGGCTGACGGAGGTCGGCCTCGGCCTGTGGCGCGGCACCGTGGAGCGCATGCTCGCGGCCGTCCCGACGCACGGCGACGAGTCCCGGCTCGACCCGTGGGCGTACCTGATCCAGTCCGTGGCGGTGACGGCCCACGCGCACGCCGGCCGGCTCGCCCCGGTCGCCGACGCCGTCGACCGGCTGCGGCAGCACCTGTGGGCGCTGCTCGCCGGCCCGGCCGGCCCGCCGTCCGAACTGCCGCTGTTCGGGACGGTGCTGCACGCGCTGGGCATGGCAGGGCTCGCCTCCGGCGACCGCGGCGCCGTCCGGGTGGTCGCGCTGGCGGCGCGGCTGGGCGTGATGCGCGAGTTCCAGCCGACGATGTCGGCGGAGCGCGCCCGCGCGGCGGCCGAGAACGCCGACGGGGCGGCGTACGCCGACGCGGTGTCGGAGTACGCCGCCCTGGGGCGCGACGAGCTGCGGGAGGCGGCCCGCGCGGCCATGGCCGCTACCGCGGGTCGCGGTTGAACGACGCCGTCGACCAGCGGTAGCCGAGTGCGGCCAGGCCGACGCACCAGGCGACCGCGATCCACCCGTTGTTGCCGATCTCGGTGCCGAGCAGCAGGCCGCGCAGGGTTTCGATGGCGGGGGTGAACGGCTGGTACTGCGCGATCGGCTGGAACCAGCCGGGCATCGTGTCGGCCGGGATGAAGGCGCTGGAGATCAGCGGCAGCAGGATCAGCGGCTGGGCGCTGTTGGCGGCCGCCTCGGCGTTCGGGCTGGCCATCCCCATCCCGACCGCGATCCAGGTCAGCGCCAGCGAGAACAGCACGAGCAGTCCGAAGGCCGCCAGCCACTCCAGCGCCGTGGCGTCGGTGGACCGGAAACCGATGGCGATCCCGACGGCGCCGACGAGCACCACACTGGCGACGCACTGCAGCAGGCTGCCCACCACATGCCCGATGAGGACCGACCCCCGGTGGATCGCCATCGTGCGGAAGCGGGCGATGATGCCCTCGTTCATGTCGGTGGAGACCGAGACCGCGGTCCCGATCACGGTGCCGCCGACGGTCATCATCAAGATGCCCGGGACGAGGTAGGCGACGTAGTCGGAACGGTCGGTGCCGCCGATGCCCGCGCTCATCACGTCGCCGAAGATGTAGACGAACAGCAGGAGCAGCATGATCGGGGTGAGCAGCAGGTTCAGGGTGAGGGAGGGGTAGCGCCGGGCGTGCAGCAGGTTGCGGCGCAGCATGGTGTTCGTGTCGCGGACGGCGAGGGCAAGGGCGCTCATCGGGTCGTCTCCTTGGACGGGGTGGGGACGGTGGTGCCGCCGGTCAGGGCGAAGAACACGTCGTCGAGGTCGGGGGTGTGCACGGTCAGCTCGTCGGCCTCGATGCCGGTGGCGTCCAGCCAGTCGAGGATGGAGCGCAGCTCGCGCTGGCTGCCGCCGCTGGGGATGGTCAGGGCCAGCGCCTCGTCGTCCGGGGTGACCTCGCGCAGCGCGACGGCGGCGGACCGGTAGGCGCCCGGGTCGGTGAAGCGCAGCCGGACGTGGCCGCCGGGGACGAGCCGCTTGAGTTCCTCGGCGGTGCCCTCGGCGGCGATCTTCCCGTCGTGGAGCACGGCGATGCGGTCGGCGAGCTCGTCGGCCTCGTCGAGGTACTGCGTGGTCAGGAAGACGGTGGTCCCGCCGGCGACCAGCTCGCGGATGATCTGCCACATGTTGTGCCGGCTGCGCGGGTCCAGGCCGGTGGTCGGCTCGTCGAGGAAGATGATCCGCGGGTCGCCGACCAGGGTCATGGCCAGGTCGAGCCGGCGCTTCATGCCGCCGGAGTAGGTGGACGCGGGCTTCCTCGCCGCGTCGGCGAGGTCGAACCGCTCGAGCAGCTCAGCGGTGGTGCGGCGCCCCTCACCGCGGGCCAGGTGGTGCAGGTCGGCCATCAGGAGCATGTTCTCCTCGCCGGTGATCAGACCGTCCACGGCGGAGAACTGCCCGGTGACCCCGATCGCGGCCCGCACGGCCTGCGGGTCGCTGCCCAGGTCGTGGCCGCCCACGCGCAGCTCGCCGGCGTCCGCGCCGATGAGGGTCGAGAG
Source organism: Streptomyces sp. NPDC006733 (assembly GCF_040636125.1). Taxonomy (NCBI): domain Bacteria; kingdom Bacillati; phylum Actinomycetota; class Actinomycetes; order Kitasatosporales; family Streptomycetaceae; genus Streptomyces; species Streptomyces sp. NPDC006733. The sequence continues at coordinate 43,129 of NZ_JBEYJD010000003.1, read as the reverse complement.
GATCTTCACCGCGGTGGTCTTCCCGGCCCCGTTCGGCCCGAGCAGCGAGAACACGGTGCCGGCGGGCACGGCCAGGTCGATACCGTCGAGGACCGTCTTGTCCCCGTAGGCCTTGCGCAGCCCCTGGGCCGCGATGGCGAGAGCGGGCGTTGTCGTTGTCGTCATGCCGCAGAGACTGCGGCACAGCGCCTTCACCGCGGTTTCACCCCGGTTTCAGCCCGCTGGAACCGGGGCGGGGCCCGGGGGCCTTGCGCAACCGCTCGCCGCAGGTATTGAATATTCAGTAAGTTCTGAACGTTCAAAAGCAAGGAGGGGTGGTGGACCCGGCAGCCAAGCGGGAGTACGCCGAGGAGTTCGGCCTGCTCTACTCCACCCTGGGCATGCCCCCCGCGTACGGGAAGCTCCTGGGCTGGCTGATGATCTGCGATCCGCCGCACCAGACCAGCGCCGAGCTGGCCGAGGCGCTCCAGTTGTCCAAGGGCTCGGTGTCCACCGGCATGCGCATGCTGGAGGGCGCCAAGCTCGCGCGGAGGGTGGCCCGTCCGGGGCAGCGCGGGCACGCCTACGAAGTGCTGCCGGACGCCCTCATCACCGCGACCCTCAACGGCCGGACCGTCTGGTCCGCGCTCGGCGTGCTGATGGCCAAGGGCGTCCAGCTGATCGGCGACGAGGACGCACCGGAGGCCGGGCGGGTGCGCATCGCGCGGGACTTCTTCACCTTCATCGCCGAGCGCGTGCCCGACCTCGTCGAGGAGTTCAAACGGGACAACGGCCTGTAGGAAAGCAGGAGGGATGATGCGGCGATGACCGACAGCGCTGTCCAAGCAGTGGCCCTGGTCAAGCGGTACGGGAACGCCCGCACGGGCAAGACCGCCCTGGCAGGGCTCGACCTGACCGTGGAACGCGGGGAGGTGTTCGGCTTCCTCGGACCCAACGGTGCCGGGAAGACCACCTTCATCCGCCTCCTGCTCGACCTCATCCGGCCGACATCCGGCACCGTCCGCGTCCTGGACGCCGATCCGCGCGACAACGCGGCGCTGCGCGGCCGCATCGGGTACCTCGCCGGGGACTTCCGGATCGACGGCCGGCAGACCGCACGGGAGGCGCTGACCTACCTCGGCGACCTGCGGGGCGGGGTCCCCGCCGGGCGCATCGCCGAACTCGCCGAGCGCCTCGACCTCGACCTGACCCGCCGGATCAGCACCCTGTCGAAGGGCAACCGGCAGAAGGTCGGCGTCGTCCAGGCGTTCATGCACACCCCCGAACTGCTCATCCTCGATGAGCCGACCAGCGGACTCGACCCGTTCCTGCAACAGCGGTTCGTCGAGATGGTGCAGGAGGCCGGCGCCGGCGGGCAGACCGTCCTCATGTCCTCGCACGTGATGAGCGAGGTGCAGCAGACCTGCCGCCGCGTCGGCGTCATCCGCGAGGGCGAACTGGTCACCGTGGCGGACGTCGACAAGCTGCGCCAGTCGGCACACCGCAAGGTCGAGATCACCTTCGCCGGACCGGTGGACGCCGAATACCTCGAGGCGCTGCCAGGGCTGCAGAACGCCGCCGTCACCGCGACGCCGGACGGCGGCAGCGTGCTGCGCGCGATCCTGACCGGCAGCCCGGACACACTGGTGAAGGCCGCCGCCCGGTACGAGACGACCGGTCTGCTGGCCGAGGAGCCCGAGCTGGAGGAGATCTTCTTCACCTTCTACCAGGACGCGCCCCGGCGCAACGGATCAAAAGGCGCCGCCGCATGAACCTCACCGTCTTCCGCAAGCACCTGTCGGACAACCGCCGCGGCTTCGTGGGATGGGCGCTGGCCATCACCGCCATCGCGGCCATGTACTCCTCGATGTGGCCGGTCATGGGGCGGAACTCCAGCCTGGCCACCGCGATCGACTCCTTCCCCACCGCCATGCGCGACGCGTTCCACCTCCAGGACTACGGCACGGCAGCCGGCTACTTCGGCTCCACGGTCTTCGGCCTGCTCGTCCCGATCCTGCTCGTCGTCTTCGCCGTCGGCGCCGGCACGAAAGCGATCGCCGGCGACGAGGAAGCCGGCCTGCTGGACCTGGCGCTGGCGCACCCCGTCCGGCGCGTGCGGCTGGCGACCTCCCGCTGGCTCGCCGTACTGGCCGCGATCGTCCTGGTCGGCGCGGTGCTGCTCGTCGTGGAACTCGCCCTCCGCGTACCGGCGAAGTTCGCTGCGATCAGCATGGCGAACCTGGCCGCCATGACGGTGCAACTGGTCCTGTTCGGCTGCTGCTTCGCCTCGATCGCGTTCGGCATCGGCGCCTGCACCGGCCGCCGGACGTACGCGATCGTCGGCGGCGCGTACGCGACGGTGGTGTCCTACCTGGCCGACTCGTTCCTCCCGCAGATCAAGGGCCTGCACTGGATCCAGTCCTACTCGCCCTTCCACTGGTACCTGGGAGGCGATCCGCTGCAGAACGGACTCCAGTGGACCCACTGCGCACTGCTCGTCGCGCTCAGCCTCTGCTGCGCCGCCATCGGAATCCGAGGCTTCGACCGCCGCGACGTGTCCCTGGGCAGCTGACACCTCCCCGCGCCTTGCCGGTCGGCCACCGCGTCCGTGCCATCGGCCGGTACCAGGCGGTCGGCATCCAGCCGCGTCTCGGCGACATCGGCGGCGACCACGCCTTCCAGGACGCCGTCGGCGCGCACCTGAAGGACCTCTTCCGCCACGCGCCGGCCACCCGCCGCCACCTGGACACCGCGACCAATACCGTGGCCCTGTGGTCCTACGCCCTCGGGGCGGCGGCTCCGGCCGTGCACGCCTTCCTCCTGCTGCGCCGCTCCGCCCCCGCCGATCCCGACCTCACGGAGGGATCCTTCGTACTGGCCTCCCTCGTCTTCGTGGCGGCGCTGATCGTCCTCACCGCCCAGGCCGGCAACACCTGGCACCCCCTCCAGGAGCCGGAGGTCCCGAGCGCGCTCAGGGAGGCGGTCCCGCTTCCCCGGGACCCGGTGGACCGGGTCGAGGACGCCGGGGGAGGAACCTCGTGGGAGAACTGAGCGCGGTGGTGTCGGATCGGGGCGGAGGCCTTCGCTGTACGGACGAGGGGTCGTCCGCGAGGGGCACTCCCCAAGCGCAGGCCGGGCCACGGCCGGCAGGCCCGCGCGGCGTACGGCCGGGCCATCGAACCGGCGGCCGGCGCCGGCGCGCTCGCCTACCTGACGCTTCGCCGCGACCAGCTCCGATAGGGCCTCGGGTTCAGCGTTTGATGCGGCCGCGTACGGCGAGGGCGGCCAGGGCGAGGAGGACAGGCTCCAGCAGTCGGGACGCCATTTCGATGTAGGTGCCGGCAGTGGTCAGGTTCTGCCCGGAGGACCGGAAGACCACGGAGTTGACGGCGACGCGAGTGGCCTTCTCAACGCGCACCGCACTCAGGCGTCGGCTGAGACCGCCGCGCAGCGACGGTTCCGGCGTGCTCGTGGCGAGGGCGATGGTGCCGTTGCGCAGGGTTCCGGTCGTGGCAGGGTCGGGGTCGTGGTCGGGCAGACCGAAGCCGGTGAGCAGCAAGATGGTCAGGGACATGGCGGCCAGCAGCCAGGCCAGGGCGCGCGACGAGCGCAGGCCGTAGCCGGACAGCAGCCAGTAGCCCCAGAGCAGTCCGCGTTCGCCGCGGGGGGTGGAGGTCCGGTCGTGTCGGCGCATCTCCATCTCGCCGTAGTAGAAGTCGGCGGCGCCGGGTTCGTTCTTGCCGTCCTCGAACGCTTTGCGGAGCTGGCGGTACAGCGCGGCGACGTCTTCGGGGTCGGGGGTGAGCGCGGGGTCGGGGTGGTGCGGGCCCGCGCTCCAGGCGCGGGGTGACGGCGGGTGGCCCGCCGTAGTAGTGGCTCCGTGGCCGCTCTGGGCGCGCCAGTGGTGTTCCTCGGCCAGGGTCCGGCGGCGGGTCCACCGGTACGGCCACACGCCGCGCAGGTGCCAGCCGGCGGGGGTCGAGGCCAGCGTGCAGCGGCCGTCCAGGCGGAGTTGGTCGAGGTGGAAGGCTCCGGAGAACAGGCAGTCGGTGAGATCGGTGTCGGTCAGCACCAGGTGCGCGGCGTCCACCCCCTGCACGGACGCGACCCGGACCTGGGGTGCTGCCCCGGTCAGCAGGGCTTCGCCCGCCGGTGGGAGGTACGCGAAGGGAGCAGGGTGGGCGGTGACCGCGGCCGGGGCGGAGAGGACCGCGTGGCTGAGGTCCACCTCCGCGTACCGCAGCCGCAGCGTCATCGTCGCGTCCCACCGGGTGCGCACGCAGTCGACCTGGGCTGCCGCGATCTCCAAGGTCACCGGCATCGTGAACACCGCGCCGTTCAGGATGACCGTTCGGGCGCAGACCATCGGGCCGAAGAGGGACGCGGCTGTGAAGCGTGCGTCGAGGAACTGGGCGTTCCCGCTGAACTGTGCCCCGTCGAACCAGGTCTCGCCGTCGAAGTGGGCGGCGAAGAACCGGGCGTCGCCGCCGAACAGCGCATTCTGGAACCAGGCGTCTCCGCCGAACCGCACACTCCGGAAGTCCGCTTCGTCGGCGTACTGCGCGGTGACGAACCGTACGTCCTCGGTGAAGCGCGCGCTGCTGAACGAGACCCGCGCGGCGAATACCGCCCGGCTGAACGAGGCGGGCGCGGTGAACCGGGCCTCGCGGAAGCCGGCAGGTCCACGGAACCGGGCGCTGTCGAAGTGGGCCGCGCCGGTGAACAGCGCGGTGTCGAAGGTGGTGTTCCCGGTGAACTGTGTTCCGTCGAACCAGGCGTCCTTGGCGAATCGGGCCAGGGTGAAGCCCGCGTCCTTGGTGAACCGTGCTCCGCTGAACCATGCGTCGTCGTGGAAACCGGCCTCGCGGAACCTGGCCTCCCCGGCGAAGGTCGCGTCGTGGAACCACGCGGGTCCGGCGAACTGCGCGCCGCTGAAGCGGACGTTGTCCTGGAACCTTGCCTCGGTGAAGTAGGCGGAGCCGAAGTGCGGGTCGCCCGTGGCGGGGTCGCGTACGGCGTCGAGGACCTGGAGGAGCAGGGGCCGGGTGAACGGGGTCCCGCGCAGGTCGACATCGCTGCCGGGGGCCAGCCCGGCGAGGTAGGAGGCGCGGTCGGTATCGGCGAGGTGGGCGAGGCAGGCGTGGTGGCCGGGGAGGCGGATGCCGCGGCAGCCGACCGGGTCCGCGGGGGAGAGGGCACCGTGACCGCAGTGCGGCCAGCCCGGTGCCGGGAGTATGGGCGGTACGGTCATGGACGGCGGCTCCCCCTGCTCGATCTCCAGGACCCTACCCACCCGGGCCGATGCGGCGCACCTGCGCGAACGGCCCGGCCACCGCGCGCCGTGCCGGCGGTACGCCATGGGCCGGTACATCCGGTGACGGGCGGCTCCGCGGGTGCCCCGGGGGCCGGCGGAGTCGATCACAGGGTGGTCGCCGCTCCGCCGATCCGGTCCGGCGGAGCGCCCCGAGCAGGGAGACAGCACACGTGAAGCGTCCGACGGTGACGGACATCGCGCGCCGCGCGGGGGTGACGAAGGGGGCGGTGTCGTTCGCCGTCAACGGCAAGCGCGGTGTCTCCGAGCACGCGCGCAAGCGCATTCTCGCCATCGCCGAAGAGCTGGGCCGACAGCCGAACCGCGCGGAGCGGGCGCTGTCCGACGGCCGGGCGGGCGCCTTTGGGCTGGCTGCGGTCGCCGCCGAGCTGGGGCTGTTCCGGCCGGGATTGACGGCGTTGCGGCGCGACATCGCCGGCTTCGGTGCGTGCGCGGCGCGGCTGCCGGGCGAGGTGGTCGCGGGTGACGCGGTCGCGGATCTGCAGGTGGCGGAGATGTCGCTGGTCGAGCGGGGCAGCACCGCGGCCGCGTCCGTGCGGGGGTAGCCGCGCTGCCTACGGTTGCTGCTCCCACTGGCTGCGGGTGAGTTCGTACTCCACGTCGCCGTGTTCGGAGCCTTCGATCGTGTCCGGCCAGTCGCCGGTGAAGTCGCGGAGGAAGGTCAGCCCGACCTTCTCCATCACGCGCCGCGAGGCCGTGTTACGGTCATGGTGTTGGCGGTCACGCGCTCGATCCCGAGATCGGTGAAGCCCTTGCGGAGCAGGGCGTGGGCTCCCTCGGAGGCGTAGCCGTGGCCCCAGGCCACCTTGGTCAGGCGGTAGCCCAGTTCCGCCACGGCGGGGTCGTGTTCGTCCAGCGGGCGCAGGGAGAACCAGCCCAGGAAGGCTCCGGTCTCCTTGCTCTCCGCCGCCCAGTAGCCGCGGGTGCGGGTGCACGGGTGCTCGTGCAGGAGCTTGGGCAGGATCTGCGTCCGGAGCTCGTCGTGGCTGGTGGGCCGGCCGCCGTTGATGAAGCGCATGACCTCGGCGTCGTTGTGCAGGGCGAGCAGATGGCCGGTATCGGCTTCGGTGAAGGCCCGAAGCACCAGCCGGTCGGTCTCCAGCAGGATGTCCATGCCGCGATCCTCGCCAGCGGCGGCCGGGCCCGCCATCGAATATCCGCAGCCGCAGCCGCGCCCGCGTGCGCTCAGCGCGGTGTGGCGGCGCCGAACTCCGGGTGGCCGAGCCGCCCGGCCGCCCGGGTGCGGCGCTCCGGCCGCCACGTGGCCACCAAGGCACCCGCCAGCAGGAGCTCGGCGAGGTCCCCGCCGTAGTACATGATCTCCGCGCCCTGTTGGACCTCGCCGACGGGGGCGTGGATGTCGACGAAGAACCCGCCGTACATGGCTTGTGCGACGAGTGCGTGCACGGCGATCGCGATGCCCAGGTATACCAGGCGGGTGCGCACCCCAGGGCGGGCGGGCGCGGGGTCGGGGCCGGCGATGGCGTAGGCGAACAGGCATCCGGACGCGAGGAAGTGCACGTGCAGCAGCCAGTGTCCTGCGGGGTGGTCCATGGCGGTGTTGTACAGCGGGGTGAAGTACAGCAGCCCGAGGGTGCCGGTGCTGAGCAGCAGGGCGACGGCGGGGTCGGCCAGCACCCGGGCGGGCAGGCTGCGCAGCACGGCGGTGACCCGCCGGCCGCCGCGGGGCGGCAGGGTGCGCAGCAGCAGGGTGACCGGCGCGGCCAGCACCAGGGCCAGCGGCGCGTACATGCCGATGAGCAGGTGCTGGGCCATGTGCGCGCGGAAGTCGGTGTGCGCGGCCGGCCCCAGCGGGGGCAGCAGCGCGACGGCGAGCAGGGCCGTTCCGGTGAGGAACGACGCGGTTCGTCGGCCGCTCCAGCCCTGGGCGGGGTTGCGGCGCCGGGCCCGGCGCACCGCGAGCAGGTAGGCGCCCGCCACGGCGAGCAGGAGCAGTACGGTCAGGGCCGCTCCCAGTGGGCCGCTGCCGGAGCCGGGGTGGTGCATGGGCTCCTTGCCGTCCATCAGGCGCGGCCTTCGGTGCGCTCGGCGGTGCGGGCGGCCGGGCGACCGGCCTCGGGGTCGAAGGGCCGGGCGCCGCGCTGCAGCAGGTAGCCGCCGATCAGGAGCAGGGCGCCCAGGGCGAGGAAGCCGGCGTCCCACCAGCTTTGGTGGGGGCCGCCGTGGACGTGGTGGATGCCCAGGATCTGGTGGTCCAGGACGCCTTCGACCAGATTGAACAGGCCCCAGCCGGCCAGGATCCAGCCCCACAGGGCGGCCGAGGTCCACACGGCCCGCCGGTGGTGGGTGACACGCGCGTACAGAACGGCCAGGCCCAGCAGGACGGCGATCCAGCAAACGGCGTGAAAGATGCCGTCCCACACGGTGTTCATCTCCAGCCCGGAGACCGTGTCGGGGTTGTAGTACTTCACGCCGATGCGGTCGTGGTTGGTGCTGGTGAGCATGTGGTGCCACTGCAGGAGCTGGTGCAACAGGATGCCGTCGAGGAAGCCGCCCAGGCCCACGCCGAGGATGATCCCGGGTAGTTGCAAGCTGTTCGGTGCCGTCGTGGCCGTTCGGGCCGTGCCCGCCGTGCTGACCATCTCCGGTTCTCCGTCCGGTCGGTGGATGTGGACCTTCCGCATCCCCCTTTCCCGTCCGTTCCGTCTCGAACACCCGCTCGTGCGGCGCTTGCACCGTTTCGGCCACCGGCGACTGCGTAGTCGCCGGTGCGCCGGGTACCCGCCACCGCAGCAGACGATCAAGAAGGATGTGGTGGTGTGGGCGGCTGGCCGTTGTGGGCCCTGGTGGGCGTGTTCGTGGCGGCCGCGGGGGTGATCTGGGTCGCGGGCGTGCAACTGTCCGACACGGTGGACGTCCTCGATCAGCGGCTCCACCTCGGCGCGGCCCTGGGCGGCACGGTGCTGCTGGCCATCGCGACCAACCTGCCGGAGATCGCCATCACCTGTTCGGCCGCTCTCAGCGGCAACGTCGGGGTGGCGGTCGGCAACATCCTGGGCGGTATCGCCATCCAGACGGTGGTGCTGGTCGCGCTGGACGCGTTCGGTGTCCGGGCGCGCAGGCCCCTGACCTTCCAGGCGGCCAGCCTGGTCCTGGTCCTGGAAGCCCTGCTGGTGATCGCTGTGCTGACCGTGACCGTCATGGGCTCCCAACTGCCGGCCCACGTGTACGCGCTGCGGCTGACGCCGGCTTCGGTGCTCATCGCCCTCCTGTGGCTGACGGGCGTGTGGCTGGTCGGGCGGGCCGGCCGGAGCCTGCCGTGGAAGGACTCCGGCCGCGCCCCCGACGGCCAGGAGGCGCCGCGTGGTCACGCGAAGCAGCAGAGGGAGACCGCCGCGACCCGGCGCAACATCTCCACGGCCCGGGCCGCGACGGTGTTCGCCGCCGCGGCGGCGGCCACCTTGGTGGCGGGCGTCGTCCTGGAGCGCAGCGGTGACGAGATCGCCGGACACATCGGGCTGAGCGGGGTCCTGTTCGGTGCCACCGTGCTGGCCGCGGCCACGTCGCTGCCGGAGCTGTCCACCGGCCTGACCAGCGTCAAGCTGGGCGACTACGAACTGGCGATGAGCGACATCTTCGGCGGGAACGCCTTCCTGCCCATCCTCTTCGTCCTGGCCGACCTCCTGTCCGGCCAGGCGGTGCTGCCGCAGGCGCAGCACACCGACATCTACCTCACGGGCCTGGGGGCCCTGCTCACCGCCGTCTACGCGGTGGGTCTGATCTTCCGGCCGCAGCGGCGCATCGGCCGTCTGGGCGTGGACTCCCTGCTCGTCCTGGGCCTGTACGCCGCCGGCATCGCCGGGCTCATCGCGCTGGCCTGAGGCCGCGGCCACCGGGCTGCCCGTGCCGCTCGTGGAAGACGTTGCGCTCCAGGGGGCGGCGGCCGGGGTGGTGCCGGACCTCGGCCGGGTAGCCGATGGACACGAGCAGGGCGATGGCCAGGTCGGGGCGGTCCCCGATCCCGATCACCTGCTTCACCTTCTCCTCGTCCCAGCCGTTCATCGGGGAGGTCGCCAGGCCCAGTTCGGTCGCGGCGAGCATGACGAACGACGCTGCGATCATCGCGTCCTTGACGGCGTACTCGCGCAGCAGGCCGCGCCGGTCGAGGTCGCGCTGGAACGCCGTGGACGCGGCGGCGAACCCGGCGATGAACTCGTCGCTCCACGCCCCGGCCGCGCGGGCCCGGTCGTGGACGTCGCTCTGGTCGTCGCGCCAGGCCTGCGGTTCGGCGACGAAGACCAGTGTGACCGGGGCCTCGTGCGGTTGCGGTTGGCCGCCGGTGGCCCGGGCGAGCCCCTTGCGGCCTTCGTCGCTCGTGACGGCGACGATCGAACGGTCCTGCAGATTCCAGCTGGTGGGCGCTTCGAGGGCCAGTTCGAGCAGGGTCGTGAGGGTGTGCGGCGGGAGCGGATCGGGCCGGTAGCGGCGCACGGTGCGGCGGTTGCGGATCGCGGTGGCGACGGAGAGCGTGGGATCGGTCATGTCACTCACTATTGGAGAGAGGCTCTCCTATCGGAAGAGGGCACCTTTTAGTGCGCTACTCTCCCTCCCATGACGACCGTGGTGGAATCCTCCGGACTGCCCGCCGACGCCTACTCCGCGAAGTGCCCGACGCGTGAGGTCCTCGACCACATCGCCGGCAAGTGGACGATCCTGATCGTCGACGCGCTGCTCGAAGGCACCCTGCGCTACACCGACTTGAGCCGGCGCATCGAGGGCGTCTCGCAGAAGATGCTGACGCAGACCCTGCGCCGCCTGGAAGCCGACGGTTTCGTCACCCGCACGGTCCACCCGACCGTCCCGCCCCGCGTCGAGTACGCCCTGACGGGCCTCGGCCGGAGCCTGGCCGGTCCCATCACCGCGCTGCGGCAGTGGACGGAGAGCCACATCAACGAGATCGAGCGCGCCCGGGCCCGGCCGTCGTTGTCAGAGGGGCTCGGTACGGTCGGCGCATGAGAGCTACCGCAATTTTCACCGTCAAGGCGTTCGTCCCGACCGAGCTGCGCTCCGAGCCGGCCATCGTCACCGGCGTGCCGGTGGGGGTCGCGACGATGGAGAAGCATTTCGAGGGCGAGGCCGCGGGGCGTTCGGCGACCCTGTTCACCGCCGCGTTCGACCAGACGACCGGCGTCGGCACGTACGTGGCCATGGAGTCCTTCGAGGGCGCGCTGCACGGGCGGGAGGGCGCCTTCAACTTCGTGCACTCGGCGACCACGTCCGGCAGCGACCGCAGCGCGGAGTTCTTCACCATCGTGCCCTCCAGCGGAACCGGCGCGTTGACCGGGATCACCGGCGCCGGCGGGATGGCGGTCGACGAGGACGGCACGCACCGCATGTGGTTCGACTACCGGCTCGACCAGCTGGACTAGCCCGCCGGGTCAGTCCGTGGCTGAGGAGGCGAGGATCTGCCGGATGACGTGGCGGGCGCTGGCGGAGATGACGGGGTTGGTCGTGCGGTAGTAGGGGAGTTGGATCACCGCCATGGACAGTGCCCAGCCCCGGCTGCGGGCCCAGGTCGCGTCGTCCACCTCCACCGCCTCGCGGTACGCCCGCCGGGCCGGGGCGGGCAGCAGGTTCCAGGCCGGGATGAGGTCGGTGGCCGGCTCGCCCCGGCCCACGGTGCCGAAGTCGAGGACCGCCGAGACCCGGTCTGCGGTGAGCAGCAGGTTGCTCGGCATGAGGTCGGAGTGCGTCCAGTAGGCCGGACCCGTCCAGGGCGGGGCGTCGAGTGCCTCCTCCCAGGACGCGGTGATCTCGTCCGCGTCGAAGGGTTCGTCGGTGCGGCGCAGCGCCGCGATCGCCGCCCGCATCTCGGCGTCCTCGGTGATCAACGGTCCGCCCCGGTGCGCGGGCGGGCCGCCGGGGAGGGTGATCCGGCGGAAGGCGACCGCGAACTCCGCGAGGTCGCGGGCCACGGGCTCCGGTGCGGCCAGGGCGCCTTCGACCGGAGGGCGGCCCTCGATCCACCGGTGCACGGCCCAGGCCATCGGGTACTCCGCGGTCGGGACGCCGGTTGCCACCACCTGCGGGACCGGCAGCGGCAGCAGTGGCGCCAGTCGGGGGAGCAGGTGCGCCTCCAGGGCGATGGCGTCGGCGCCGCCGGGACGCAGCGGCAGCCGGGCGGTGAGGTCCTCACCGAGCCGGTAGATCGCGTTGACCGTGCCTCCGGAGGCGAGCCGGGTGATCGGCAGGTCGGCCCATCGGGGGAACTGGGCCCGCAGCAGTCGGCGGACCAGGCCGGCGTCCGTTGCCGCCTCGTCCGCGTGCATCGTGTTCAGGGGATCACTCGCTCTCTCCGCTCCTGCGGCGATCTTCGCATGCGCCCCCGCAGGAGCTGCGGCATGGTCCGGTGCTATCCGGCCACGGTTGCCGGAAGCCACCGGCGCGGGCGGGCGGGCCTCGTCGCGTCCCGGTCGGTGGCGCGCGCCCCGTGCGCCGTCCTCGCGTGCCAGGTGCGCACGGGTGCGGGGCGCGGACCGGACGGTCCGTCAGGGACCGGGGCGGACGCGGGAGGGCCCGCGTGCGGGGCGCGGGCCGTGCGCGCCGAGCGTTGGGAACCGGCCGCGTTGGTGTGCGCTTTCCGGCCCCGGGTAGAGGTAACTCCAGCCAGACGAAGGCTGTCGAATTTCGGACGGCGGCGGGTTCATCGCTCATCGCGAGCGCAACGCCGTAACACCGCTGAACGCCCGACGGTTGCATGACGGGGGTAAAGAGTGGGGTAAAAAGCAGCGATCATTTCTGGCGCCACAAGGATCGATTCAGCCGTATCTTGACAGAAGGCGTGTCCGGGGTACGGTAATTGAGTGACCTCTGCACGCGCGGCCAACCGGCGTGCCTCATTATTTCTCATGTTTCTACAGGAAAAGTCGGCCTGAAGGAATCGTGAAGTGTTGATGAAAATAGGAGTGTTAGGTCCTCTGCATGTCTCCCTCGACGACACGGTGCACCAGGTGGAACTGGCGCCGAAGCCGCGTACCGTGCTCGCCGTCCTCCTGGCCAACGCCGGCGGGGTCGTCCCCGTCTCGTCCCTGGTGCGCGAGATCTGGGAGGACGATCCTCCCGTGAGCGCGCTGCGCAATATCCAGACCTACATCTTCCAGTCCCGCAAGGTGCTCCAGCGCCTGACCGGCCTGTCGGCGCGGACGGTGGCACGTGAACTGCTGATGACCAAACCGGGCGGATACGTGTTCAGCGACCGGGCGGCGCAGCTCGACTACGGCACCTACCGGAGTCTGGTCATCGACGGCCGCGGGGTGATCCGGCAGGGGGACGACAAGGAAGGGCTCGCCCTCCTCAGCCGCGCGCTCGACATCTGGCGCGGTCCCGCGTTCGTCGATGTCATGACCGGGGTCGCGCTGGAGGCGCAGCGGCGGGAGCTGGAGGAGTCGAAGCTCGGGGTGATCGAGGATCTCTCCGAGGTCAAGATCCGGATGGGGATGTACCACGAGGCCATTGCCGATCTTGCCGTTCCGGTTTATGAGCATCCGCTGCACGAAGGGCTGCATTGCCAGTACATGCGGGCCCTCAGCATGTCGGGGGACCGGGTCCGTGCGCTCGACGTCTTCGGCAGGCTGCGCCTGAATCTCGTATCGGATCTCGGGATAGAACCGGGCACGCCGGTTCAGGAATTGCAGTACAGCATTCTCAACTCCGGGTGACGGTGAAGGGGAGCTCAGGAAAGGGGCATTCGCCCGGGCCGTGCGCCCGGGCGATTCACACGGCGCTGTATCCGCCGTCGACCGGGAGAATGGCGCCCGTGGTGTAGGCCGCCAGCGGTTCGGCGAAATTGGCGATCCACCAGGCGATCTCCTCGGCGCTGCCCACCCGGGCCAGCGGCAGGAGTTCGTGCAGCCGGTGGATGGTGGTCACGGCCCGGTCGTCCAGCGCGTTGTTCTCCAGGATGGGTGTCTCGACGGGTCCTGGTGCCACGGACACCACCCGGATGCCGCGGTCGGCGAGTTCACCCGCCCAGGTGCGGGTGAAGAAGTCCAGGCCGGCCTTGGCCGCGCCGTAGAGCGACAACTCCGGCCAGCCGCGCTGCCCGAAGGACGCGCTGACGTTGACGACGGTGCCGCCCGCGCGGGTCAGCGGCGCCATCGCGGCCTGAGTGATCAGCAGCGGGGCGCGCAGGTTGACGGCCATGAAGCGGTCGAAGTCGTCCGCCGAGACGGTGCCCAGCGGGGTGCGCCGCAGACTGCCCGCGCCGTGCACCAGCACGTCGAGGCCGCCGAACGTCTCCAGCGCGGTGTCGACGATGGTGGTGGGCGCGGTCTTCGCCGTGACGTCGGCGCTCAGCGGCACGATCGAGGAGCGGTTCCGGGCCGTGCCGACCAGCTTCTCCCAGGTCCGGCCGACGGCCAGGACCTGGGCGCCGCGGTCGGCCAGGGCGTGCGCGGTCGCCCGGCCGATGCCGCTGCCGGCTCCGGTGACGACCGCTGTCATCCCAGTCAAGGTGCGGGTCAACGCGACGTCTCCTTGTGAGAGGTGAACGTATCCTGCTAGCTGGAAGAACACCTTCCACGCCATTTGGTTGCATTCGCCCGCCACCGGTGCGGCGCCCGCCGGTCAGCCCGCCGGGGCCCCGCTGCGGGTGAGCGAGCGGGACGCCGTCCGGTCGGAGAGCAGGACGTGGTCGATGCCGCGCGTCAGCTGCCGGCGGTCCGCGGGCGGGTCGATGCGGTCCATGATGCGCAGCGCGCCGCTGGAGGGGTCGCACACCGCCCGGTCGCGGGTGCAGAACCAGCCCGGCCCGTCCGGGTCGCCGTCGGGCAGGAACCGCGCGGGCGCCTCCTCCGACCCCAGGTACGGGGTGCCGGCCATCCGCACCTGGAGTTCATCGTCCACGATCCGGATCCGCACCCCCGGGGCCACCATGCCCACCGACCCGGGGGCGAACCAGCCCGTGGGATCGGCGGCCACGATGCCGGTCTCCGTCGTGCCGTACGCCTGGCCGATGCGCACCCCGAAGCGTTCGGCGAACCGGGCGTGGATCCGTCCGTCCAGCCGGTCGCCGCCGGAGATGGCATGGCGCAGCGCGGGCAGCCGCACGGAGCGCTCCCCCCGCACCAGGTCGGCGAAGTGGTCGGGCCGGCCCAGCACGGTGTCGGCGCCGGTCCTGAGCGCGGTCCGCAGCAGGTTGGGGCGGGAGGCGCGGGTGGGGAAGACACTGACCGCCCCGGCGTCCATGTTGTGCAGGATCCCGCCGACGAGGTTGAAGGAGTGCGCGACGGGGCCCAGCAGCAGGACATTCGCGCCCGCGCCCGGCATGCCGTCCATCCGCCGGAAGGCGTCGAGTTCGGCGAGCAGTGACTGCGGGGTGCGGGCGACGGCCTTGGCGAAGCCGGTGCTGCCGGAGGTGAAGTGGATCAGGCAGTGGTCGGTCACCGCCCGCTGCCCGCCACGCAGCTTGCGGACGAGCAGCTCGCACTCGTCGTGGAAGGTACGGAACCAGGGCCCACTGCTGCCGAAGGCGACGTAGAACTGCGGTCGGCAGCGGTCCAGCAGGTGTTCCAGCTCCCTGCCGCGGATCTCCGGCCCCATGAGCAGGACCTGGGCGCCCTGCGACCACAGGGCGAGGATCGCCCACAGCTGGGTGAAGCTCTGCGTGCCCTGGAGCACCACGGTGGCGCCGGGCCGCACGCCGTACGCCTCGAAGAGCCGTCGCTGGGCGGTGACCTGCGTGCGCAGCCGCTCGTAGGTCACCTCGGAGCCGGCCCGCGCCCACAGCGCGTCGGCGGGATGGCGGGCCAGTAGTTCGGAGCCCCACCAGCGGGGCTCGTCGTCGAGTTCGTCGCGCATGTCGGATGTCCCTTCCCGTGCGTCGTGCCGGACGGTGGGCGACCGATCGCCGCACAGAACGGAACACCGGCGGACCGGGAAGGGTTGCACGCTCGCGCCCGCCGTCCTCGCGGACGGATCGGCGCCGCCGGACCGGACCGCTCTCAGACGGAGACCGGCCGGCAGCTCCGGCAGGCGCGGTAGCCGGCTCCCCGGGCCTCGGCCGCGGTGCGGAAGGGCCGCTGGTGGGGAGGGGTGATGCGGCGTGCGTGGGCACAGGTGGGATGGCAGTAGATGTAGGTGGTGTCACTGCCGAGCAGGAGGCCGCCGCGGCGCGACAGCTCCGCCAGCCGCGCCATGTCGATGCCCTCCGCGGAACGCAGCGCCCGGCCGGTGGCGGGGGTGTACGCGGCGTCGCACGGGGTGCCGTCCTCGTAGGTGACCCGGTGGCAGGGGATCAGCAGCGTCAGCGGGTTGCGCGCCAGGGTGCGGACGACGAAGCCGGTCAGGTCCGCCATGTCTGCCACGTCCGCCCCCCGCGCGATCCAGCCGATCGGCCGCAGCTGGCCCTTGGGTATGGTGCGGACGGCCTCCAGCACGGCGCGCTCCTGCGCGTCGAAGCCGGTGAGGTCGACGGGCAGCGCCTTGGCGCGTCCGGTCCGCAGAGCGGGGCGCAGCCCGGGGAAGGGCAGGCTGGAGCGGATGGCGGTGCGCCCGGTGCGCTGCCAGTGCGTCTCCTCGAACATCTCGGGGCTGACCACCATCGACTCCAGGACCGAGCCGGTGACCGCGGTCGGGCTGTAGGCCGCGTACAGGATGCCCGCGTCGGTCTCGAGCGGCACGTAGGCGTCGTACCGTTCGGGGGAGATCCCGACATGGCGCAGGATGCGCAGCGCCAGATCGACCGGGTCGGGTGCCGGGAGACCGGCCAGGGCGTCCTCCAGGGAGCGGTCCTGGGGCGCGGGGCCCGTGTTGTCGCTCTGACTCACTGCAGCACCTCCCTCAGGGGTGGATCGCCGGTGTCCAGTAACTCCCGCAGACTATCGACCCCCCGGGAGACCTGCGCCTTGACGGTGCCCACCGGGCAGCCCTGCGATTCGGCGATCTCCCCGTAGCTCATGCCGACGACGTGCCGCAGGACCACCGCGACGCGGGACTTCTCGGGGAGTTCGGTCAGCGCCGAGACCAGCCGGCCCCGGTCGTCGGCGGTGGAGGCCCGTTCCTCCGGTCCGGGGCTCTCGTCGGCCCAGGACTCGGCGGAGTTCTCGACCGGGGCCGGGGACACCGGGTGGCGGACGTTGGTGCGGATCTGGTTGCGCCAGACGTTGGCCGCGATGGTCATCAGCCACGCCCGGCACCGTAAGTCCCGCCGCCGGGCGGGTGGGTAGCCCTTCAGCGCCGTGTAGGCGCGCAGGAAGGTGTCCTGTCCCAGGTCCTCCGCTTCGACGGCTGACCCGGTGACCCGGAACAGGAACGCGTGAACCGTCCTGGCGTAGAGGCGTACCAGCTCCGTGAAGCCGTCGTCGAGGTCCACTGCCAGGCGCTCCGTCAGGTGTTCGGCCGTTTCGTCCATCACCGTTCAGAACACCGGTGCGCCGGGGAGGGTTGCGTGGTCCCCGTCGCCGCAGGTCGTGTCGTCATTCTCGTCCCTCCCCGTCCCGTGCTCCGGCCCGCGCCCCGGCCGGGGGTTCCCGGTTCGGGCGCAAGTTCCGGAGTGCCCGGCCGTGGCCCGGCTCCTACGTTGGTCACACACGACGCTTGCCCCGAACGATGCCGGACAGGCCAGGACACCGGACAGGCCAACGAAGGAGACCGTGATGAGCTCGCAGGACGCCGTACTCACCAAGTTCCGTGAATACACCCTGGGCCCGCTGAGGTTCATGAACCTGCTCAGCTGTTTCGAACTGGGAATCGTCGACTCGCTCAAGGAGGACACGACGGGCGGGCTGACCGCAGCTCAGATCGCCCAGCGGGCCGGCGTGACGCCCGCCGCCGCCGAGCAGTTGCTGCACCTGCTCGTCAAGGAGGACTTCGTCTCCTTCGACGCGACCGCGTCCACGTATGCGCTCGGCGGTCTGCGGGACCTGACCGACGAGGACCTGGCGCGGGTCATCCCGTGGATGAACATGGTCAAGGAGGTCTGCCTGCGCCAGCTGTACCACCTGTCCGACAGCGTCAGGACCGGTACGGTCGTCGGGCTCAAGGAACTGTTCGACTTCGACGGCAACTTCTACGAGGCGAGCACCCGGTACCCCGAACTCCAGGCGTCCTGGGGCTCGATGATGGACCAGGTCACCGACTTCATCGACCCGTGGTTCTACGACCAGCTGGACGTCGGCAAGGACACGAAGATCCTGGACCTGGCGGGCAACACCGGTCTCGGCGCGATCCTGGCCTACCGGCACAAGACCGCCAAGGGCTCCGAGAACCTGCAGGTGACGTGCTTCGACTTCCCGGAGAAGGAGGCCGAGGCGCGGGCGAACTTCCGCAAGCACGGCGTCGAGGAGCACTGCTCGTTCGCCGGCGGCGACGTGTTCCAGGGCCTGCCCAAGGGCTACGACACCGTCATGATCAAGCACTTCCTGGACATGTTCGACCAGGAGAACGTCTACCGCATCTTCCGCAGCGTGCACGACGCGCTGGAGGTCGGCGGGCAGGTGCAGGTGCTGGTGCCCATCTACCCCGAGGACGTGAAGGACTCGTACGCGGTGGACTTCTTCCCGGCGTACATGCTCGGCTGCACCATGGCCCAGGGCGGCCCGCAGAAGATCTCCACGTACGAGCAGTGGATGGAGGACTGCGGCTTCAAGGTCACCAAGGCGATCTCGCAGGACATCGGCACCATGCCGCCGGACGTGATCCCCGTCCACGGGATCATCTGCGGCACCAAGACCGCCTCCTGACGCTCGCACGAAACCGGGTACGCGACAGGACAGAACACCCGGCAGGACAGAACACGCGACAGGCCACGGGAGCGCCGGACCGGCGTTCCCGTGGCGCGGAAGCTGAGCAAGGAGAGGGAAGATGGCCGTCAGTGCCGGTGAGGTCTACTACAACCCCCCGTGCCGTCAGAAGATCGTGGTCCGTACGGCCGCCGCCGACACCGGCGGCGCCCGGTCGGTGCTCGACCTGTACGTCGCCCCCGGCGGCTTCGCCGCCGACTACCACCAGCACCCCGCGAGCGAGGAGCGGTTCACGCTGGTCCGCGGCCGGCTGCGGGTGAGCATGGCCGACCGGGACGTCATCCTGGACCGGACCGGGCAGACGCTGGCGGTCCCGCCGGGCACCTCGCACCGCTTCTACAGTGCGAGCGACGACGAGGAGACCCTGGCGATCGTCGAGTTCACCAACCGGGCCGCCCGCTTCGAGGTCCTGCTGCTGCGGGAGCTGTTCGGTCTGGCCGAGGAGGGGCAGAGCGACGAACAGGGCAAGCCGAACCTGCTGCAGACCTCGCTGACCCTGCGGGAGTTCTCCGACGTGCTGCGGTTCACCGGCCGCCCCTGGCCGCTGCAGCGCGCCCTGTACGGCGCGGTGGCCCCGTTCGCACGCCTCAGGGGCTACCACGCCTGCTCGCCCGTCGCGGGGTGGAAGCCGGCGCAGCGCACCGAGTTGGAGGAGCTGCCCGCGGAGGTGGAGCGCCAGGTGATCGCACGTCAGCTCGAGGGTCTGCAGCCCCGCGTCTGACCGCGCCCGTACGTGCGGTGCCCCGCTACCGGATCCGGTAGCGGGGCACCGCACGTACGGGGCCGGGCGGTCAGCGGCGCAGGGCCGGGTCCGAGCGCTGCTGCCGGTGCGGCGCGGGGGCGGCGGGCGGTGCCGGGCGCAGCGCCCACTGGGCGAGCACCGCGGCGACGAGGGCGGTGGCCGCCAGCGCGGCGGCGACGACGGTGAACGCCGTGACCGCGTCGGCGCGGCCGGCGTGCGGGGCCAGATCCAGGTAGACGGTGCCGAACACGGCGACGCCGAGCGAACCGCCGACCTGGATGGTGGTGTTGAACAGCCCGCTGACCTCAGCGGCGTACTCGTCGGTGACGGTGCTGGTCAGCCCGGTGAGCGTGCCGCTGAAGGCCGCCCCGTACCCGAGGCCGCCGGCACCCAGCAGGGCGATCAGGGCCAGGTCGTTGCCGGCCTGGCCCGCGGCGAGGACCAGGGCGATCCCGGCGAAGGCGGCGCCCAGCACGACGCGCCCGACCGGAGCGGCCAGCCGCTTCGCCCGCGGCCCGGAGCGGCCCAGGAGCGGGCCGGCGATGCCGAACGCGGCGACCCAGGACACCAGCGACAGGCCGGAGAAGCCGGCGCTGCGGCCCAGCCCCTGCTGCAGGTACAGCGCCAGGACGAACAGCAGCCCGAAGTAGGTGGCCACCGTCGCGGCCTGCGAGATCAGCGCCAGGGCGACCGGGCGGCGGGTCAGCAGCGCCAGGGTGACGAGCGGGTTGCCGCCGCGAGCGGCCTGGCGCCGCTCCACCCGCACGAACAGGACGAACGCTGCCACGGAGGCCGCCAGGCTGGCCCAGGTCCACAGCGGCCAGCCGGCCTCCCGGCCCATCACGATCGGCACCACGAGCAGCAGCAGCGCCGCCGACAGGGTCAGCGCGCCGGGGATGTCCAGCTTCTTGCTGCGCTTCGGGGCGACGGCGGGCAGGCAGCGGAACGCGACCGCGGTCAGGGCGACGCCGATCGGCAGGTTGATGAGGAAGGCCGGTCGCCAGGCCGTCCCGAACACGTCGGCCGAAACCAGCACCCCGCCCAGGACCTGGCCCAGGACGGCGCTGGTGGACAGCACCGCCGTGTACAGGCCGAGCGCGCGGGCCCGGTCCCGTCCCTCGAAGTGCAGTTGGATGCCGGTCAGCACCTGCGAGGTGGTCATCGCCGCTCCCGCGCCCTGCACGATCCGTGCCGCGATGAGCACCTCCGCCGTGGGGGCGAGGCCGCAGGCGGCGGACGCGGCGGTGAACACCACCAGGCCGATCAGGTACACCGTGCGGTATCCGTGCCGGTCGCCGAGGCGGGCGCTGGTGATCAGCAGCATGGCGTAGGTGAGGGTGTATCCCGAGACGATCAGCTCCAACTGGCCGCCGGAGGCGCCGAGGTGGTCGCGGATCGACGGGGTCGCGATGTTCACGATCGCGATGTCCACGCTGCCGAGGAACATCCCGCCGAGCAGCGAGACCAGGAGCCAGCCCGAGTGTCGGGTGTGCGGTTGTTCTGCCATGTGGAGTCTCCGGATGGGTTGCCGTGGATGTCGGCCGTCAGCGGCGCTCCCGCCGCTGGCGCGGCACAGCGCCGCTGGTGGGGAAACCCCGCCGGGGCGGGGTCCGTTGCAACGGGCGGAGCGTCGGCGGTGTTCTTCCCCCGAACGGGAAGGACACCCGGCGGGTGTTCACCGGGCCCGTCGGACGCACGAAATGGAGACATCGACTTGAGTGACCTCAAGGAGACCGAGACCGCGATGTTCACCACCCGCAGCATCAGCCTGGCCGGCGCGCAGCGCGTCATCGGCGCGGCGCTGGCCCGGGCGGAGGCACTGGACTGCCGCGTCTCGCTCGTGGTGATCGACGCCGGGGGCAATGTGACGGCGATGGCCCGCCGGGACGGGACGGCGAACACCGCCACCACGGTGGCGCTGAACAAGGCCAACACCGCGCTGACGCTGCACACGGCCACCGATGTGTTCGGCAAGGCCATCGAGGAGAACACCATGCTGGTCAGCAGTCTGGGCAGCCAGCCCGGGATCGCGCTGATCGCCGGCGGGCTGCCGCTCACCGCGGGCGACGAGGTGATCGGGGCGATCGGTGTCAGCGGGTCGCGCGACGGCAAGGACCTGCTCATCGCCCGCGCCGGAGCGGACGCGCTCGACCCGGGGGAGTGAGGCCGCCGGACGGTGCGGGACCCGCCGGATTCAGCCGGCGCCGGTGACCTGGTCCAGCAGGGCGCCGGCGTCGCGCGGCAGACGGTCGCCGCGCCACGCCAGGTGCTGGTCGGGCCGGACGAGGGCCAGCGGGCGGCCGTACAGCTGCCGCCCGACGGGTCCGGGCACGTCCAGGACCGTCAGCGGCACCCCGCGGTCGGCCGCGGCGGCGCACAGCGCGGCGCCGTCCGGCGGTGACGCCCCCAGGCGCAGCAGCGTGAAGCCGGTGCCGAGCCGGTCGTACAGCGAACTGCCCCTCTCGCGCCCGGCGTCCAGCCACAGGTGCGGGGCGCGGCCGCCCGGGACGCCGCTGGGGGTGTAGACGGTGAGCGAGTCGGGCGGCGGAGTGTCGCCGTCCTCGGCGCGGATGACGGGGGAGCCGTCGTACCGGGCCCCGAGCTGCACGCCGATGGACGCGAACTGCTCGCCGAGGGTGCCGAGCAGGGCAGCGGCGGCCGCCCGGGCGTGCGCTCCGGCCGGCGAGTCGTCATCCAGGGCGGCCGGGCGGTCGATCGCGCCGAGGTTCTGGTTCAGGGCCCGGGCCGCCGCGGTGTTGCGCAGGGCGACCGGACGGCGTTCGGCGCTGTAGGAGTCCAGCAGCCCGGGGCCGCCCCAGCCGTGCGTCGCGGCGGCCAGTTTCCACGCCAGGTTCGCGGCGTCGTCGATCCCGGTGTTCATGCCGAACCCGCCGGTCGGGGTGAACAGGTGGGCCGCGTCGCCGGCGAGGAAGACCCGCCCCGCGCCGAAGCTCTCGGCGACCAGCGCCGCCCCGGGCGTCCACGCCCGGTGGCCGAGCACCTCCACCGGCAGGTCGGTGCCGGCCGCGGACCGCACGATCCGCACGAGCTGTCCGGCGTCGAAGGCGTCCGGGTCCAGGGAGCTGGTCAGCAGGCAGAACTCGTCCGCGCCGTCCAGGGCGATGAGGTTGACCACCACGTCGGCGTTGACGGCCCAGTAGCTCCAGGCGTCCCGCCCGCCGAGCAGGTCCCGGCGCAGGGTCGGCAGCCGCAGGTACGCGGCGGTGGCCTTGCGGCCCAGGATGTCCTGGTCCAGGGTGCGTTCGCCGGTGTACGCGATGCCGGCCGAGCGCCGGACGAGGCTGCGCCCGCCGTCGCAGCCGACGACGTACCGCGCCCGGGTGCTACCGCCGGCGTGCCTCACGCTCACCCCGTCCGCGTCCGGCTGGATCTCGTCGATCCGCACCCCGTAGCGCAGGGTGATGCGGGGCCGGGTCCGTGCGTGGGCGACCAGGAACCGCTCGACGTACATCTGGTTGGCTCGGTGCAGCGGCTCGGGCACCTGGTCGTCGGCGGGGGCGGAGGCGACGGCCTTCCGCTTCTCCGCGCCGGACGGCATCGGCAGCGCGGCCAGTTCGTATCCGCTGTAGCGGGTGAAGTAGACGACGTCCGTCGCCTGGTGCTCCGGCAGGCCCAGGGCGCGGATCGGGTCGGCGATGCCCAGCCGCCGGTAGTGCTCCATGGTGCGGGCGTTGTGGGTGTTGCCCCGCGGGTGGTCGAAGGAGGCGTCGCCCTCGTCGAACACCACGCACGGCACGCCCTGGGCGTCCAGCAGCAGGGCGAGGGCCAGGCCGACGGGTCCGCCGCCGATGATGGCGACGGGAGTGCGTGCGGTGACGTCGTGTTCCGGCATGCCGACCGTCCTCGGTGCGAGTCTGCGAGCGCTGACCGCAGCAGGCTACGGATCTGCCCGCTCCGGCGCGCTCAGGTTGTTGCGGCCGAATCATCATCGCCACGTCTGCGCAGGTCAACGGTGTTTCCTGCGGGCGCTGGGGTGTCCGGATCCGGCGGAGTGCCGTGTCCGATTCCCGCCAGCACCGGCCGCGGCGGCGGAGCACAGTGGAGAGGTGATCGCGTCCTTTGCGCGCGGCCGGCAGGAAAAGGTGCGGCGCCGTGCAACCGATCGGACGTGGCCGGTGTTCTGTCTTCACCGGCTCACGTCGGCCAGGACGTCAAACGAGAAGGGACCTCGTCATGCAGGTGCGGACCACGGCCCGCGCGGACGCTCCGGCGGCCGCGGCGGACACAGCGACCCGCCAGGCGGGACCCCGGTGGGCGGGAGTCGGACTCGCGCTGATGCTGTGCGCGCAGTTCATGGTGAT
The DNA here is from genome assembly GCF_040636125.1 of Streptomyces sp. NPDC006733. Taxonomy (NCBI): domain Bacteria; kingdom Bacillati; phylum Actinomycetota; class Actinomycetes; order Kitasatosporales; family Streptomycetaceae; genus Streptomyces; species Streptomyces sp. NPDC006733. Next base: position 19,993 of record NZ_JBEYJD010000003.1, on the reverse strand, counting down.
GCTCGACGCCTCGATCGTGACGGTCGCCATCCCGGACATCCAGCGGGAGCTCGGCTTCTCGCAGGCGGGGGTGCAGGGCGTCATCACCGCGTACAACGTCGCCTTCGGCGGCGCGCTCATCCTGTGCGGGCGCATCGGCGACCTGCTGGGCCGGCGCCGGGTCTTCGCGATCGGCATGGTCGGCTTCGCGCTGACCTCCCTGATGTGCGGGATGGCCCAGAGCGCGGTGATGCTGGTGGCCGGCCGCGCCCTGCAGGGCTTCTCGGCGGCGCTGATCGCGCCGACGGCGCTGGCGCTGCTGACCACCTCCGTCCCCGAAGGACCGCAGCGGGTCAAGGCGATGAGCAAGTTCGGCATCGCGACCGTCCTGGGCTTCGTCAGCGGCCTGGTGCTGAGCGGGATCCTGGTGCGCGAGTGGGGCTGGAAGGGCGTGTTCTACGCGACCGTGCCCGTCGGGTTCCTGGTGGCCGCGCTCGCGCCGAAGTTCATCGCCCGTGCCGCCCGGCAGCCGCACCGCATCGACGTGGTGGGCGCGATCCTGATCACGGTCGGGGTCTCCCTGGTGGTCGCGGCACCCGCGCAGGGCGTGGCGTCCGGCTGGACGTCGGCCGCATTCCTCATTCCGCTCCTGGCCGGTGCCGCTCTGCTCGCGGTATTTCTCTGGTACGAGACCCGGCACCCCGAGCCGCTGGTCCGGCTGGGTCTTTTCCGGTCCCGTACGCTGCGCGCGGCCAATGTCGTCTCGGTATTCTCCGGGGTCAGTTCCGGCTCCGCGTACCTGCTGGTGACCATGTATCTGCAGCAGGTGCTGCATTACTCGCCGCTGAAAGCCGGACTCATTGTCGCCCCGGTCGGAATCCTGAACATCGCGTTCGGTTTCTTCGTCGGGCGGCTGATCGGCCGTATCGGGCTGCGCGGCTCCATCACGGCCGCGACGGTGCTGTCCGGTCTGCTGATCGCGCTGGTCGCCTCGCAGGTGTCCGCCGCGCCGAACATCGGGCTCTTCGCCGTGGTGCTGCTCCCGATGGGGATGGCGTTCATGGCGACCACCATCACCTCCACCCTCGCTGCCACCACGGGCGTCGCCAACCATGAGCAGGGCCTGGCGGCCGGTGTGCGCCAGACGTCGTTCCAGCTGGGCATCGCGGTCGGGGTGGCCGTGCTGGTGCCCATCGCCTCCAGCCGCGCGCACGGCGCGGGCCCCGGCCACGCGGCCGACCTGGCCGACGGGATCCAACTGGCGCTGTATCTGCTGGGCGCCCTGGTGGTGGCGGCAGGACTGTTCGCCTTCCACGGCTTCCGGCCGACGCGGGAAAAGACGTCATAAAGGTTCGACCATTTCACGCAGTGGCGGCACGGACCCCAGGGTCCGTGCCGCCGCTTTTTTGTGCCGCAAATTCCTGGACCTCCGCATTCCGCTTGTCTGTAGAAACTCTGTGCAATTCCTGGTGTTCCCGGTGACATGCTATTCGCATGACACGAAGACCTCCTGAAAAAGAGTCTTCCGGTCGACGATGAGCGGCAGAGCCCGACAGCGGAACACCCGGGAAACCGGCGCCCCCACGGGAGCGCCACCGCGGTTCCGGAACCGTCGTCGACCCGTCCCAGGGCGCCGTACCGCGCGCAATCGAACCGCTGCCCGGCCGCCGGCCGTCGTGCGGACGGATCGACGCGTCGATCCACGACCTCCGTTCGCCCGCAGCCCGAGCGCCGACCTCCAGCACGTGTCGCACAAGGGAGTGCCCGATGATGAGAACGAGCTCCACGGGAAAACTGCTGCGCTTGACCCGACTGTCCGGACACGGGGACGGCCGGTACCTGTTCGTGCCGCTCGACCACTCCGTGTCCGACGGACCGATCGCCACCGCCGACCGCTTCGACGAACTGGTCCGGGACGTGGTGGCCGGCGGTGCCGACGGCATCGTCGTGCACAAGGGCCGGGCCCGCGTCATCGACCCCGAACTGCTCGCGGACTGCTCGCTGATCGTCCACCTGAGCGCCAGTACCGCCCACAGCCCGGACGCCGACGCCAAGGTGCTGGTCGGGGACGTCGAGGACGCCCTGCGGCTCGGCGCCGACGCGGTGAGCGTGCATGTGAACATCGGCTCCGACACCGAGGCGGCCCAACTCGCCGACCTGGGCGCGGTCGCCGCGGCGTGCGACCGCTGGGGCATGCCGCTGCTCGCCATGATCTACCCGCGCGGTCCGCGGGTCACCGACCCCACCGACCCCGTCCTGCTGTCGCATGTCGTCAACATCGCCGCCGACCTCGGGGTCGACATCGTCAAGACGGTCTTCGCCTCCCCGGCCGAACGGATGGCCGACGTGATCGACAGCTCCCCGCTGCCGATCATCGTGGCGGGCGGCGCCCGCTCCGGCAGCCTGACCGACTTCGCCACCTCGGCGCTGGCCGTCGGGTGCAGCGGACTGGCCGTCGGACGGCGGGTGTTCGGTGCCACCGCGCCGCGCGCCACCGTCTTCGAACTGGCCGGCATCGTCCACAAACACCCCGGCCCCCTCCTTCCCACCCCCTCCGCCCGAATGGCAGGTGCCCTGTGAAGCTCAGCTGGATAGACGTCCGTTCCATCGGATCGGCCAAAGACGCCATCGTCGAAGAGGCGATCCACGCCCGGATCGACGGGATCCTCGCCGCCGACCCGGCGGACTTCGCCGCCCTCCCGCCGACCGTGAAGAAGATCCTCTTCCCCCAGGGGGAGAAGCTCCCCGAGGACTTCGGCGCCGCCGACGTCGTCATCGTCGAGCCGGCCAAGCACGGCGAGCCCGCCGAGCTGGCGCTGCGCCACCCCGAGGTGGAGTTCGGCCGCTACGTCGAGATCGTGGACGCCGAGTCGCTGGAGCAGGCCTGCCGCTCCGGCCGCACCGAGAAGTGGAGCGTGCTGGACTTCCGCGACCCGACGAAGATCCCGCTGGAGATCGTCATCGCGGCCGCCGCCAAGGCCGAGGGCAGCCTGATCACCGTCGCCCACGACGTCGAGGAAGCGGAGATCATCTACGGCGTCCTCGAACTCGGCTCCGACGGCGTGCTCATGGCGCCGGCCGCGGTCGGCGACGCCACCGGCCTCAAGCGGGCCGGCGAGGGCGGTGTGCCGGACCTGGAACTGGTCGAACTGGAGATCACCGCGACCGCGCACGTCGGCATGGGCGACCGGGCCTGCGTCGACACCGCCGCCTACTTCGGCAAGGACGAGGGCATCCTCGTCGGCTCGTCGTCCAAGGGCATGATCCTGTGCGTCAGCGAGACCCACCCGCTGCCCTACATGCCCACCCGCCCCTTCCGGGTCAACGCCGGGGCCATCCACTCCTACACCCTCGGCCAGAACGAGCGCACCAACTACCTGAGCGAGCTGAAGGCCGGCAGCAAGGTCACGGCCGTGGACATCCACGGCAAGACCCGGCTGGTGGTCGTGGGGCGCGTCAAGATCGAGAGCCGTCCGCTCATCTCCATCGACGCGGCCGGCCCCGACGGCCGCACCGCCAACCTGATCCTGCAGGACGACTGGCACGTGCGGGTGCTCGGCCCCGGCGGCGTCGTCCTCAACAGCACGGAGCTCAAGCCGGGCGACAAGGTCCTGGGCTACCTGCCCGTCGCGGACCGCCACGTCGGCTACCCGATCAACGAGTTCTGCCTGGAGACGTGACCGATGCGGGAGCGAGCGTCCGACGCGGCGCGCAGAACACGACCGGCCGGCCGCTCGCGCCCGCCCCAGGGGGGTGCGGCGGCGGGGCCGCCCCAGACCCGGGAGTTCCCCGACGACGACGCCCGCTGGCGGGCGGTGCTGCGCCGGGACCGGCGCGCCGACGCGGCGTTCTGCTACTCGGTGGTGACCACCGGCACCTACAGCCGGCCCTCCTGCGGGTCCCGGCACGCCCGCCGCGCCAACACCGTGTTCTTCCCCGACCCCCAGGCCGCCGAGCGCGCGGGCTTCCGGCCCTGCCGGCGCTGCCGGCCGGACCAGGCGCTGTACGACCCGCACACCGCCGCGGTCGTCCGGTCGTGCCGGCTGATGGAAGGGCCGGGCCCGGCCCCCTCGCTCAGCGAGCTCGCCGACGCGACCGGCTTCAGCCGGTTCCACTTCCACCGCCTGTTCACCGCCCTGACGGGCGTCACCCCCAAGGCGTACGCCGCCGCCTGCCGCGCCGACCGGCTGCGGCGGGAGATCCCCAGGACCGAGACCATCACCGAGGCCATCTACGAGGCCGGGTTCAACTCCAGCGGCAACTTCTACGCCCTGGCGCAGAACCTGCTGGGCATGACGCCCAGCACCTTCAAGAACCACGGGCGCGGCGAGCGCATCGGCTACGCGCTCGCCGAGTGCGAACTGGGCCTGCTCCTGGTCGGCACGACGTCCGCGGGCATCTGCTCGATCCAGTTCGGCCCCGACGCCCAGACCCTGGTGGAACGGCTGCGCAGCCGGTTCGCGGAATCCGGGCTGACCGCCGCCGACCCCGGGTTCGGCCGCCGGCTGGCCCACGCGCTGCGCGGCGCGGCCCCCCTGGCCGCCGGCGGCGGCATCCCCTGCGACATCCGCACCCGGGCGCTGGGCGAGTGGCTGCGCATCACGCTCAACGCGTCCCGGGCCGGGTCCCTCTGCCCCGAGGGCTGAACGCTCCCCACCGACGGCACGAGTAAGAAAGGCACACGGATGAACCTCCTCGGGACCCACCGCACCGTCACCCAGCGCCTGCGCCTGGCGACGGACCGCCAGCTCGGTGCGGGCGACTTCTTCTGGCACACCTGGCGCACCGCCCGCGACCGGGACCGGCCGATCCTGTTCCACCCCGACACCACGTCACCGACCTGGGACGAGGGCGAGATGCCCGGCGTGTCCCTCAACGACATCCGCGTCACCGCGATCCGCTACGCCCACTGGTACCGCACCCACGGGGTGCGCCCGGCCGCCCACGTCGGGGTCTTCACCCGCGACGGGCTGCTCGGACTGCTGCACCACATCGCGATCACCAGCCTCGGCGCGGTCGCGGTGCACTGCAACCCCGTCATGGCCATCGACACCGCGGCCGAGTACTTCCGCCGCACCAAGGCGACGGTCCTGGTGGGCGACGCGGACCTGCTGGCCGGCTGCGCCGCGTCGTGGTCGGTGCCGGACGCGGCGCCCGACCGGCCGCTGCTGACGGAGGACATCGTCCGGCTCGACGAGACGGCTCCGCTGCCGCCCGCGCCGCTGACCGCGTTCCCCTACCGCCACCAGCCCGACGACCTGGTGATGATCTCGCACTCCTCGGGCACCACCGGGCGGCCCAAGGCCCCGGTCTTCACCCACCGCTCGTTCTTCAACGGCAAGCGCGAACGCCTGTGGACCTTCCCCTCGCTGCGCTCCGACCGGATGCTGACCGCGCTGCCGCACAGCCACTCGGCGGGCATCAGCTACCTCAGCATGGCCCTGATGCTGGGCATCCCGACGCTGCTGCTGGACGGGGCGGACGGCGCCTCGACCGCACGGGCCGTCAACTGGTTCCACCCCACCTTCGTGCTGGGCTTCCCGCTGACCCTGGCCGAGATCGACCCCACCCGCATCACCCCGGAGGCGGCCCGCAACATCCACACCTGGAACGGCATGGGCGACGCCTCCCACGAACGCCACATCCGCCCGCTGACCGCGCTGGGCACCCGCCGCGACGGCAACAAGGCGCTGGCCGGCTCGGCGTACGTCGACGGGCTGGGCTCCTCCGAGATGGGCATGGTGCTGTTCCGGCAGGTCTTCACCCCGCAGTCGGCCCGCTTCGGGCGGCTCATCGGCCGTCCCATCAAGGCCGTGCAGGACGCCGCGGTCCTCGACGAGCAGGGCCGGCCGCTGCCGGACGGCGAGGCCGGACTGCTCGCGGTCCGCACCCCCAGCATCACCCCCGGCTACTGGGACGACCCCGACCTGGGCAAGGAGTCCGTGCGCAACGGCTACTTCCTGACCGGGGACGTCGTCCGCCGCGAGGGCGACGGCCAGTGGTACCACCTCGACCGCACCCCCGACGTGATCCGCACCGCCGACGGCCCGGTGTACAGCCTGCCCCTGGAAGAGGTGGTGCTGCTCACCACCCAGGCGCTGGACGCCGCGGTCGTCGCCGTGGACGACCCCGAGGCCCCCGGGGCCCAGCGGCCGGCCGCCGTGGTCCTGTACGCCGACGGCCCTGGCCCCCACGACGCCCCCGAGGAGCTGCTGGAGCACTGCAACCAGGCGCTGGCCGCACGCGGACTGGCCCCGCTGAGCGCCCTCGTCGTCGCCCCCGACCGCGGCGGCCTGCCGGTCGGCCCGACCGGCAAGGTCCTCAAGCGGCAGCTGCGCACGGCGCACCAGGACCTGCTCAGCCGGCCCGCGGCGGAGGGCACCGCCCGCCGCGCACAGCACCTGCCCACGGCGTAGGGCCGGCCGCACACGCCACCGCCCGCCCCCAGGGCCCGTCCGGCGCCCCCTTGCCACGACCCACCCACCGAAAGGTTCGACGACATGGCCGACGGGCACCCCGCACGCCGCGTGGTGGACATCCTCACCGGCGCTTGGCAGGCCCAAGCGCTCTACGCGGTCGCGGCACTCAACCTCCCCGACCACATCGCCGCCGGCCACACCACGGCCGCGAAGATCGCCGCGGCGGCCGGCTGCGACGAGGACGGCATCGAGCGCCTGCTGCGGCTGGCGACCGCCATGGGCGTCTTCGAGGACACCGCGGACGGCTACCGGCTCACCGCGGTCAGCGAACTGCTGCGCGCGGACGACGCCCGCTCGATGCGCGACATGGCGGTCATCTACGGCGAGGAGTTCCACCGCGCCTGGGGACAGGTGGTCCCCGCACTGCGCACCGGCACCTCCGGGTTCGCCGTGGCCTTCGGCACCCCGCTGCGCGGCTATCTGGAGACGGAACCGGGCGCGGGGGAGAAGTTCCAGAAGGCGATGAACGCCGGCAACGTGTTCTTCCCCGACGTCCTGGCGGCCCACGACTTCACCGCCTGCCGCACCGTCGTCGACGTCGCCGGGGGCAGCGGGATGCTGCTGGCCACCGTCCTGCGCGCCCACCCGCAGCTGCGCGGTGTGCTGTTCGACCTGCCGCACATGACCCCCGTCGCACGCGAGCACCTGCTGGGCGCGGTGGGGCCCGACCGCTGGCAGACGGTCGCCGGGGACGTCTTTCGCGAGGTCCCGCCGGGGGCGGATGTGTATCTGCTCTCCCGGGTCCTGCAGGACTGGGACGACGAGCGGTGCGTGCGGATGCTCTCCGTCATCCGCCGGGCGATGCCCGCGGCCGGCCGGCTGCTGATCGTGGAGCGGGTCATCCCCACGGACGGCTCCGGGCTGCTGGCCCTGCTGTGGGACCTGCACCTGCTCATGGCCGCCGGCGGCCGCGAACGCACCCTCGACGGCTACCGGGCCGTCCTGGACGGCGCCGGGCTGCGACTGGAATCCGTCACCCCGATGGCCCTCGAAACGAGCCTGCTGGTCGCGGCACCGGCGTAGCCCGGGGTCCGGCCGGCCCGCGACAACGCGAACCGAAGGAAGCGTGATGAACTCATCCCGTCGACCCGATCCGGCCGACCGGCACACCCCCGTACTCATCGTGGGCGGAGGCGGGTCGGGGCTCACGGCCTCCCTGGCCCTGTCCGGGCTCGGCGTCAGCTCCCTGCTCGTCGAACGCCACCCCGGGACCTCGACGCTGCCCAAGGCGCACCTGCTCAACGCCCGCACCATGGAGGTGTTCGGGCAGCTCGGCGTGGCCGACGACATCTACCGCGAAGGCGCCCCGCCGCAGAACTGCGGGGCGATGGTGTGGCTGTCCAGCCTGGGCGGCGACGCACCCTACGACCGCAAGGTGCTCCACCGCACCAGCGCCTACGGCGGCGGGGAACTGGCCGAACGCTACGCCCGCGCCTCCGCCTACCCGCACGCCAACCTCGGCCAGCGGTGGCTGGAGCCGCTGCTGCGCCGGCACGCGGAGGAACGGGGCCCCGGGCAGCTGCTCTTCCACCACGAGCTGGTCGGACTCGACGAGGACGCGGACGGGGTCACCGCCACCGTGCGGGACCGCACCGCCGACCGGACGTTCCGGATCCGGGCCGGGTACGTGATCGCCGCCGACGGCGGCAAGACCGTCAGCCGGCTGCGCGGCATCCGCATGACGGGCACCCCGACGTTCCTGGAGTGGATCAACCTGCATGTGCGGGCGGACTTCTCGCAGTTCATCCCGTACGACGACGCCGTCGTCAACCGCGTGTCGAGCCTGTCGGACGACGGGACGCTGGAGCACTGCGGCGTGGTGCCGATGGGACCGCGCCGCTGGGGGCGGCACTCCGAGGAGTGGACGCTGATGTTCTCCCGGCCGCCCGGCGCCGAGGGCGCGGCCGCCCTCGACGACGAGACGATCGTCAAGATGGTGCGCCGCACCCTGAAACTCCCCGACGACCACCCCATGGACGTCCGCAGCATCAGCCGCTGGCCGGTGGAGGGCACCGTCGCCGAGCGCTTCCGCTCCGGCCGGGTCCTGCTCGTCGGTGACGCCGCCCACCGCCATCCGCCGTCCGGCGCGCTGGGTCTGAACACCGGCGTCCAGGACGCCCACAACCTCGCCTGGAAGCTCGCCCACGTCCTCGACGGGCGGGCCGAGCCCGCGCTGCTCGACAGCTACGAGGCCGAGCGCCGCCCGGTGGCCGAACGGGTCGTGGAGCGGGCGCTGTACTCGCTGTTCAACCAGATCGCGTTCACCTCGGGCACCGGGGTGGTGCAAGGAGCCCGCCCGGAGTGGAACCGCGCCCAGATGACGGCGCTGTTCTCCGACACTCCCGACGGCGCGACCCGGCGGGCCGTGCAGCGCGAGTACTTCGCCACCAACCGCATCACCACCGAGCACCTGGGCCTGGAGATGGGCTACGACTACGCGGACGCCGGCTTCGTCGGCGACGACGGCACCGAGCGCCCCGTACAGGACCCGCTCGGCCTGGAGTACGTCCAGGGCGCCCGCCCCGGGGCCCGGCTGCCGCACGCCTGGCTGCGCCACGCCGGGCAGCGGATCTCCACCCACCACCTGCTCACCGGCGGCTCGTTCCTGCTGCTCGCCGGCTCGGCCGGCGCCCCCTGGCTCGCGGCCGCCGAGAAGCTGGCGGACACCTGCGGGGTCCCGGTGACCGCGTACGCCGTCGGAACCGGCGACGGGCCCTGGGACGACGACGGCGCCTGGACGGAGCTGCGCGGTCACGGCGACGAGGGAGCGGTCCTGGTCCGCCCGGACGGCCATGTCGCGATGCGCTGGCTGGCGGGGCAGGTCCGGCCCGCCGCCGCCCTGGGCGCGGCCCTCGACCTCGCGCTGGCACGCGGTGCGCGCGCGGCGGTCCGACCGGGAGGGCGTGACTAGATGAGTGAACGGCTGCGGACTCCCGTCGCGATCGCCGGCGGCGGACCGGTCGGACTGATGCTCGCCCTCTTCCTCGACCACCACGGCATCCCCAGCACGGTCTTCGGCACCGGCCGGCCCCGGCGCGACGAGCCGCGCGGCGCCACCCACGACGCGCGGACGATGGAGCACTACCGGCGGCTGGGTCTGTCCGGCCCGATCCGGCGGCTCGGCCTGCCCGGCGGCCACCCCACCGACATCGCCTACTTCACCCGGTACAACACCCCCGAGATGTCCCGGCTGCCGCAGCCCACCTTGACCCAGCGGCTGCGGCAGGTCGCGGCGGCCCCGCGCACCGACCAGCTCCCCGAGCCGGTCCACCGCGCCGACCAGACGTCCGTCGAGGACTTCCTCGCCGAGCACGCCAGGACCCGCCCCAACATCAGCCTGTGCGGCGGCCGGCAGATCACCGGGCTCGATCAGGACGCCGAGCAGGTCCGCGTCCGCGCCGGGCACCCGGGCCACCCCGACGAGGAGTGGGTCGCGTCGTACGCCGTCGTCAGCGACGAAGGGCCCGACTTCGTCCAGCAGGAGCTGGGCATCCACTACGAGGGCCGTCCCGCCGGGCCGCCCGGCCGGCCGGACACCGCACCCCGGGGGACCGCGGCGCACCTGCGCCTGCCCACCTTCCACCACGAGGTGCTCGCCGGGCGGCCCGCCGGAAGCTACTGGGCGATGAACGCCGACCTCCTCGCCAACCTCGTCGCGCTCAACGGGAAGGACGAGTTCCTGCTGCTGACCAGTTCGGTGGACCCCGACACCGCCGACGCGACCCGACTCACCGACCTGGTCCGCCGGGCCGCGGGCACCGACCTGCCCGTCGAGGTGCTCGGCCACAGCTCCTGGTCGCCCGGCGCGTCGCTGGTCGCGGAGCGCTTCGTCAAAGGACGCGTCCTGCTGGCGGGCGACGCCGCCCACCCGTCGACCCCGGACGGCGGGTTCGCACTGAACACCGGGGTCGACGACGCCGCCAACCTCGCCTGGAAACTCGCCGCCGTCCTGCAGGGCTGGGGCGGCCCGGACCTGCTCGCGACGTACGGCAGCGAACGCCGGCCGATCGCGCTGCGCAACACCGCCGCCGCCCGGGAACTGCACCACGCGGTCGCCGGGATCGAGCGGCCGGCCGCCCTGGACGCCGACACCCCCGAGGGCGTGGAGGCCCGCGACCGGGTCGGCGGCCTGCTGCGCTGCCACGGCGAACGCACGGACTCCATCGGGGTCCAGCTCGGCGTCCGCTACGACGGATCACCGATCATCGCCCCCGACGCGGACGCCGAGACCCCGGGCGACCCCTGGGGCCTGTACCTGCCGACGAGCGTGCCCGGCGGCCGCACCCCCCACCTGTGGCTGGACGACTGGCACGGGCAGGGCAGCTCCCTGTTCGACCGCTTCACGCCCGGCTACACCCTGCTGCGCCTCGGTCCCGAACCCCCCAGCGGCAAACCGCTGCTCGCCGCGGCCCAGGCGCACGGCATGCCCTTGCAGATATTGGACGTCGAGGACCGGCCCGCCCGTGACCTGTACGAACGGGACCTGGTCCTCATCCGACCGGACCAGCACGTCGCCTGGCGCGGGAACCAGCTGCCCACCGACCCGGGCGATCTGGTGGCACGAGTGACCGGGGCCGGACGGCCCACGACCGGGAGGCGGATATGACCGCACGAGATCTGGAAATCTGCGTGGTGGGCGCGGGACCGCGCGGACTGTCGGTCCTGGAACGGCTCTGCGCCAACGAACGCGCCCGCCCGTCCCACCGATCGGTCGTCATCCACGTCGTCGACCCCTTCCCGCCCGGCCCCGGGCGGGTCTGGCGGACCACGCAGTCCGCGCTGCTGCTGATGAACACCGTCGCCTCGCAGGTCACCGTCTTCACGGACGACAGCGTCGAGATGGACGGGCCCGTCGAACACGGCCCCAGCCTGTACGAATGGGCCCGGTCCGCCGTGCTGGCGGACCGCACGGACCGCTACGACGACCGCACCCGGGCCGAGGCCCGCGACCTCGCCCCCGACTCCTACCCCACCCGCGCCTTCTACGGCCGCTACCTCGCGGACGTCTACCAGCAGGTGCGGGACAGGGCGCCGGACCACTGCACCGTGCGCGAACACCGCACCCGGGCCGTGGCGCTGGAGGACACCGGCGGTGTCCCCGGCACCGCGCAGACCCTCACCCTGGCCGACGGCACCCGGCTGCGGGGGCTGGACGCCGTCGTCCTGGCCCAGGGGCACGTACCGTCCCGCCCGACCGCCCGCGAGGAGGAGTGGGCCCGCACCGCCGCCGCCCACGGCCTGACGTACCAGGGCCCGGCCAACCCCGCCGACCTCGACCTGTGCGCCGTCAAGGCCGGACAGACCGTCCTGGTGCGGGGGTTGGGGCTGAACTTCTTCGACCAGATGGCCCTGCTCACCCGCGGGCGCGGCGGCACCTTCGAACCGCGGCCGGACGGCACGCTCGTCTACCACCCGTCGGGACAGGAGCCGCACATCCGGGCCGGCTCCCGGCGCGGCCTGCCCTACCACGCACGCGGCGAGAACGAGAAGGGCGCGCACGGGCGGTACATCCCCCGGGTGCTCACTCCGCTGACGATCGGCCGGCTGCGCCGCCGCGCCGTCGACGCCGAGCGCGTCCACTTCGGAACGGACCTGTGGCCGCTGATCGCCAAGGAGGTCGAGAGCGTCTACTACGAGACGCTGCTGATCGCGCGCGGCCAGACCACCGCCGCCCTGAGCTTCGTCCGCCGCTACCTGGGGGCGGAAGCCGGAGAGAGCGAACGGATCGTGCTCGACGACTTCGGCATCGCCGAAGGCGACCGCTGGAACTGGAAGGCCCTGTCCCGGCCGCTCGCGGACCGCCGGTTCGACGAGCGCCACACCTTCCGGGACTGGCTCCTCGACCACCTGGCGCAGGACGTGCGCGACGCCCGGGCCGGCAACCTCAGCGGACCGGTCAAAGCGGCCCTGGACGTGCTGCGGGATCTGCGCAACGAGATCCGGCTCGCGGTCGACCACGGCGGCCTGGAGGGCAACTCCTACCGCGACGACCTCCAGGGCTGGTACACCCCGCTCAACGCCTACCTGTCCATCGGCCCGCCCGTCTCGCGCATCGAGGAACTGCGGGCCCTGATCGAGGCCGGGGTGGTGGACATCATCGGCCCGGACCTGGAGATCGGGATCGACACCGGCCGCCACCCCGCGTTCGTGGCCGTCTCCAAAACCCTCGGCACCGAACCCGTCCGCTCCGGCGTCCTGATCGAGGCCCGGCTGCCGGAACCCGACCTCCGGCGCACCGGCGACGCCCTGCTGCGCCATCTGCTCACCAGCGGACAGGCCGTCCCGTACCGGCTGGAGGGAAGCTGCGGCACCGAGTACGAGACCGGAGGCCTGGCCGTCACCGAACGCCCCTACCGCACGGTGGACGTCCACGGCCGCGCCCACCCCCGGCGCTTCGCCTACGGCGTCCCCACCGAATCCGTGCACTGGGTGACGGCGGCCGGGATCCGGCCCGGCGTCAACTCCGTGACACTCGGCGACTCCGACGCCATCGCCCACGCGGTGCTGGCCCTGGTCCCCGCCCGGGCCGGCCGCGGTGCCGGGCACTACCACGACGGCCTGGCGGAGGTGGCGTCATGAGCGAGGACTTCGACGGCGGAACCGACAGCGGGCTGCTGTCCCCGGTACGCGTCGGCGTTCTGGTCGAGGAGGCGGTCTGCGACCGCGCGTGGCTCCAGGCGATGCTCGACGCGGAGGCGGCGCTGGCCCGCGCCCAGGCGGCGCTGGGCACGATGCCCGCACCGGCCGCCGAGGCGATCACCCGCGCCGCCCGCGCCGAGCGGATGGACCTGCGCGCGCTGGCCCGGGCCTGCCGGGAGACCGCCAACCCCGTCGTGGGCCTGGTCCAGGCCCTCACCGCGGCGGTCGCGGCCACCGACCCCGCCGCGGCCGAGTACGTGCACCGGGGATCGACCAGCCAGGACGTCCTGGACACCGGCGTCATGCTGGTGTGCCGCGACGCGCTGCGGCTGATCGGCGCCGACCTGGAGCGGACCGCCGCGGACCTGGCCCTGCTCGCCGAACAGCACCGCGGCAGCGTCATGGCGGGCCGCACCCTGGCCCTGCACGCGGTCCCGACCACGTTCGGACTCAAGGCCGCGGGCTGGCGGGCCCTGGTCCTGGACGCCGGATTCCGGCTGCGCGCCGTGGAGCGGACGCTGCCGGTCTCGCTCGGCGGCGCGGCGGGCACCCTGGCCGGCTACCTGGAGTACGCGACGCCCGACGGTCCGCCGGACGACCCGGATCGCTATGTCGACCTGCTCGTCGACCGGTTCGCCGCCGAGACCTCCCTGGCCCGCCCGGTCCTGCCCTGGCACGCGCTGCGCACCCCCGTCGCGGACGTGGCGGCGGCTCTGGCCTTCACCGCCGGGGCGCTGGGGAAGATCGCCGCCGATGTGCAGGTGCTGACCCGGACCGAGATCGGCGAGGTCACCGAGCCCGCCGTCGCCGGGCGCGGCAGCTCCTCGGCGATGCCCCACAAACGCAACCCCGTGCTGGCGACCCTCATCCGCAGCGCGGCCCTGCAGGTCCCCCTGCTGGCCACCGGACTGACCCAGTGCCTGATCTCCGAGGACGAGCGCTCGGCCGGCCCCTGGCACGCCGAATGGCTGCTGCTGCGCGAGAGCCTGCGGCTGACGGGCGGCGCCGCCCACACGGCCGCCGAGCTCGCCGCCGGACTTGTCGTCAGCCCCGGCCGGATGCGCGAGAACCTGGCGCTGACCGGCAGCCAGGTGGTGACCGAACGCCTGGCGGCGGTCCTGGCCCCGCACCTGGGCCGGGCCCGCGCCAAGGCCCTGCTCAGCGCCGCCTCCCGGACGGCCGTCCAGGACGGTCGGCCGCTGTCCGACCTCCTGCGCGCGGACCCGGACGTCGCCCGCTGCCTCGACGACAAGGCCCTGGAGAACCTGCTCGACCCCACCGCCTACACCGGCGCCGCCGAAGCGCTCGTCACCCGGGCCCTGGCCGCACCGTCCCCGTTCGCCACCGCACCGACCACGCCCGGCACCGAACCGACCACCCGCTGACCGAAGGACCTTACTGATGTCGACACGCCTGTTCACCTCCGAGTCCGTGACCGAAGGCCACCCTGACAAGATCGCCGACCAGATCAGCGACACCATCCTGGACGCCCTGCTGGAGCAGGACCCCACCGCCCGGGTCGCCGTCGAAACCCTGATCGCCACCGGTCAAGTGCACATCGCGGGCGAGGTGACCACGTCCGCCTACGTGCCCATCGACCAACTCGTGCGCGCCAAGATCCTGGAGATCGGCTACGACTCCTCGCTGAAGGGCTTCGACGGCGCGTCGTGCGGCGTCTCGGTCTCCCTCGGCAGCCAGTCACCCGACATCGCCCAGGGCGTCGACCACGCCTACGAACACCGCACCGGCGACAAGGACGGCGAACTCGACCAGCAGGGTGCGGGCGACCAGGGCCTGATGTTCGGCTACGCCACGGACGAGACCCCCAACCTGATGCCGCTGCCCATCGAACTGGCCCACCGGCTCTCCCGCCGCCTCTCCCAGGCCCGCAGGGACGGCTCGATCCCCTACCTGCGACCGGACGGCAAGACGCAGGTCACCATCGAGTACCGGGGCAGCCGGCCGGTACGGCTCGACACCGTCGTCGTGTCCTCGCAACACGCCGCCGACATCAGCCTCGACGGCCTGCTGACCCCGGACATCCGCGAGTACGTCGTCGACCACGTCCTGGCCGAACTCGCCAACGAGGGCATCAAGCTCGACACGGAGGGCCACCGGCTGCTCGTCAACCCCACCGGACGCTTCGAGATCGGCGGTCCGATGGGCGACGCGGGACTGACCGGCCGGAAGATCATCATCGACACGTACGGCGGGATGGCCCGGCACGGCGGGGGTGCCTTCTCCGGCAAGGACCCGTCGAAGGTGGACCGGTCGGCCGCGTACGCGATGCGCTGGGTGGCCAAGAACGTCGTCGCCTCCGGGCTCGCGGAGCGCTGCGAGGTCCAGGTCGCCTACGCGATCGGCAAGGCCGAACCCGTGGGCCTGTTCGTCGAGACCTTCGGCACCGCCAAGGTCGCCGTCGACCGCATCGAGCACGCCATCGCCACCGTCTTCGACCTCCGTCCGGCTGCCATCATCCGCGACCTGGACCTGCTGCGTCCGATCTACGCCCAGACGGCCACGTACGGCCACTTCGGCCGGGAGCACCCCGACTTCACCTGGGAGCGCACCGACCGCGCCGCAGCCCTGCGCGAGGCCGCAGGCCTCTGACCGCGGGCTCCCGACCCCCGGCGCCGGGAAACCGGCCCCCACACCGCCCCTCCGGCCGTCCCACTACCCGAAGGACAGGTACCCCCACACCGGACGACCCCCATCCACAGGAAGAGGAGATGACGTCGTGCGTATCGCCGTCACCGGATCGATCGCCACCGACCACTTGATGGTCTTCCCCGGACGTTTCGCCGACCAACTGATGCCCGACCACCTCGACCGGGTCTCCCTGTCCTTCCTCGCCGACACCCTGGAGGTGCGGCGCGGGGGAGTGGCCGCCAACATCGCCGTCGGCCTGGCCCGACTGGGCCTGCGGCCCGTGCTCGTCGGCGCGGCGGGCAAGGACTTCGCCGACTACGACGCATGGCTGCGCGAGACCGGGGTGGACACCGGATCCGTCCGCGTCAGCGAAACCCTCCACACCGCCCGGTTCGTGTGCACCACCGACGCCGACCAGAACCAGATCGCCACGTTCTACGCCGGCGCCATGTCCGAGGCGAAGCACATCGACCTCGCCCCGGTCGCCGGAACCGCCGAACTGGCCGTGATCGCACCCGACGACATCGACGCCATGCTGCGCCACACCGACGAGTGCCGACGCCTCGGCCTGCCGTTCGCCGCCGACCCCTCCCAGCAGCTGGCCCGCCTCGACGGCGAGCAGGCCCGACGCCTGGTGAAGGGCGCCACCTACCTGTTCACCAACGAGTACGAAGCGGCGCTGCTCCAAGAGCGCACCGGGTGGACCGCGGAGCAGGTGCTCCAGCAGGTCGGCACCTGGATCACCACCCTGGGCCCCGGCGGGGTCGTCATCACGCGCCAGGACCAGCCCCCGCTGAACGTCCCCGCGGTACTGACCCTGACCCCCGGCGACCCCACCGGCGTGGGTGACGGCTTCCGGGCGGGGTTCCTGGCCGGCACCGGTGCCGGACTGTCCCTCGAACCGGCGGCACAGCTCGGTTGCGTCCTCGCCACCGCGGTCCTCGAATCCGTCGGCCCCCAGGAGTACAAGCTCGGCGCCGTCGAACTGCTGCACCGGCTGGAGCGCACGTACGGCGTGGCCGCCGCGGTCGAGATCGAGCCCGCCCTTGCGGGGCTGTCATGACCGGCCGGGGACGCGACCTGCGCCGGGCGTTCGCGACCAGGGTGGTCGTGGGCGACGGCGCTATGGGCACGATGTTGCAGGCGCAGGATCCGTCGCTGGACGACTTCGAGAATCTGGAGGGGTGCAACGAGGTTCTGAACGTGACCCGTCCGGACATCGTGCGGTCGGTGCACGAGGAGTACTTCGCGGCGGGTGTGGACTGCGTCGAGACGAACACGTTCGGGGCGAACCTGGCGGCGCTGGGGGAGTACGACATCCCGGGCCGCATTCACGAGCTGTCGGTTGCCGGCGCGCGATTGGCGCGTGAGGTGGCGGACGACTTCGCGACGCCGGACCGCCCGCGCTGGGTGCTCGGCTCCGTCGGCCCCGGCACGAAGCTGCCAACCCTCGGCCACGCGCCGTACGCAGTGCTCCGGGACGGTTACGAGGCCAACGTGGCCGGACTGGTGGAAGGCGGCGCGGACGCGATCCTGGTGGAGACCAGTCAGGATCTGCTCCAGACCAAGGCCGCGGTCCTGGGAGCGCACCGCGCGATGCGGAAGTTGGGGACCGTACTGCCGATCATCACGCATGTGACCGTCGAGACGACGGGCACGATGCTGCTCGGGTCGGAGATCGGTGCGGCGCTCACCGCGCTGGAGCCGCTGGGCATCGACATGATCGGCCTGAACTGCGCGACGGGCCCGGCCGAGATGGGCGAGCACCTGCGGTATCTGGCGCAGCACGCGCGGATCGCCGTCTCGTGCATGCCGAACGCCGGCCTGCCGGTGTTGGGCAAGGACGGGGCGCACTACCCGCTGTCGCCGGAGGAGTTGGCCGACGCGCACGAGACGTTCGTGCGCGAGTACGGGTTGTCGCTGGTGGGGGGTTGCTGCGGCACGACGCCGGAGCACCTGCGGCAGGTCGTCGAGCGGGTCAGGGGGCTGGAGGTCATACCGCGCAACCCGGCATTCGAGCCGGGTGCCGCGTCGCTGTACCAGTCGGTGTCCTTCCGGCAGGACGCGTCGTATCTCGCGATCGGTGAGCGGACGAACGCCAACGGGTCGAAGAAGTTCCGTGAGGCGATGTTGGAGGGCCGCTGGGACGACTGCGTGGAGATGGCCCGCGACCAGATCCGCGAGGGTGCGCACCTGCTCGACCTGTGCGTGGACTACGTCGGCCGCGACGGGGCTGCGGATATGGCCGAGGTGGCGGGGCGTTTCGCCACCGCTTCCACCCTGCCGATCGTGCTGGACTCCACCGAGGTGCCGGTGTTGCGGGCGGGGTTGGAGAAGCTGGGCGGGCGGGCCGTCATCAACTCGGTCAACTACGAGGACGGCGACGGACCTGACTCACGTTTCGCGCAGGTGACCGCGCTGGCCTCCGAGCACGGTGCCGCGCTGATCGCGCTGACCATCGATGAGGAAGGCCAGGCCCGCACCAGCGAGCACAAGGTTGCCGTCGCCGAACGCCTTATCAACGATCTCACGACCAATTGGGGGATCAACGAGTGCGACATCCTCGTGGACTGCCTGACGTTCACGATCGCGACGGGTCAGGAGGAGTCCCGCAAGGACGGGATCGCCACGATCGAGGCGATTCGTGAGCTGAAGCGCCGGCATCCGCTGGTGCAGACGACGCTGGGCCTGTCGAACATCTCCTTCGGCCTGAACCCGGCCGCCCGCGTCGTCCTGAACTCGGTCTTCCTCAATGAGTGCGTCGAGGCCGGCCTGGATTCCGCGATCGTGCACGCGGCGAAGATCGTGCCGATTGCGCGGATCCCGGAGGAGCAGCGGGAGATCGCGCTGGATCTGGTCTACGACCGGCGGCGGGAGGGCTACGACCCGCTCCAGGCCTTCTTGGAGGCGTTCGAGGGCGTCGACATGAAGTCCGTGAAGGCCGGGCGGGCGGAGGAGTTGGCGGCGCTGCCGCTGGACGAGCGGTTGCAGCGGCGAATCATCGACGGGGAGAAGAACGGCCTGGAGGGCGATCTCGATGAGGCGCTGACCGGGCAGTCGGCTCTGCAGATCGTCAACGACACCCTGCTGGAGGGCATGAAGGTCGTCGGCGAGCTGTTCGGCTCCGGCCAGATGCAGCTGCCGTTCGTACTCCAGTCGGCTGAGGTCATGAAGACCGCTGTCGCCTATCTCGAACCGCATATGGAGAAGTCCGACGCGGAGGGCAAGGGCACGATCGTGCTCGCGACCGTGCGCGGGGACGTGCATGACATCGGCAAGAACCTGGTCGACATCATCCTGTCCAACAACGGCTACAACGTCGTGAACCTCGGTATCAAGCAGCCGGTGGCGGCCATCCTGGAGGCGGCGACCGAGCACAGGGCCGACGTGATCGGCATGTCCGGGCTCCTCGTGAAATCCACCGTGATCATGAAGGAGAACCTCCAGGAGCTCAACGCCCGCAAGATGGCCGCCGACTACCCCGTCATCCTCGGCGGCGCCGCGCTCACCCGCGCCTACGTCGAGCAGGATCTGCACGAGATCTACGAGGGCGAGGTCCGCTACGCCCGTGACGCCTTCGAGGGCCTGCGGCTGATGGACGCGCTGATCGCCGTCAAGCGCGGCGTGCCCGGGGCGGTGCTGCCCGAGCTGAAGCAGCGGCGGGTCGCCGCCCGTCCCGCGCTCGTTGTCGAGGAGCCGGACGAGGAACGCGGTTCGGTCCGCTCGAACGTGGTCGTCGACAACCCGGTCCCCACGCCGCCGTTCTGGGGCACCCGCATCATCAAGGGCACCCCGCTCAAGGACTACGCGGCCTGGATCGACGAGGCCGCGCTCTTCAAGGGCCAGTGGGGGTTGAAGTCCACGCGTGGTGACGGCCCCTCGTACGAGGAGTTGGTGGAGAGCGAGGGCCGGCCGCGGTTGCGGATGTGGCTGGACCGGTTGCACACGGAGAACATGCTGGAGGCGGCGATCGTCTACGGCTACTTCCCGTGCGTGTCCAAGGGCGATGACCTGATCATCCTGGGTGAGGACGGTGGGGAGCGGACCCGGTTCACTTTCCCGCGCCAGCGGCGTGGGCGGCGGTTGTGCCTGGCGGACTTCTTCCGTCCGGAGGACTCCGGTGAGGTCGACGTGATCGAGATGCAGGTGGTCACGGTCGGCAACCGGGTCTCGGTGGCGGCGAACGAGATCTTCGCCGCGAACGCCTACCGCGACTACATGGAGCTGCACGGTCTGTCGGTGCAGTT